>JBBRXG010000123.1:0-8361 GCA_038248655.1 Gaiellales bacterium
AAACGGCCGGTTTCCCCCGCGCGCCCCCTTCCCTGACTCGCACCTTTGGTGCGGCTCGGGCCGCGCCCGCCTTTCGTCGGTCGCGGCGGCGGGGCTATCCTCTCCGCGCCGGGGTGGCGAAACTGGTGAGACGCGCCTGGCTTAAAACCAGGTGTCCCCTCGGGGGGCATGCGGGTTCGAGTCCCGCCCCCGGCAACGCTCCCTGGCCGCGGCTTCGCCGCGGCTGCGGTCGCTTCGCGGGGGAAACAGCCGGTTTCCCTCGCGCACCCCCTTCCCCGATCCTTCGAACTCGTACGGTTTGTCAGCCGCGCCCGCCAGGTCGGGCGGCGGTGCATGGACAGGCTTCAGCCTGTCCCTGGTGTTCGATTCAGCGAGTCCGCAGGAGCTCGTGGCGCGGCGTCGAACATGGGCGCTCGCCTGGGCAGGACCCAACCGACTCGACCTCGATGCGACCGCTGCCGCCGTCGGCGCGCGTGCTCTGGCCCGCGCTTCTCGCCGTGCTGCTCTTCACGGCCGGGCTCGCGCGGGCGGGGGGCAGCGCCGACATCGCCGCGCTCCAGGTGGCGCTCCGCGAGCGCTCGCTCTACCTCGGCGACGTCGACGGCTACTTCGGGCCGAGAACGTCGGCCGCGGTCGTGACCTTTCAGCGACGTACCGGCGTGCCCCCGACGGGAAACGTCGGCCCGTTGACGCGCGGGGCGCTCGGCCCGTATGCGCGGAACCCGCTCGGCAGCCGTGCGATGCGCGTGGGAACGGTCGGTTGGGACGTCGCCGCGCTCCAGTTCCAGCTCGCCTGGCACGGGTTTCCGTCCGGCGGCTTCGACGGGATCTTCGGCTCGAGAACGCAGGCGGCGGTCGTCCGCTACGAGCGCTGGCTCGGCTTCTTCCCGGACGCGATCGCCGGCCCGGCGGTTCTCGCGGCGCTCCGCGGCCCGTTGCCGCGTTCCTCGCTCAGGCTCGCCTGGCCCTTGCCCTTTCCGATCGGAGACGGGTTCGGGCCCCGAGGCGGGCGCTTCCACGCCGGGATCGACATCCTCTCTCCCGTCGGCGTTCCCGTGGCCGCCGCCCGGGCCGGTCGTGTCGTCTATGCGGGCTGGCGTGAGGGGGGCTGGGGGCTCGAGGTGACGATCGCGCACGGGCACGGCGTGCGCACGATCTACGCCCACCGTGACCGCGATCGGCCGGGTCGGGGCGACCGGCGATGCACGCGGACCGCATCTGCACTTCGAGGTCCGCGTCCGCGGGGCGGTCGTCGACCCGCTCGGCGCGCTCTCCGCGAGCCCGGGCTAGCGGGCGCCGCGCCAGAGATACGCCGCCGCACCGCTCGCGTAGGCGATCAGCGAGGCGATGGCGCTCAGTTTCAGCGATCGTGTCATCTCGGCCCCTTCGATTCGATGTGCGCGGGATCGGCTCCTGCCCGCCGTTCCCGAAGCGTCTCCCTCCGAAGTCTCCTTACACTCACGGGCGTGTCAAGAGTGCAGGAGGTGTCGGAGGAGCACGCGCCGCTCGAGTGGGAGACGCCCCTCTTCCACACGGCCCTCTCGCAGTTTGAGCAGGCGGTTCCGTACGCCGAGATCAGCGACGCGATCTCCCAGCGCCTGAGCGTCCCGGAGCGCTCGCTGATCGTCTCGGTCCCGGTCAAGCTCGACGACGGGCGCAGGATGATCTTTCCCGGCTACCGCGTGCAGCACTCGAGCGTTCTCGGGCCGACGAAGGGCGGGATTCGCTACGACAGGCACGTCTCGCTCGGCGAGTGCGCGGCGCTCTCGATGTGGATGACCTGGAAGTGCGCGCTCCTCCGCCTCCCCTACGGAGGTGCGAAGGGCGGGATCCGCTGCGAGCCGCGCTCGCTCTCGCCGCGCGAGCTCCAGGCCGTCACGCGCCGGTTCACCTCGGAGCTTCTGCCCGTGATCGGCCCCCAGCAGGACATTCCCGCACCGGACATGGCCACCGACGAGCAGACGATGGCGTGGATGATGGACACGTACTCGATGCAGGTCGGGTACGCGGTCCCGGAGATCGTCACCGGCAAGCCGATCTCGATCGGCGGCTCGGTGTTCCGGGCCGAAGCCACGGGTGCGGGCGTCGTGATGGTGATCGAGCGAGCGTGTCGCCGGCTGGGCCATGGGCTGGCGGGGCAGCGCTGCGTCGTCCAGGGCTTCGGGAAGGTCGGCGGCGTGGCGGCGTACGAGCTGGCCGACCGCGGCGCGATCGTCACCGCGGTGTCCGACGTGTCCGGCGGGCTCGTCGACGAGCGCGGCCTCGACGTCCACGCGCTCTACGAGTATGCGCACCTGACGGGTCGCGGCTTGCTCGAGGAGATCGACGGCGAGCACGTGTCCAACGAGGAGCTGCTCGAGCTGCCCTGCGACATCCTCGTTCTCGCCGCGCTCGAAGACCAGGTGACGGGCGAGAACGCGCCGCGCGTGAAGGCGCGGATGATCGCCGAGGGAGCGAACGGGCCGACCTCGCTCGAGGCGGACGCGATCTTCGCCGAGCGCGGCATCCCGGTCCTGCCCGACATCCTCACCAACGCCGGCGGCGTCACCGTCTCGTACTTCGAGTGGGTGCAGGACCTCGGCAGGCTGTTCTGGGATCGCGACGAGATCCGCGCCCGCCTCGCCGACAAGATGGGCGATGCCTTCGACCGCGTCTGGGAGCTCTCGCGGGGCCGCGGCCTGACCCTGCGCCAGGCCGCCCTCGTGACGGGGATCCGCGAGGTTGCGGCCGCGCTGAACGCCCGCGGCCTCTACCCGTAGGCGAGATGAGCCTCGTTCGCGACGGCATGCTCTCCGACCCGGCGACGCTGGCCGCCGGCGCCCCCGCCCGGGCGGCGGCGGAGCACCTCGTCCGACCCGAGGTTCGCGCCGTGCTCGTCGTCGACGATTCGGGCGCGCTGGTCGGGGTCGTGACCTCGGAGACGCTCGTCGAGCATGTCGTCGCCGAGGGCCTCGACTCGCGCACGACGCCCGTCTCGCGGGCGGCGGTCCCGCCCGTGCTCACCCTCGACGCGGACCTGCCGCTCGACGACGGCTACCGCCTCCTCGAGGAGGCAGAGGTCGAACGGGCCCCGGTCCTCGAGCACGGTCGCCTCGTGGGCGTTCTCTCGCGCTCGGTCGTCCAGCGTCGACTGGCCGAGGACGAGCCGCGGCCGGAGGAGGCGCCAGACGGACACTCGGACGCCTAGCGGCGGCGCGCCGAGGACGAGCACGCCGCCGCCAGAAGGGTCGGGGCCGGTCAGTCGGCGGCGAGGCCGACGGCGCCGGCGGGGAGCCTGGTTGCGCCGCTGATCGGGGTCAGCGCTCCGTTGTTCTCGACGCCGAACGCGTTCACCGCACCCGAGACGAGCGCGTACAGGTAGCGACTCTTGCTGCTGAGCGCTGCGTCGATCGGGGCCGAGCCCGTGTTCGCCGCGATCGGGTAGCGCAGGTTCAGCGAGCCGTCTTCGTCGATGCGGTACGTGGAGATCGTGTTGCTGCCCGTATTGGTCGTGTAGGCGTAGCGGCCGTTGTCTGTCGCCACGACCCAGCAGGCAGCCGTCTGCGTGTCGAGGAGGAACGGAGTGATCGGGGTCAGCTTGCCCGACTTGGAGATGTCGGAGGAGGACAGCCCGCTCGCTCCCGGCGCGCCGCCGAGGGCATCGGTGACGATGAGATTCTGGCGCTTGTCGAAGGTGAACCCGAACGGGGTCGCAGCGGCGGACGCCTGCGTGTTCGGCCCGCTCACGAGCCCGTGGGCGTCGACGAGGTAGGTGTCGATCGAGTTGGTCCCCTTCTCGGTCACGACCAGGGCGTTTCCGTTCGGGGTGAACTGCACCTGGGCGGGGCCGACCGACGCGCCGCTGAGCGGTCGCGTGGAGCCTGCGATCGCGGCGAGCCCGTTGCTCTCGATCCTGAATCCGGTGATGTTGCCGGGCGAGCCGCTGTCGCCGGCGTTCAGGACGTAGAGCAGATTGCCGCGGACGGTCAGGCTGATCGGATCGACGCCGCCGGACGCGACCGGCCCGCCGACCCGGTCCGGTCCGCTGTTTCCGACCCTGAAGGCGGAGATCGTGTTGTCGCCGGCGTTGACGGCGAAGAGGCGGCGGCCGTTGTCGCTCAGCACGAGCGCATTCTGGGATCCGAGGCCCGCCCCGGTGCCGAGCCCTCCGGTCGGGACCGATCCGGCGGGCGTCAGCGTGCCGTTGTCTGCCCGGTTGAAGACCAGGACGGCGTTTCCGGCCGCGGCGTTGCTCAGCGTGTAGACGGAGCCGTCCTTGCCGCCGGCCGACCGTGCGGAGGCCGTTGTCGCTCCAACTGTGACCGCAACCGCCAGGGCGACCAACGCCGCGAGCGTTCGGGTCGCCTTCGAAGACCATGAGTGATGCATCCCGTCTCCTTTCGAATGCCTGCCAGGAGCCGGGACGTTGTCACCGTGACCCTTACGGAGCGGTTAAAGCTCCTCGGTGTCGCTCGCGCGGCGGCGCCGCTAGCAGCAGGTGTATGCCCCGGGGGGCGCGTTCGGCTCCGGGGCTTCGGGGAGCTCGGCCGCGGCCAGCGCGACCCCGTGCAGCAGGTCGTGCTCGCTCACCTCGATGCAGTCGAGCCGGTAGCGGCGGAGGATCTCGCGGAGGATCGCCGCTCCGGCGACGATCACCGGCGCCCGCTCGGGCTCCAACCCGGGCAGGCGGCGGCGCTCCTCCAGGGGGAGAGGGGAGAGGCGGGCCAGCTGCTCGTCGACCGCGGCGGCCGTGAGCACGTGGCCGTGCACGCGGTCCGGCTCGTAGTCGACGAGGCCGAGATCGAGCGCTGCAAGGGAGGTGACCGTTCCGGCGACCCCGATCAGCTCGCCGACCTCGATGTCTGGCAGCTGAGCGGCGACGTGGTCACCGGTCGCGCCGGCGTCCTCGCCGAAGCGCTCGGTCATCCGGACGCACCCCACGTCGAGGCTCGCGTGCCAGCCGGATCTGATCAGCTCGGTCGAGCCTCCGCCGATGTCGACGACGAGCGTTCCGGGATCGAGCACGCGGCCACTCGTCACCCCGCGATACGTGAGCCGCGCCTCCTCGGCGCCGTTCAGGAGGAGGGTCGAGAACCCGTAGCTCCACTCGATCTCGCCGAGAAACGCGTCGCCGTTCTCGGCGTCGCGCATGGCGCTCGTGGCGACGGCGAGGGTGCGCTCGGCGCCGAGCCGGTCGAGCTCGCGGCGGTAGTCGGAGAGGACGTTCCGGACCCGGGCGATCGGCACGGGCAGGAGCTTCCGCCTGCGGTCGACCCCCTCGCCGAGCCGCGTGATCCGAAGATCGCGGCCGACCGCCTCGAGGCGTCCTTCGTCGACGTCGGCGACGAGCAGGCGGGTCGAGTTCGTCCCCAGGTCGATCGCGCCGACGCGCATCAGCTCGAGATCACTTCTGCGGCCTGAAGGCGAGAACTGCCCGGGCCGTGTCGCGCACCTCGCCGGCCGCGCCGAGCAGGATCGCCGAGCGCCGCTCGGCGGTCCGGAGGCGCTCGACCGCGGCGGTGAGCTCCTGGGCGTGTTCGGCGCTCCGCTCCGCGTGCGCGGCGAGCCGCTCCGCGCCGGTCAGCAGGCTGTCGAGACCGCCGCCGACCCCGGCCGTGAGCGAGGCGAACGCCTGCCACAACCGCCAGCCGCGCAGCCCGACGAGGATCCCGCCCCCGACCGCCGCGACGACCAGAAATCCCAGCGCGGCCCAGAAAAACGGCTCCATCGCCTGGTATACTGCCGGTCGCGACGCGGGGTGGAGCAGTCAGGTAGCTCGCCGGGCTCATAACCCGGAGGTCGCAGGTTCAAATCCTGCCCCCGCTACTCACCGTGGGGGGAACCGGCGGTTCCCCCCACGAAGTCCCCGCGCGGACCCTTGTGGCGGCTGTGAGCCTCCTGTCGCTACCTCACGGGCGGAATAGCTCGACGTGCGCTCGGTGCCCGGGCGCGGATGCCAGGCGGGCGTCGCATGTTACGAGGGGAACCCCGAGTGCCTCGGCGAGCGCTACGAACGTGGCATCGTAGGCGGTGAGATTGTGGCGCAACGCCCAGACGCGGTCGTTGAGCGGTTGATGGGGATAGCGCACGAGCGCCAGCTCGGCGAAGTCACCTCGCGCATCTGCGGCGCGATCCTCGCTGATCTCTCCCGCAGCTGTCATCCGGCGGAGCGCGTGCAGCACCTCGGTGTCGATCAGGTGCGGTCCGTGCAGGTCGCCGTCCCGTGCCAGGCGCTCGACGAGTCCCGCGGCCAGGTCGCGGGCGATCAGCGCCGCGAGGACGGCCGACGTGTCGACCACCAGCACGGCGGTTAGCCGCGGTCGCGACCAGCGCGGACGGCGGCGACGATCGAGTCGCTGCGGGCGCCGCCGGAGCGTGAGCGCGCGCGGGCCAGCAGCTCCGCGACGGGGGGATGCCGGGCCACGCGCTCGAGCTCGGTCAACGCGAAGTCCGAGAGCGACACGCCGGCGGCCGCGGCGCGCGTACGGAGCGCACGGTGGACGTCGTCGGGAACGTTGCGGACCTGGATCGTCTTCACGCCTCGGACACGGTAGCAGATTGGGTGTGTATCACCCAGCTAACATGTAGGCGACGAGGACTGGTCGCTCGGACCTATCTGCCGCGGCCCACCAGGTCGGTGGCGGCGGCGCTTGCGAACCTCGCCACCCGTCTGGGCGACCAGGTCATGTCCGCGGAGCCTGAGTACGCTTTGTCTACGTGACCTCCGATCCTCAGCTCCGGAATCACGCGTCGTTCATCTGGTCAGTTGCCGACAAGCTGCGCGGCGTCTACAAGCAGTCGGAGTACGGGCGGGTGATCCTGCCGCTCGTTGTCCTGCGACGACTCGACTGCGTGCTCGAGCCGACCAAGGCGGACGTGCTCGCACGGGCGGCGAAGCTGAAAGGCAGGGTCGAGAACGTCGCGCCGGTGCTCGAGTCGGTCGCGGGCGAGCAGTTCTACAACACGAGCCCGCTCGACTTGCGCCGCCTCCTCGACGACCCGGCGAACGTCGCCGGCAACCTGCGCTCCTACATCGCCGGCTTCTCGCCTGCTGCCCGCGACGTGATCGAGAAGTTCGGCTTCGACGCGCAGATCACGCGGCTCGAGCGCGCGAACCTCCTCTACCTCGTCGTCTCGCAGTTCGCCGAGATCGACCTGCACCCGGACGCGGTCTCGAACCTGGAGATGGGCTACCTGTACGAGGAGCTCGTCCGCAAGTTCTCCGAGCTCTCGAACGAGACGGCCGGCGAGCACTTCACGCCGCGCGAGGTGATCCGGCTGATGGTGAACATCCTCTTCGTCGAGGACGACGACTTTCTGCGCAAGCCGGGGGTCGTGAAGACGCTCTACGACCCGGCCTGTGGCACCGGGGGGATGCTCTCGGTCGCCGAGGACCACCTCCGCGAGCTCAACCCGGAGGCGCGGCTCGAGGTCTTCGGACAGGAGCTGAACGAGGAGACGTACGCCGTCTGCCGCTCGGACATGATGCTCAAGGGCCAGGACGCGTCGCACATCGTCCAGGGCAACTCGTTCGACGCGGACGGGCACGCCGGTCGCACGTTCGACTACATGCTCGCGAATCCGCCGTTCGGGGTGGAGTGGAAGTCGGTCGAGCGGATCGTGAAGGACGAGCGCGAGCGGCTCGGCTTCCGCGGCCGCTTCGGCGCCGGTCTGCCGGCGATCAACGACGGCAGCTTCCTCTTCCTCCAGCACATGATCTCGAAGATGAAGCCGGCCGAGCGGGGCGGCTCGCGGCTCGCGATCGTCTTCAACGGCTCGCCGCTCTTCACCGGCGCCGCCGGCTCCGGGCCGTCGGAGATCCGCCGCTGGATCATCGAGAACGACTGGCTCGAGGCGGTCGTCGCGCTCCCCGACCAGCTCTTCTACAACACCGGTATCTCGACCTACTTCTGGGTCGTGACCAACAGGAAGAGCGCAGCGCGGAGGGGCAAGGTGCAGCTCGTCGACGCCCGCGAGCTGTGGGTGAAGATGCGCAAGAGCCTGGGCGAGAAGCGCAAGCAGATCTCACCGGAGCAGATCGAGGAGATCACCCGCCTCTACGGCGACTTCGAGGAGAACGAGCGGGTGAAGATCTTCCCGAACGAGCAGTTCGGCTACCAGCGGATCACGGTCGAGCGGCCGCTGCGGTTGCGCTACACCGGCGAGGGCGCGAGGTGCTCGCGTTCGTCCAGGCGACGCAGCCGGACGAGTGGCGCGAGCTCACCGCCCGGCAGGGCGGCGACGAGCCGGCTCGGACGAACTTCCTCAGGCGGCTCTCCGTCGAGCTCGACGAGCGAGGCACGGTCGACGTGCTGCGCCACGGCGCCAAGGACCTCGGCGTCGAGATCCGGCTCGCGTACTTCAATCCGGCGCACGGGCTGA
>JBBRXG010000124.1:0-8048 GCA_038248655.1 Gaiellales bacterium
AAGAGGTCGTCGCCGAGGAAGACGGCCCCGGGGACGTGCGCGTCGAGGTATTGCTCCCGCCCCGCCTCGATTCGATCGAGCGAGTATCCGCAGTCGACGAACCGGTACTGGATCAGTAGAAGCCTTCGCGCCGCGCGTACCGCTCGGCGCGCTCGGCGTCGTACGTCTCCGGGTCGACGGAAGCCCCGACCGAGCGCATGATCTCGCCGGACGACGGCAGCTCGTCCCGGCTGACATAGCCGGCCGGGTCCCACAGCTGCGCGCGGAGGAAGGCCTTCGAGCAGTGCGTGAACGCCTCCTCGATCTCGATCAGGAGCCCGAGCTTCGGCACCTTCCCCTCGACCGCGCACGGTTCGAGCAGCACCGGGTCGGTGACGATCGTCGCCGTGCCGTTGACCCGGAACGTGTCCGACACTCCCGGGATCACGAACAGAAGCGCGACGTGCCGGTTCTCGAGGATGTTGCGGTGCGAGTCGGCGAGCCTGTTCCCCGGGCGGTCCGGGAGCAGCAGGGTGCGCTTGTCGAGGACGCGCACGAACCCCGCCGGATCGCCGCGCGGGCTGACGTCGCAGCTGCCGTCGGCGGCCGAGGTGGCGAGACATAGGAAGGGCGACCGCTCGACGAACCGGCGAGTCAGGTCGTTCAGCCGGTCGCCGACCTTCGCCTGGACGAGCGCCGACGGCTCGCCCAGCAGAGAGCGGAGGGCGTCCTCTCCCGCAATCGCGGTCATCGCCGGGAGCCTACCTCCGAGAAGAGCTGCGCCTGCTCGGGGTCGTCCCATGCGAGCGACTTGACGATCCCCCACCCGCGTACTCGCTCGCGGTCCAGCTCGAGCAGGTCCGACATCAGATCGAGCCGCCGGCGCAGCTCCGCGACCGTCGGATCGGCGTCGCGGATGAGCGCGACGGCGTCGTAGGCGCGCTCGGCGACGATCGGCTTGGAGTCGATCACGAGCCAGGGCTCGCGTTCGGCCCGGAGGACGTTGCCGCCGTGCAGGTCCTGGTGGCAGAGGACGAGGTCGTCCTGCGTCGGGCCGAGCGCCTGGAGCACGTCGAGGGCTTCGTCCAGCAGACGGCCCTGGTAGCGCGACGGCAGCTCGACGAGCCAGCGCTCGGCATCGTCCGAGAGCCGGCGCCAAGTGACGTCGTGCGACGGCGCGCGCCACAGGCGTCGCATCAGCCCGGCCGCGACCTCGATCTCGTCATCGGAGTAGGTGTCGCCGAGCGGCGTCCCCGGCACGCAGCGCTCGATCAGGAGCGCCCGCGAGCCCGGATCGTGCGCGAGCAGGCGCACAGCCCCACGGCCGGCCCAGAAGCGCAGCGCCTCGGCCTCGTGGACGCTCTCGAAGTCGTCCGGAAGGTGTACCTTCAGCACCGCCTCCGTTCCGTCGGGCAGGCGGGCGGGCGCGACGAGCTTCGAGTAGGGCGCGCGAAACGGCTCGCCGAGCTCGAGCCCCCACTCCGCCGGAAACGTCAGTGCGCCCCCTCTGCGACCGCAAGCGGCAGCACGCGCTCGCCGGGAAAGCGGCGCTCGAGCTCCGGCACGCACGCGACCGCGTCCTCGGCCCAGACGATCACGGTCGGCCCGGAGCCGGAGAGCGTCGCGCCGACCGCGCCCGCGGGGAGATCCGCCCGCACGGAATCGAGGATCGGCGATGGACGGTACGGCTCGTGGAGCCGGTCGGCGAGCGCGGCGGTGAGGAGCGCCGGGTCGCCCGCCGCCAGGCCCGCACCCAGCAGTGCCGCCCGCGCGACGTTGAACGACGCGTCGCGGTGCGAGACCTCGCCCGGGAGCGCGGCGCGCGCCTCGGTCGTGCGGACCCGCTGCTCGGGGACGACCGCGACTGCCGTCAGCGGAAGCGTGTCGGCGATGCGGGCGATCCTGCCCTCCCAGGTCAGGCACGCGCCCCCGACGAGGCAGGCGGCGAGGTTGTCCGAGTGGCCCTCGAGCGGTCCGCCGCGGGCGAGCAGCGTCTCGGCTGGCAGCTCCTGACCCGACCACTTCGCGCCCGCGACCAGCCCCAGCGCGATCGTCGCGGCGCTCGAGCCGAGACCGCGGGCGCGGGGAATCCGGTCCGTCCACTCGAAGGAGAGCCCTTCCGGGGAAGCGACGAGGCCGAACGCCCGGATGCCGATGTGCTCCGGGTCCGGCGGTCGGTCGTTGCCCGCCGCGACCTCGACCTCGTTCCAGAGATCGAGCGCGACCGCCGCGCAGTCGAAGCCGGGGCCCAGGTTGGCGGTCGAGGCCGGCGCCCGGACGCGCAGGCTCACAGCCGGTCGACCGCGTCGGGGTCCTTGAGCCCGTGGCCGGTCAGCACGCACACGACGCGTCCTCCGGGCCGCACCTTCGCCACACCCGCCACGCCCGCCGCCGAGGCCGGCTCGCAGAACAGGCCCTCGAGCCGCGCGATCGCCGTCCACCAGCGGACTATCTCCTCGTCGTCGACGGTGACCACCTCTGCCGCCGCCTCCGCCCGCTCGCGGTGGACGGGCCGGACGATGCGGATCGCGGTCGCGATCGTGTCGGCACGCTGTCCCACCTGGACGGCGAGCAGGCGCGGGGTGCCCCGCCCCGCCCGCTGAAAGCCGAGGACGTAGGCGCACGTGTTGCCGCCGCCGCCGTAGGGAAGCGCGAGCACGTCGGGCACCTCGCCGAGCTGCTCGGCGATCTCGACGGCGGCCGAGGCCTGGCCGTCGAGCCGGTCGGGGTTGACCGAGTTCACGTTCACCCAGCCCTCAGTCTCGGCGAGGCGGCGCGCCTCCCGGTGCGCATCTTCGAAGGAGCCGTCGACCTGGCGGAGCTCGGCGCCGGCGACGATCGCCTGCGCGAGCTTGCCCCGCGCCACCGCCCCGGCCGGCAGGAGCACGAGCGCCGGCAGCCCGGCCCGCGACGCGTACGCGGCAGCAGACGCCGACGTGTTGCCCGTCGAGGCGCAGACGACGCCCGGCGCACCCCGCTCGAGGGCGCGCGAGACGGCCACCGCCATCCCCCGGTCCTTAAAGCTGCCCGTCGGGTTCGCACCCTCCCACTTCAACCAGAGCTCGCAGCCGAGCAGCTCCGAGAGCCGCGGCGCCTCGAGCAGCGGCGTGCCGCCCTCCCCCAGGGAGACCCCTACGCCCACCCGAGCTCCGCGACGCCGCGATCGGAGATCACCGGCAACGCGGCCGCCGGGCCACGCGACTCCGCCAGCGCGCCGATCTCCTCGAGCGCCGCCCGCACCCGGCCCGCGGGCGCCTTGTGGGTGACGACGTGGAGGGTCGCCGACTCCGGCCCCTGGTGCTGAACGAGGCGCGCGATCGAGACCTCCTGCGCCGCCAGCCGCTGCGCAAGAAGGGCGAGCACGCCGGGCCGGTCGGCGACCTCGAACCGAAGGTAGTACGGGGAAACGACGTCGCCCTCGGGCAGGCGCGGAAGGTCGCGCCAGCAGGCGTCGTTCTGGAGGAAGCCCGTACCCGTCGTGCCGACCACCGTGACCATGTCCGCGACGACGGCGGACGCCGTCTCGATCCCGCCCGCGCCCGGACCCTCGAGCGTGATCTCCCGGATCGCATCGCCCTGCAGCATCACGGCGTTGAACGCCCCCTCGACCGCGGCGAGCGGGTGGCGGCGGTCGACCAGCGCCGGCCCGACCCGCACGTCCCAGTGCCCGTCGACGAGGGTCGCGGCGCCGACGAGCCTCACGGCCATGTCCAGCTCGCGCGCGGCGGCGATGTCGGCGGGCGCCAGCCGGCCCAGCCCCTCGTAGCGCACGTCCTCGAGCGTCACCCGCGTGCCGAACGCGACCGTCGCGAGGATCGCCATCTTCGCGGCGGCGTCCTGTCCGGAGACGTCCTCCGTCGGGTCCGCCTCCGCGAGGCCGAGCCGCTGCGCCTCGGCCAGCGCGTCGCCGTAGGTCGAGCCGTGCTCCATCTCGGTCAGGACGAAGTTCGTCGTCCCGTTGACGATCCCGAGCACGCGGTGGACGTTGGAGACGACGAGCGCCTCGCGCAGGACCTTGATCACCGGGATCGCGGCGCAGACCGACGCCTCGAAGCGCAGCTGCACCCCGCGCTCGGCAGCCGCTGCGAAGAGCTCCGCGCCGCGACGGGCGACCAGCTGCTTGTTCGCGGTCACGACCGGCTTACCGGCGCGGAGCAGATCGAGCACGTACCCGCCGGCCGGCTCGAGCCCGCCCATCAGTTCGGCGACCACTGCGATCTGCGGATCGTCCCGGATCTCGGCGAAGTCGGACGTCACGGCCACGCCGCCGCGATCCTTCGCGAGGTCGCGGACGAGCGCCTTGACCACGCGGAGGCGATGGCCGGTCGCTCGCTCGATGTCGGGCGCCTGGTCGCGGAGGAGCCGGTCGACGGCGGAGCCGACCGTCCCGTATCCGAGCAGGGCTACCGGAACGTCGACCGACGCCACGCTCCGACGGTACCGGAGCCCGCAGACGCGGCTCGTAAGCTAGCGGCGTGATCGTCGCTCACCTCGATCTGGACGCGTTCTTCGCCGCGGTCGAGCAGCTCGAGGATCCGAGGCTGCGACGCAAGCCGCTGATCGTCGGCGGCGACCCGCTCGGCCGCGGCGTCGTCGCGACCGCGAACTACGTCGCGCGCGCGTTCGGGATCCACTCGGCGATGAGCTGCGCCGAGGCCCTCCGCCGCTGCCCGGAGGCCGTCTTCGTCCGTCCCCGCCATTCCCTGTACCGCCAGTACTCACAGGAGGTGTGGCGGTCGGTGCAAGAGGTCGTTCCGACCGTGGAGCGTACCGGCCTCGACGACGGGTATCTGGATCTCGGCGAGCGGGCGGCGGACCTGCTCGCCGCCCGGCGTCTCGCCGAGGCGGTGCAGGCAGCCGTCCGCGGCGCAACCGCTCTCACCTGCTCGCTCGGAGTCGCCGCCTGCAAGGTCGTCGCCAAGGTCGCGTCCGACCGCCGCAAGCCCGGCGGCCTGACCGTCGTCAGGCCCGGCCGCGAGGCGGCGTTCCTCGCGCCGTTCGACGTGCGGCTGCTGCCCGGGGTCGGGCCCCGGGCGGAGGAGCGCCTGCGGGCCTCCGGGGTGGCGACGATCGGCACGCTCGCCGCCCTCGAGGACGATGCGCTGCGCCGGCTTCTGCCCGGAAGGATCGGGACGATGCTTCGCGACCGGGCGCGGGGGATCGACCCGCGCGGGCTGGAGACGCAGGTCGAGAGGATCTCGATCTCGACCGAGGAGACGTTCGCGCAGGACATCGGCGACCTCGAGCAGCTGCACGGTGAGCTGTACCGGATGGCCGTCCGCCTCGGCGACCATCTGACGAAGACCGGTCAGGCGGCGCGCACGGTGACGACGAAGGTGCGCTACCCCGACTTCTCCATCCGCAGCCGCTCGTCGACGCTGGCCGCTGGGATCGACGACGGCACGTCGATCGGCGAGGTCGCCTGCACGCTCCTCGACCGGGCGCTGGCCGATCGCCCGGGGCCGCTACGGCTGGTCGGCGTCGGCCTCTCCAACATCGAGCCGTTCCGGCAGCTGGCGCTGCACTGAGTCAGCGGAGCAGGCGAAGCGCGTCCGCCAGGTCGGATCCGGCGTCCGCCGGAGCCCCGCGGCCGAGTGGCGTCCGGGCGATCTCGGCCCAGACCTGCGCCATCGCCTCGAACAGCGCCGGGTCGAGCCCTGCAGCTGCCTGGGCTGCGCTGATCTCGTGCATCTCGCCGACGTACCGCTCCGCCTTCGCCGCGGCGCGGGCGACGCGTCTGCCCGCGTCCTCGGCGACCTCGCCCAGATCGGCGAGCACGTGTGGGAGAACGCCGTAGTGATCGGCAGCGCGCAGGGCCTGGGCCAGCACGGCGGTGGAGCCCTTGTATACCGAGGCGGTGCTCATCTTCACTGCCGAGGCGGCCCCGACCTCGTCGCCGACCACGACCGGCTCCACGCCGTCGAACGGCAGAGCTGCCACCTCTCCGGCGCGCGGGCCCGAGAGGTAGATGCGCGTCGTGCCATCCTGCCGCGGCGGCGGGCCCGAGATCGAGCCGTCGACGTCGGCCGAGATGCGCCGGGCCGTCGCCGGGGACACCGCGTTCAGGTCGGCGAGCAGCCGGGCGCCGGCCAGCCGGGCGGCGAGCGCCTCCGCCTGGTCGGGCGGGACGATCGAGAGCACGACGTCGGCCGCCTCGACGACCTCTCCGAGATCCGGCAGCAGCTCGAGCCCGGCCTCGCGGGCACGTCGCGCCGTCCCTTCGCTCCGCCCCGCAATCGTCGTGACGACGCGGGCGCCGCCGCGAAGGAGCACGCCGCCGACCGCGCTTCCCATCCCGCCCGCGCTGACGATCCCCACGGTCGGCATGCGTCGCAGTCTAGGGACAGTCCGGAGCGCTCTCGGCTTTTCCCCGAGGAGGATCAGTAGAAGCACGCATTACTCCGGGAAGGGCGGCCCTCTAGCGTTGCCGCCATGAACCGTCTCGTCCACCGTCCCGGCTGGAACCTCGCCCTCGCGACGCTCGCCTTCGCGCTCTGCTTCTCGGCCTGGGGACTGGTCGCCCCGCTCGCGAAGAAGTTCGAGGACAACCTCGACCTGTCGAGCACGCGAACCGCGGTCCTGATCGCGATCCCGGTCGTGCTCGGCTCGCTCCTGCGCATCCCACTGGGAGCGATGACCGACCGATTCGGAGGCCGCAGGGTGTTCTCGATCGTGCTCGTCGCGTCCGCGGTGCCGGCTGTCCTGCTCGGCTATGCCCACAGCTACTGGGCCCTCGTCGGCGTCGGCTTCCTCCTCGGTCTCTCCGGTGCATCGTTCGCCGTGGGCATCCCGTTCGTCTCGGCCTGGTACGGCAAGGAACGCCAGGGCTTCGCCCTCGGCGTGTACGGGATCGGGAACATCGGCACGGCGGTCGCGGCCTTCAGCGCTCCGGCCGTCTACAAGGACCTCGGGCAGGACGTGCTGGGCTGGAGCGCCGGCGTGATCCTGGTGCTCGGCGCCTTGATCTTCCTGCAGGGCGCCCGGGATGCGCCGCGCAAGGCACCGCGCGCCCGCTACCTGGAGGTGGTCAGGTCGGGCTGGCGGCTGTACCGGCTCGCCTTCTTCTACTTCATCACCTTCGGCGGCTTCGTCGCGATGTCGATCTTCCTGCCGAAGCTGCTGAAGGACTGGTTCGGCTACTCGCTCGTCGAGGCAGGCCTGCGGGCGGCAGGGTTCACGATCGCGGCGACGATCGCCCGGCCCGTCGGCGGCTGGCTCGCCGACCGCTTCGGCTCGTACCCGGTGCTCGTGCTGGTCTTCGCCGGCGTCGCGGTCGACGCCGCGGTGCTGGCATCGATCGCCTCGCACCCGAGGATCGTCCCGGTGACGATCGCCAGCCTCACGCTCGCGTGCTTCCTCGGTGCGGGCAACGGCGCCGTCTTCAAGCTCGTCCCGACCGAGTTCCCGCACGACGCGGGTGCCGCAGCGGGCATCGTCGGCGCCGCCGGCGGCCTCGGCGGCTTCTTCCCGCCGCTCTTGATGGGGGTCGTCGAAGACCAGTTCGGCGCCTACACGTGGGGCTTCGTCGGCCTGTTGATCTTCACCGGGTTCTCTCTCGCGCTGGCGGTCTGGCTCCTCCGTACCGCTCCGCCGGTCGAGGTGCGGGGAACGTCGCGCGGGGAGGCGCGTGCCTGAGGGCACAGGCGTGCCCCAGGCCTCGCCGCTTCTTCTCTCCCCACGGCGTCGACTGCACCGGATCCTGCGATCACCGACGCGACGCACAGATCGTCAGGGGCTACGCTAGAGGCGTGATGCCGGGCGCGATCTCGAGCTTCGGGCCGAGCGGCAAACCCAGGCGCGTGGCCGCGCTCGTCGCGTTCAGCACGGCGCAGCCCGCGGCGTCGTGAGCCGGGGCCATGCCTGTGCGCTGGTGATCGCCGGCGCCGTGCTGCTGGCAGCCGGCTGTGGCGGCTCGAAGCAGGTCGCGCCCGCCTTCCGCGGCAGCACGATCACCGACCCCGCCCCGGCCGCCGACTTCGCGCTCCACGACCAGGACGGGCGCCTCGTCCGCCTCTCCGACCAGCGCGGCAGAACGGTGATCGTCGCCTTCCTGTACACGCATTGCCCCG
>JBBRXG010000125.1:0-8026 GCA_038248655.1 Gaiellales bacterium
CGAGCGGCTGCTCGACGAGACCGGCTTCGATCGCGCGGAGGTCAACGCCCGCTACTTCGGTCCGTTCATCTACCTGAACCGGCTGAGCCGTCCTGCGACCGGAGCTGCGCTCCGCCGCTGGGAGCCGCTGGACGACCGGCTCGCCCGCGTCCGGCCGCTGCGGAACCTCGCGAACCTGTTCGTCGCGGCCGCGTGGACGCCGGCTACTTCGTCGACGTCCTGAGCACCGCGTTGAACAGCCGCCGCGCGTGCGTGCCGGCGACGGTGTCCTTGACGGCGATCAGGTCGCACGCGCCGGCGAGAACGAGCTCGAACGTCCGCGTCGGATACGGCTCGACGTTGTAGCGGTGGAGCTGGAGCGGGTCGCTCGCCGGCCCGTTCGAGCCCGAGACCGAGGTGAACGCGACATCGTACCCGGCCTGCCTGAGCAGGCTGAGGTGCACCAGCCGGTAGTGCGCCTCGGAGCCCTTCACGTACGCGAACGCGCGCACCGGCCTGCCGAGCGCCTCCTCGAGCCGGAGCTTGGAGAGCGTGATCTCGCGTGCAGCCTCGTCCACCTCGAGGTCGGCCAGCGGCCGGTGGCCGATGCCGTGCGACTCGACGCTCACGCCGGAGCGCTCGAGCTCGTCGAGCTCGCTCCAGTCGAGGGTCGGGTTGACGATCCCGCGCGCGGCGAGGTGCTCGTCGTGGGGAAGCGGTCGCCGCCCGCCGAGGTAGCCGATCGGGACGAACAGCACGGCGGGATAGCCGTACCGCGTCAAGATCGGCACGGCGTTCTCGAGGTTGTCCCGGTAGCCGTCGTCGAAGGTGATCAGCACCGCCTCCGGCGGCAGGGGCTCGCCGCCGACGTAGTGGTCGAGCACCTGGGCGAGCGTGACGGGCCGATAGCCGAGCTCGCCGAGCTGGGCCATCTGCTCGTCGAACACGCCGACGGGCACGGTGACCGAGTTGCCTTCGACGTCGTTGACCTTGTGGTACATCAGCACCCGCAGGGTGCGCTCCGGGACTTCGTCCGCGCCGACCGACGTCGACACCTCGCCGATCGAGCGGTAGACGCCGTTCTTCAGCAGCTGCTTCACCTCGTCCGCGCGCATGCGGGCTCAGTCTAGAGCGGCGTCGACGAGCGCCCGCATCCGCTCGGCCCACTGCTCGGCGGTCTGGTCCCAGGCCACGAACCGCTCGCGTGCGGCGCCGCCGAGCCGCTCGGCGAGCGCGCGGTCAGAGAGCACGCGGACGAGCGCTGCGGCGAGCCCGTCCACGTCGTCGGCGTCGACGAGCAGCCCTTCCCGGCCGTCGACGACGAGGTCGAGGATCCCGCCGGCGCTGGAGGCGACGACGCCTCGGCCGCGGGCGAACGCCTCGATCACGACGCGCCCGAGTCCCTCGTAGCGCGAGGGCAGGACGAGGACCGTCGCCTCGTCGAGGGCGGCGGCCACGCCCTCCGGCGGGAGCTCGGGGACGTGCGCGACGCGACCGGGAAGCTCGGCTGCGAGCCGCTCGACGATGCCGGCCTGCGGGCCTCTGCCGACCACCACGAGTGTCGCCTCCGGCACCTGTGCGGCGGCGAGCCGCCACGCGGCGGCGAGCCCCTCCACGTTCTTGTACGGCTCGAGGACGCCGACGAACACTGCCGCCGGGCCCGCCGGGAGCGGCTGGACGGGCCGGGCGGTGAAGGCCGAGAGGTCGCTGTAGGTCGGGAAGACCGCGTCGGGCGCCGTGCCGCGCTCGGCGCGGATCAGGCCGGCGGTGTACGCCGAGAGCGCGCGCGTCGCGTCGGCGTGCCGCACGCCGTGGCGATCGAGCGCGTCCACGACCGGCGAGAGCAGGCGACGCGCGGGCGATCCGTAGAGCCTGGTCGCATGCCGCCAGTTCCCGTGCACCTCCGTGACCACGCGCGGCCGGTGCCGCCGCGAGAGCCCGCGCACGAGCAGGACGATCGATGCGGTGCGCGGGTCCTCGGCGACGATCGCATCGGGGTGGAAGCTCGCGAGCTGCCGCCGGAGCTCGCCCGGCAGCCGGGCGTAGAACCCCTTGCCCGCCGGGAGCAGCCGGAAGCGCTCGTCGCCGCCGTCGCCGCGGGCGAGAACATGGAAGTCGAGCTGCTCGGCAAGGGCGGAGAACTTCCGCTCGAGCCCGGAGGGAAGCGGCCAGGCGTATCGCGTTGCGCCGACCATCAGCACGCGAGGGTTCATCTCGCCGCCTCCGCGAGCAGCGACTCGAGGCGTTCGTAGACCCGTTCCGGGGCGTATGCCGCGACCGACCCGCGCGCGGCCGCCCGGAGCCGCTCGCGCAGGTCGTCGTCGTCGAGGAACCGGCGGATCGCCTCCCCGAGCGCCGCACCGTCTACGGCCGGGACGAGCAGGCCGTTGACGCCGTCCACGACCACCTCGGCGACGCCCCCGGCGTCGGTCGCGATCACCGGCGACCCGGCGGCGAGCCCTTCGACGACCGCGTGCGGGAAGTTCTCCCAGCTCGACGAGAGCAGCACGGCGTCGGCCGCGGCGAGGAGCTCGAAGACGGTCTCGCGCGGCACGGCGCCGAGAAAGCGGACCGGGAGGCCGCGGGCGAGCTCCTCCAGCCGCGCGCGCTCGGGCCCGTCGCCGGCGAGCACGAGCTCGACCCCCTCGCACCTGGCGAGAGCCTCGAAAGCGGTTCCGAGCGCCTTCTGGGGCACGAGCCGGCCTGCGGCGACAAGCGTCGGGCCCGTGAAGCCGTGCCGGCGGCGGAGCTCGTCGCGGTCGGCGGGCGCCGGCACGGCAACCGGGTTCGGCAGCACACGGATCCGCTCCGCCCCGATCCCCCGCCAGCCCGAGGCGATACGACGGAGCGATTCGCTCGGGCAGACGTAGAGCCGCGCCCCGCTCAGCGCCGCGTCGCGGACGGCTTTCAGAGCGGCGATGCGGGCGCCGCCGGCTCGCTGGAACTCGTCGAGCGGCGCCGTCGTCAGGCCGTAGCGGAGCGCCCGTTCGTACGCCGGGTCGCCGGTGAGCTTGACGACCCGCGGTGCTCGTGCGACGAGCGAGCCGACGCGCGTGCGTCCGATCATCCCCGTCGAGTAGACGACGTCGACCCGGCCCGCCGCGCCGGCGGCGAGCAGCGCACCCCGCACGTAGCGGCCCGCCGCCGGCAGCCGCCTGGGAATCCAGCGCACCGGGTAGGGACGCGGCTCCGGCGCGCCGGCGGCGGTGGTCAGCACCTCGACCTCGTGGCCGCGCGCGCGCAGGAACTCGGCCACCTCCGGTGCGTGGGTGGCGGGCCCGCCGACATCGGGCGGCCAGATCCCGGAGACGATCAGGACTCTCACCAGCTCACGGGCCGGAAGCGAGCCGAAGCCGAATGACGCGGAACGATGGTGTGACGATCCATCCCCGGCTCGTGCCTGGCACCAGAAGTGGAACGATGGTGTGACGATCCATCCCCGGCTCGTGCCTGGCACCAGAGGTGGAACGATGGTGTGACGATTCATCCCCGGCTCGTGCCTGGCACCGGGCGGTGCAGGGGCCCTGTGATCCCCGCGGAGCGAGCCCGAGGCGAGCGACGTCACAGTGGAACGGGCTCCTGCTCGGGCAGAATCGGCGGCTCGGGGGGCAGCGGCGCGTGCTCGCGGCGGATCCGCTCGAGTGCGACGAGCCAGACGGCTGCGAACACACCGGTCGCGATCAACATCGCCGCCGCCGCTCCGGTCGCTTCCCACATCCGGCCGAGGACGACGACGAGCGGGATGACGACGAGCGTCTCGATCCCGTGGGTGACGATCCGCAGGCCGGGCCGGCCGATCGACACCGGAAGCGACTTCGTCCAGGCGATGACGAGCTGGATCGCACCGGCGAGGAGCATCAGCCGGGCCGCGTCGGTCGCCGGCGCGTACTGGGAGCCGAAGACGATCCGGATCAGGTCCGGCATGAAGACGTAGGTGGGCGGCACGGTGACGACCATCAGGCCGAACGCCGCGATGCTGAAGCGACGCACGCTCGCGAAGACGGCGTCGGTCGAGCCGGCCTCCCAGTCGCGGGTCTGCTCCGTGAGCATGATCAGCCGGACGGGCGAGGTCAGGGCGGCGAGCCCCGTCTGCGGCGCCTGCGCGATGCGGAAGTAGCCGGCGTCGCGCTCGGAGGCGACGAACTTCGTGCCCAGGAGGAGCGGGACGATCGTCCCCCTGAGCGAGACGACCCCGGTGGCGATGCTCGACTGGACGACGAAGCGGATGATCCCGCGGCGGTCCTCGCCGAGCGGCTCGGCCGGCGCCTGCGGGAGCTCCCGGAAGTAGGCCAGGGCAGCGATCCCGACGACGAGCGAGGCGACCGCCTGGCCGACCACCAGCCCGACGACCGCCTCGCTCACGCCGTAGTGCGCGCCCGTCGCGATCCCGGCCAGCCGGAGCCCCTGGGTGACGACGAGGTATCCGCCGCGGACGTCGTACCGGCCGGCCAGCACGAACACCGCG
The DNA here is from genome assembly GCA_038248655.1 of Gaiellales bacterium. Taxonomy (GTDB): domain Bacteria; phylum Actinomycetota; class Thermoleophilia; order Gaiellales; family Gaiellaceae; genus DATBLE01. Next base: position 4,445 of record JBBRXG010000125.1, read on the forward strand.
CCCGACAGCGACTCCGGGATCAGCGCGATCGGCAGGAGCGAGGCGAGGAGCATCGGCTCGAGCAGGTTGTCGCTCCCGAAGATCGAGTCGGCGAACGGCGCGAGGACCAGGATCACGGCTGCGGCGCCGCACCCGCCTAGGGTCTTGAGCGCGAGGCCGCGCCCATACAGCCTGCGCAGCCGCCCCCAGCGCTCCGCGGTCTTGTACCGGTAGCCGAACTTGACCATCGCCTCCTCGACCGTCAGGTCGAGCAGGAGCTGGAAGAAGTTCGCTGCGACGAGGACGACGGTGAAGACGCCGAACGCGTCGCGGCCCAGCTCGCGGGCCGCCGCGACCGACGCGAGCACTCCCAGCGCGACGCTTCCGTACGTTCCGGCGGCCGTGGCCGAGCGGCGCCACAGGAGGCGCTTTGACATGAGGGGCCACTATAGTGACCGCTGTTGGCCGTCCGGACGCGTAGCCGATCGGTCGATCGCTCGACCGATCGACCGGCTGAAGCGGTGCTCACGGCCGCCGGAACGAGACGAGCGGAACGACAGCGCCCAGCGTTCCCTCCGCGGAATCAGCCGCTCGGCGATTGATCGACGTATTGCCGATCGATCGTCTACGGGTGCGCGCGGCGACGGTCGGGCGGTCCCTCTCCTCCCCCGCGACGCTGGCCCTCGCGGCGACGCTGCCGCTCGTCTTCCTGCACGTCGAGCACCAGCCGGGGTTCGACGTCGACGTCGGCTCGACGCGCCCGCACCTGGCGCTCGCCGACCTGGCCGTGCTCGCGCTCGGCGCGCTCGCGACGGTCGTCGCGCTCCGCAGCCGCACCGCTCCGCTACGCCCGTCACGGCCGGTCGCGCTCGCGTCCGCGCTCTTCTGCGCCTGGATCGTCGCGTCCGTCTTCTACCCGCTCCTCGGCGACGACCCCTACGCCTGGCGCACTCACCTCGTCACGGTCGGCAAGTTCCTCGAGTACCTGCTGCTCGCCTGGGCCGTGCTGGTCCTCGTCCGGCGGCGGATCGACCTCGACGTCGTCGCCGCCGCGCTCGTTCTCTGGAGCGTGGCCGCGAGCGTCGTCGGCCTGCTCCAGATGGTCGGCGTCGACTTCAGCTCGGCGTGGCCGGCGGGCCGGCGTCAGCCCTCGTTCCTCGGCCACCACGACTTCGCGGCGCTGTCAGGCGCGGCCGCGTCGGTCGCGATCGTCGCGATCGCGCTCCCCGCGGCGCGCATCGATCGCCGGCTCGCGCTCGCCGGAGGCCTGAGCGGCGTCGCCGGCCTGATCGTCTCCGGCTCGTCGGCAGGCGCCGCCGGGTTCGGCTTCGCCGCGGTGGCGGCGTCGATCGTCGCGCGCCGGTCGCTCCGCCGCGTCGCGGCGATCCTCGCCATCGCCGCGGTCGCGGGTGGCGGCGTCGTCCTGCTGCGCGGCGGCGACATCGCGAACTTCCTGCACTTCCTCGGCGTCGGCAAGAAGGAGCAGACGACGGGAGTGGAGTCGTACACGCAGCGGACGCTCCTCGTGTACATCGGCTGGCGGATCTTCCTCGACCACCCCGCCGCCGGGGTCGGCTGGGACGGCTCGACCGAGCGCTGGGCGTACGAGCCCTACCTGGCGGACGCGCACCGCAGGTTCCCGGACGCGCCGGCGCTCGCGTTCCCGTCGCCCGAGCACGCCTGGGGGGTCCAGAACGCGTACGTCCAGGCCCTGTCCGACCTGGGGATCGTCGGCGCGATGCTCTTCCTCGGCCTGCTCGCCACCTGCCTGATCGTCGCCGGACGGTGGGCGCTGCGAGCCCCGCCCGACCGGGCTGTGGTCGGCCTCCTCGCCGTCTGCTGGCTCCTCGTGACGATGGGCGCCCTCTCCGCGACCGGCTTCGTCGCCGGGATTCCGACCGACGGCCTCCTGTGGCTCGCAGTCGGATCGACCGCCGCCTGCGCCTCGGGTCTCGCCGATGCCCGCGACTGACCCCGCCCGCACCGACCTGGCGCGCAACCCGCGCCGCACGTCGATCACGTGGACGGTGCGCGCACCGCTCGCCCGCTGGCTCGAGGCCGAGGTCGGCTGCGGTTTTCGTCCCTACGAGCCCTTCTTCGCGCCGCACGCCTCGGAGTACGTCGGCGTCGATCTCGACAACCCCGCCGCCGACCTCCAGGGCGTCGTCGAGTCGTTGCCGGTCGAGGACGGGTCGTTCGACGTGATCCTTTGCACGCAGGTGCTTGAGCACTCGACCGATCCGCCCGCCGCCGTCCGCGAGCTGCGACGCGCGCTCGCTCCCCGCGGCCGCGTGCTCGCCTCGACGCACGGCACGGCCGTCTACCACCCCGCCCCGAACGACTTCTGGCGCTGGACGCACACCGGCCTCGAGCGCCTCTTCAACGAGAACGCCGACTGGGCATCGGTGACGGTGACGCCGGGCGCGGGAACGACCGCGTGCCTCGCCGCGCTCTGCGCAACCTACGTCGACCTGATCGCGCAGAAGCTCCACGCGCGGCCGCTCGGCTACCCGCTCGTCTGGGCGCTGAACAGCGGGGGCACGCTGGTCGACCGCTGCTCGCGCCGGCTGCGCGAGCCCGTGCCGGGCTCGCTCTTCGCCAACTTCCACGTCGTCGCCGAGGCGCAGGCGTGAGCAGTCAGCCTCCGGCCGCGTCCTCCAGGATCCGCTCCAGTCTGGCGTAGATCCGCTCGGGCGCGAGGTGGACGACCGAGGGAACAGCCCCGGACCGGAGCCTCACCCGCAGCTCGCCGTCGCCGAGGAAGCGGTGGATCGCCGCCGCCAGGGCCTCGCTGTCTCCCGCCGGGACGAGGAGCCCGTTCCGGCCGTCCTCGAGCACCTCGACGACGCCACCGACGGCGGCGGCGATGACGGGCGTGCCGGCCGCCAGCGCCTCTACGACGACGAGCCCGAAGCTCTCCCAGCTCGAGGAGAGGAGCGCTGCGTCGGCGGCGCGAAACAGCTCGAAGACCGCCGCGCGCGGCTGAGCGCCGAGAAACCGGACACGTTCGCCGAGACCGAGCTCGGCGGCGAGTGCCTCGGCCCGGCTGCGCTCCGGCCCGTCGCCCGCGACGACGAGCGAGACGCCTTCCACCGCCTCGATCGCCCGAAGCGCCACGTCGAGCGCCTTCTGCGGAACCAGGCGCCCGGCGAGCACGAGCGTCGGCCCGTCGACGCGGTACCGTCGTCGCAGCTCCTCGCGACTCTCGAGCGGCGGCACGGAGACGGCGTGCGGCAGAACCTCGACCCGGCCGGGCCGGACGCCCCAGCCGACGACGAGGTCACGGAGCCAGGCCGAGGGGCAGACGATCGTCGCCGCCGCGGCCAGCTCACGATCCCTCGCCCATCGGAGCACGCCGATACGAACCCCCCGCTCGTCCTGGAAGCGCTCCAGCGTCCGCCCCGTCAGGCCCCGCCAGTGGGCTCGCTCGAACGCCGGATCGCTCGGCAGCCGCTGGACGAGCGGCGTTCCGGCCAGCCGGGCGCCGGCCGCGCTTCTTCCCTCCATGCCCGTCGAGTAGACGGCGTCGCGGCCGCGCGCGCGCGCGGCGATCAGCGCCGCGACGCGCGCGTGAAGAACGCCGACCGGCAGGCGGCGAGAGAC
>JBBRXG010000126.1:0-7836 GCA_038248655.1 Gaiellales bacterium
GACGCAGCTCGCGCAGCCGCGGCCACCTCTTCCTGCGCCTGCTCGAGCAGAGCGTGCAGATCGGCCCTGTCACGGGCGAGCGGATCGTCGGTAGCCATCCCTAGCGGGGCTGTCACGATCGTCTTCAACTATGGCAACAGGCCACGAGCTTCGTTATCGCCAGGACCGGTCATCCGGATAGCCCATTTGCAAGATCGAAGTTCAGCGTGAGGACGGCGCTGACGGCCCCTTCGCGCAGCAGCGCGGCGGCAATCAGGTAGCCCTCGTTCGGCCGGGCGGTGCGAAATCCCGAACGCGGCAATCTCTCCACTACGGCCGCCTGGGAGCCGTGGCGCTCCCAGACGGCGCTCGCGACGAGCGAAAGATCATCGGGTTGTTGGCATTCGTTCTCTTCGAGAACACCATCGAGCAGAAGCCGGCGGTGTACATCGATCGCGTAGTCGCTCGCGAGCCTCAGATTGGTTGGTGCCTCGAGCGAGCATCCCGCGCCTACGACCAGAACGACGAGTCCTTGCCGTTCAGCGGCAGCATGAAGGAGGTCTGCGGGAAGCTCGGCGGTCTGTCCAGAAGGCGGCACGACTACGCGATCCTGACAGCCATACCCGTCGAACTGCCGCTGAGGTGGACCTCTCGGCCTCACGCCTCCGCGCTAATCGGCCTCATGGAGCGCCAACCCTGGTTGAGCGCGGCGAGGTGGCGCTCCTCGAGCGCGGGGATGTAGCGGGCGTAGAAGCGGAGCGTCGTGCGGATGTCGGTGTGGCGCATCTGGCGGCTGACGAAGTCGATCGGCATGCCGGCGGCGAGCGCGAGCGTCGCGAACGTGTGGCGCATCTGGTAGAGCGGTCGGCGCTCGAGGCAGGCTCGCTCGACCGCCGGGTACCAGACGCGCCGCCGCCAGTTCGAGAGGCTGATGTGTCCGCCTTCGGTCGCGCTGAAGACGAGCTGGTCGGAACGGAGCGGCTGCGGCAGCTCGTCGAGCGCCTCCAGCGCGACGTCGGCGAGCAGGACCGTCCGAAGCGACGCCTCGCGCTTGCCTTCGGAGCGCAGCTCTCCGCTCGCGTACGTGCGCCGGACGACGCAGCGGCGCGCAGCGACGTCGATGTCCTTCCACTGAAGCGCCGACCATTCCTCCGGCCGCAGCCCGGTCGCGCACGCGAAGACGACGAGCGGCCTGTACCGCCCGGCCTCCCGGGCGACCGCGAAGACCTCGTCCCAGGACTCGAACGGGATGATGTCCGGCGGCTGCGAGGGCGGCGACTTCACGGCGGCCGGCCGAGCCGGGTTCACGGGCAGGTAGCCCCACGTCACGCCTGCGCGAAGCACCTGCCGCATGGCTGCGAGGGCATGTTGCTTCGTCTTGGCGCTCACCGGCAGCCGCTTGACCCAGCGGCCGATGTTCTCGGGCAGGAGCTCGCGGACGGGGACGGACCCGAACGTCTTGAGCGAGTAGCCGAGCATGTCGCGCATCCACCGGTCGGCCCGCCGGCCGGTCGCCGTGTACTGGTCGAGGAAGAGCTCGGCGAGCTCGCGGTAGGTGATCGCCTCCCGCTGCTCGGGGATGCCCGCCCTCCGTCGCCGCTCGCGATCGCGCGCTTGCTGGGCGGCGGCCTCGGCGTCCTTCCTCGTCCGGAAGCGGCGGCGCCGCTGGCGCCCGCCCTCCTCGAAGGAGGCCTCGTAGCGGATCTCTCCACTCTGGAGCACGATTCTCTTGACGGCCATCGGCTTCTCCTCAGGTTCGGCACTCGTGGGCGGCTAGGTAGGTCTCGACGTCGGATGGGCGGAAGCGCAATCTTCCGTTGACGATGATCGCGCGCAGCTCGCCGCGCCTGACCGCCCGGTAGAGACTGTTCGGCGCCCGCCCGCTCGGGAGGAGGACGCCGAGCCGGTCAGCCACCTCGACGATCGTGAGCAGTCGCTCCTCCTCCGCGCTCGCCGCGAGCTCCTCGAGCATGCGCCGATTCTCGGCGTTCAGCTCTTCGATCAAGCGTAGGTTCCGCTCGATCGAGAGGAGGGCGACTGCGGCAGTCATTCATCGCGTAGCATATATGCCTCGCAGGACGGAATGAGATTCGACCTCTAGAATCAGCCTCGATGAGAAGCGCGGCGCTGATCCGTGAGGCGCGGCTGCGGGCCGGCCTCACGCAGACCGAGCTGGCAGCGCGGACCGGCAAGGATCGCTCCGTGATCGCCCGCTGGGAGCAGGCGGCCGTCGCGCCGAGCGTCGACACGCTCATCGAGCTTGTGCGCGCGTGCGGCTTTGATCTCCCGCTCGAACTCGTGCCTTTCGAGCAAGGGCCTCCTGAGCGTCTCGGCAAGAACCTGATGCTCTCGCCGGAGCGCCGCGTCCGACGGCTGCTCACGGCAGCCGATCGCGAGGGTGGAGGTGGCTGAGCCGAAGCTCGATCCCTACGGGCTCCTCGCCGCCCTCGAGCGGCGCCGCGTCACGTACATTGTGATCGGGGCCTTCGCGCGGGTCGTGCAGGGAGCCGACGAGCTAACGCGCGGGATCGACATCGTGCCGTCGATGAGGCCCGAGAACTTGCGCCGGCTCGCCGAGGCCCTCGACGAGCTGAACGCGAGGACGCGCGACGGCGACGTCGTCGCGTTGAGCGAGGAGATCCTTACCCGCGAGCCGGTCCTCGAGCTCATGACCGACCGGGGCGAAGTCAAGATCGTGCCGGAGCCGGAGGGAACGCGCGGCTACGAGGACCTCCGCCGCGCCGTCACCCGCGAGTACATCGGGAAGGGGCTTCGCCCCTCGATCGCGTCGACGGGCGATCTCGCGCGCATGCTTTCTGCCCTGGGTCGCGAGGAGGACATCCCGAAGCTCATCCAGATGCGGCAGCTGATGGAGCTCGAGCGCGGTCTCTCGCTCGAACTGTAGACAGTTTTCAGGAAAACTCTATTTTCAGTGTTAGACTGAAAGTGTCGACAGACTGAAAAGACTGCTTTTCAGAATCACGTTGAAATGACTCCTACACTGAAAATCCATGCTCCGCTCGGGCCGCCCGCGCTTCGCATCCTGCGCGAGCTGCCCGTAGTGGCTGCCGAGCCTGGCGCGGACGGTCGACTCCGCGTCGACGGGCGGACGTTCGAGCTCGTTGTCGAGTACAAGAAGCGGATCGGCGCGGCCGATGCCTGGCTGGTGGTGCGGATGGTGGAGGAGTATCCAAAGCGCCCGGCCAAGGCCGCCATCGTCGTTGCTGATCGCACCACGGCGGACGCGCGGCGCATCCTCGTCGACCACGGGATCGGATACGTCGACGGACTGGGGAACGCCCACCTCGACTATCCCGGCGCCTACGTCCACATCGAGACCCCGCGGAAGCAGCGCGAGCCGCGGGCGGTGGGAGAGCTGCGGCTTGCCGGAAAGGCCGGTGTTGCCGCGCAGGCGCTGCTCCTCGAGCCGCGACGCGAGTGGCGGGTGACCGATCTCGCCGCACGCGCGGACGTCTCGGTCGGGCTGGTTCACGCAGTGCTCGATCGACTCGAGCGGCTGGAGATTGTCGAGGCGCACGGTGGACGCCGCGCACGGGCGCGAACGATCGCCGATCCGGCCGCCCTGCTCGATCTCTGGGCTGAGGAGAACCGCGACCGCGGCGTGCGGCAACTTGGCGCCTACCTGCTACCGCCGCGCGGCGGCGGCGGCGTCGCCGAGGGAGCGGCGAAAGCCCTGCGCCTCGCGGAGGTCGATCACGCACTGACCGGCGTCGTTGCGGCGGCGATGCTCGCTCCGTTCGTGACTGCCTTGCCGGCGGCCCTGTTCTGGGTCGACGCCGCCCAGCCGCTCGAGGACGTCGTCGAGCGGCTGGACGCGGAACCGGCCGAGCGTGGCGCGAACCTCATCCTGATGCAAGCGAACGACAACCTGCCAATCATGTTCGCCGAGGAGCGAGACGGCATCCGGCTCGCCAACGTCTTCCGCATTTACCTGGACGCCCGGGCCGACCCCAAGCGCGGTCGCGAGCAGGCCGAGCACTTCCGGCGTGAGGTGATCGGCTGGTGAAGCGCGCGAGCGACTACACGCGCGAGGCGACCGGGCGTTGCGAGCGGGTGCTCGTGACTGTCCTCGGCAACGTCGGCCCGTGGCGCGAGAACATCTACCTGGCGGGCGGGCTTGCGCCGCGCTACCTCGTCGGCGAGTTGCCGGAGGGCGAGCGTCCGCACGTCGGGACCACCGACGTCGATCTCGTGATCGGGCTTTCGCTGACCGACGAGAGCGTCGAGGCGTACCGAACGCTCGAGCGCAACCTCAAGGACGCCGGCTTTGCGCAAGGCGAGCCGAGCTTTCAGTGGACGCGCGAGGTCGAGGGCATCACCGTCCTTGTCGAGTTCCTCTGTGAGACCGACTAGGTGGAGGAGGGCCGGATTTTCAAGCCGAAGCAGGGTCTCGGCGCGAACTTGAGCGCTTTCAACGTGTCGGGTGCGCTGCTCGCCGCGCGCGACTTCCTCGAGATCGAGATCGAGGCCGAACGGCTTGACGAGGGCGGGCGGTCGAAGGTGGCCGTCCGCGTCGCGAATCTGCTCCCGTACGTCGTCCTCAAGATCAACGCGTTTCAGGACCGGCACGAGAACAAAGACGCATACGACCTCGTCTTCACGCTGCGGAACTACCGCGACGAGCCGGAGGAGACGGGGCGCGAGCTCGCCGCGAGTCCCGTCGCCGGCAACGAGCAGGTGATGGCGGCGCTGAAGCTGCTCGAGGAGCGCTTCGCCGACCCGGACAACGACGGTCCGAGCTCCTACGCAAGCTTCCTCGCCGAGGATGACGACGAGCGCGAACAGCTCAAGCGCGAGGCGGCCGCGGTTATCCGCCGCGTCCTCGCCGCGCTCCGCAGAGCTGAGTAGCGGAGGCTCTAGAGTTCCTGAAGCCTTGTTCGATCGGCGGAGTACAGTCCTTTCGTGGTCGTAGGAAGATCCTGAGTTCGCTGCCGCACCACGGTGACTATCGAACGGATTCGTCTATACGCAACCTTGTCCTCTGGCCAACTTCCAGTCGCCCGCTTGCGAATCCATTCACCAATGATGCGGACGGCGATCAGCTCCGACGTGGTGAAGAAGGCGGGCCGACCGGGCTGCGGCTCGCCGCCGACCCGCTCGACCTCCTCGATACGAGCGAAGCGCCGCGCGATCGTCCGGACGCGCTCGGCCGGCGCGCCCTGGACGTGCGCCTCCGCCCAGGCCACGACGAGGTCGGGCTCGGAGAACGTCGTCCGCCTCTCGGTCAGCCCCTCCGGGCCGAGCAGGCGCCCGGCGAGCTCGCGCAGCTGCCCCGACGCGAGCTGGTGCAGCGGCGTGCGGTGGAGCAGCGCGCTCAGCTCTCGCGGCGAAAGACTGTGCTCTGCGGCCCGGGCGCGCCAGTCCTCGCGCAGCTGGGCGAGGTCGACGTACTCCTTGCGCTCGCGCGTCTTTCGCGCCGCGGCTTGGGCGGCGTGCCAGCTCGTCGTTCCCCACTCGGTCAGCCGCTCGACGACTTGGAGCCGGCGCTGCGAGAACTCGTGGAGGGCGTGGGGGACGCCGCTGATCTCGGCCATCCCCTTGACCGGCGCCTCCCATTCGACGCCGAGCGAACGGGTGAGTTCGGCGCGCAGGTGAGCCTGGTAGAGGTAGCCGGTCGGAAGCCCTGTTCGTGAACGCCCGGGAGTTTCCGATCGAGGAGAAGTGGCTGTCCCAGGCGGACGTGGCGGCGCTCTTCGAGCTGGCGCGAGGGACGCGAAGGGAGCAGGACCGCCCGGTGATCCTCTTCTGGGACGAGCTGGACGGGGCGGCGGCCGCCGGCCCGACGCGCCATCCGACGGAGGTCGCCGCGCAGCTCGTCGCCGAGCTCGACGGTGTTCATGGCAAGAACGACGGGGTGCTCCTGATCGCATGCACGAACACACCCGGCGTCCTGCCGCTTCCCGTTCGCCGCCGGGGGCGGCTGGGGGTGACGATCTGGTTCGAACCACCCGATCTCGCCGGCAAAGCCTTGCTGCTGGAGCACTGCGCGACTCGGTTCGCTACGGCGAGCTCGATCGACTACGGTCGGATCGCGGAGCACTTCGACGGCGCAGCGCCTGCCGCAGCGATCGAGGAGGTCGTCGTCGAGGCGTGGCGATCTGCGGTCAAGCGCGCAATCGCCGATGACGGCCGCCCGATTCTCGGCCACGAGGATCTGCGGGTCGCTGCACTCGATCACTCGCTCGGGGCTTGCCCGGCACGCCGGAGCTCGTCCGCTGCGCTGCTCCGCACCGCGGTGCACGAGGTGGGGCACGCGCTCACCGCGCTCGCCCATCGGATCCCCGTCCGGTTGGTCTCTGTCCGCCCTAACGCGAGTCGTCTCGGCATGACTTCTACCGGCGATCCTGCACAGGATCCGGGGTCGATCGAAGAGAGCCTCGGCCGTTTGCGGGTTAGCCTCGGTGGGATCCTCGCCGAGACCGAGGCCGGCCTCGGCCACGGCAATGGCGGATTCGGCGACATTCAGGGCGCCACGCAGCTCGCTGCTCATCTCGTGAGCGGGCAGGGGCTCGGGCATCAGGCTCGGTTCTTCGATCCGTCCGCGCTCGGCGGCCCCACCGGCGCGCGCTCTCACCCGGCTGTCTCCGAGTGGCTGCTGGCGCAGGTGGATCAGGACGCAGCGGAGGTGTTGCGGTCGGCCGCCGAAGACGTCGAAGCATTGCTCGCCCGGGTCGGCGGGCCGGCCCTGCGTGTGCTCGGCGAGCGGCTGGCCGAACGGGAGACGCTCGACGGCCACGAGTTCGAGGCGGAAGTCTCGACGCCGAGGACGTCGCGCAGGACGTCAAGGTGCGGCTGTGGCGCGAGCTCTCTGCCGGGAAGACCTACTCCGTGCCCTTCCGGGTCGTCGTCCACAAGGTCGTCGAGTGGACGCTCGGCGAGTATCGCCAGGGCCGGCCCACCGATCTGCCGCTGCCCGAGGGTTGGGATCACGCCGACCCCGGCGACGGCTTCGCCGAGCTCCTCGACCGCGATGCGGTCGCGTCGCTGCTCGACGGCGTCGAGGGCCGCGCACGCGAGGTGATGGAGCTGCGCTACGTCGGAGGGCTGGAGATCGACCAGATCGCCGAGCGGCTGGGCATGGAGCGGAACGCCGTCGACCAGGCGCTGCATCGCGGCCATGGCAGGCTGCGGGAGACTCTCACCGGTGGCTGATCCCGTCCTGCAGCTGTTCGAGGAGTACGTCGCGGCATTCGCCGCCGGCGAGCGGCCCGACCTGCGGGCCTACCTGGCGCGCGCGGGCGCCGCACGGGACGAGCTCGCCGAGCTCGTCGATCGCTTCCTCGTGTGGGCGGACGCGCCCGAGCCGGACGACGACGCGGTCGCGATCGCCCAGGCGTGGATCGGGGGGGAGGCGCCGCTGGTCGCGCTGCGGGTCAGGCGAGGGCTGACGCGAGACAGAGTCGTCGACGGGCTGATGTCGCGGCTTGGCCTTCCGGCTTCGCTCGCGGGGAAGCTGCGCCGCCGCTACCACGAGCTCGAGACCGGCCAGCTCGACGTCCGGCGCGCCTCGCCGGCGCTGCTCGACGAGCTCGCCGCGGTGTTCAAGACGCGCGTGGCCGATCTCGTAGCGTGGCAGCCGCGTCCGCTTGCTGCTGCGGCGCACGAGGTTTTCTACCGGGCGGAGCCGGCTGGGACGTTCACGCAACCCGCAGTGCCGTTGATGCGGGAATCCGAGGAGCCGGACGAGGTCGATCGGCTCTTCCTCGGCGTCTAGGACTTGTGCTCGTTTGCGATGAACCTGATCGGCTATTGAACGGCGCCTCCGGACATGCCAGGCTGAGACAAGTTCGTTCCGGAGAGGCAGCATGCCGCAGACGACCTCGTCGTTACCGACAA
>JBBRXG010000127.1:0-7680 GCA_038248655.1 Gaiellales bacterium
AGCTCACCCGCGATCTCCGTATTGCTCGCCCCCGCCGCCGCCCGCAGCACGATCCGCGCCCGCAGCGCGTCTTTCTGCGCAAGCGACGGCATCCGCAGCCGCCGGTGCAACTCCCCCTCCTGCTCGGGCGAGAGCGCGATCGCGGACGCTGCACGCGGCACACCTCCGACCGTACTACAAGTCCCTTTAAAGATCAAGAGACTATTGAGACGGAGCAACTAGCGAGCCGGGTCGGCGACGAGCTCGAGCAGCCGCCTCGCGCACGCGGGTGCGGTCGGAGCGTCCTCGTGCTTGAAGTAGATGTAGACGCGTCGATCGTCTTCCAGCAGGGGCCGCAGCCGGCCGGCCCAGTCGCGAAGTGCGGCCTCGTCGTAGGGCGGCTCTCGCAGCCGCAGGTAGCGGAACGGCGCCTCGCCCTCCAGCGCGTTGACGAGCTGGACGCCTGCGATGCCGGCCCAGGTCTCGTTGCGGAACTCGAAGGCGTACTCGAGCTCGGGGTCGAGCGAGTCGAGCAGCAGCGCGAGCCAGCCGTCGTCCCGCGGCCGGCTCGGCGGCAGCTGGACGAGGATCGGGCCGAGCCGCTCGCGGAGCGCCCGCACGCGCTCGCAGAACATGCCGACCACCGACAGGTCGCCGAAGTGCGTCGCGCGGCGGTTCATCTTCACGGCGAACCGGAAATCCGGCGGGGTCATCTCCGCCCAACCCCGCAGGCGCTCCTCCGAGGGAAGCTGGTAGAAGGTCGTGTTCAGCTCGACCGACGGCAGGTGCTCCGCGTAGACCCGCAGAAACGCCTTCTGCTCGGTTCCAGCGGGGTAGAAGTCGGGCTTCCAGGACGGATAGGAGAACCCCGAGGCTCCGACATATGCCCTCGCTACACTCGGCGTCCCGGTGGCCGCCACGACCGAAGTGATACCCGAGAGCACGATCTCGGTCCTCGACCACGGGTTCCTTTCCCTGGACGGCGCTCTCGCCTCCGATCTGGCGGTCATCAACGCCGCGCGCGTCTCGTTCAACCAGGCGTCGGACGAGATGACGGAACGCGATGCGGGGCTGATCAAATTCCTCATGCGCAACAAGCACGGCAGCCCGTTCGAGCATGGCTACTTCCGCTTTCTCGTGAAGGCGCCGATCTTCGTCGTCCGGGAGCATCACCGTCACCGGGCCGGTCACAGCTACAACGAGTGGAGTGGCCGCTACTCACAGATCGAGGCCGAGCACTACGTTCCGGAGAACGTGCGGACGCAAGTCGGCAAGCCGGGCGCGTACACGTTCGAGCCCGTCGACGAGGGGACCCGCGAGGGCGCACGGCGTGAGATCGATGCGAACGCCGCCCGCGCATTCCAGACGTACGAGCGGCTGCTCGAGCAGGGGGTCGCCAAGGAGGTCGCGCGCGCCGTTCTCCCCCTGAGCACGTATACGAAGTACTACTGGAGCTGCAATCCGCGGAGCCTGATGCACTTCTGCATGCTGCGGAACTCGGACGACGCGATGTTCGAGATCCGCCAGTACGCGGCGGCAGCCGAGCGCTTCATCTCCGAGCTGATGCCGGTCACCCACGCGGCGTTCGTCGCGAACGACCGCACGGCACCGTAGGGCGCCGTGCCGCCCGTCGAGCTCGCGCTCGGCGTCTCGTCCGACGGCGAGGCGGTGGCAGAGGCCGAGCTCGAGGGCGGCAACCCGGCCGGGGCCGTCGCCGCGGCGCGCCGCGCGGGCGTCGAACTCCTCTGGCTTCACGCGAACGTGGACCTGGCGCCTTTTGGTTTCATCCGGAGGGTCGGGTACGTGCGGATGCGGGCTGAGGCGGTGGAGGGCGGCGAGTCGCTGCCGCTACTCGACGCAGGCGACTATGCGGCGACGATCGACCTGGCCTACCGGGGCCTGTGGGGCCACACGCAGGTCGCGCCGGACGCGGTCCCGCCCGCGGGCGGCACCGTCGTCGGGCTCCCTGGCCCGACTGGACCGATCGGGCTTTGCACCGTCTTTTCCGGAGGAACGGCTCGTGGACGGGCCGGGCGTCCTCCGGGACGACGCGACCCGGCCGGCTACGCGCGCCTGCTCCGCGGCGCGTGCGTTCTTCTCGGCCCGGGCCCGGCCGACCTCGACTCGTGGGGCGATGCCCCGGACGTCCTCGACGCCTACGCGCGGCTCGGGTTCGCGCGGGTCGAGGAGGTTGGGGGTTGGGAGCTCCGGCTCAGGTGCTGAGCAGCACCTGCCGGCTCGGCGGCTTCCTGCTCGTCGTGACGATCCAGCCGTCGAAGCTCTTCAGCCGGTACGGAACGCTGAAGTGGACGGTCGTCGGGCCGCTCGCCTGCACCGCGAACGAGCCGCAGTACGCGGCCGGCTTGCCGTTCCGCGTCAGGTAGAGCTCGTACCAGTCACCTTTCGGCAGTGTCTTCAGGCCAGTCACCCGAACGAGCAGGGGCCAGTTGCCGACCTGGTCGCGATTGCCGATCAGGATCGACGCTCGTGCCGAGGACTGCGGCTGGAGAGCGTGCATCGCGATCGGCCCTCCCCGGAACGGGAACTCGCCCGAGCCGCGGTCGCCGACGAGGAAGCCGACTCCGAAGGCGGCGGCCACCACCCCGGCCGCGAGCACGAGGGCAGCGCCGCGGCGCCGACGGGGGAGCCACGACGTTCGGCCGATCGAGGCGGGCGCCTCAGCCAGGCGCGGCGAGAGCTCGGGCGGCGGCCCGGCGGCGATCACGAGTTCATGGGCCCGCCGAAGCAACGCGAGCTCCTCGGGCGTGCCTTCGTCGCCGACGAGGTCGTGGAAGTCGGGCGGTCTCGTCACTCGAGCTCACCTTCGAGCTCGGCCGCCAGGCGCTTCAGCCCGCTTCGCGTGCGCGTCTTCACGGTTCCGAGCGGGACGCCGAGGAACTCCGAGATCTCGGTCTGGGAGAGCTCGCTCCAGTAGGCGAGCTCGAGCACGCTCCGCTCGGTCTCGGGCAGCGTCTCGAGCGCCCGGTGGACGCGCCACGCGACCCACGACTCCTCGGCGCGATCGGGCGGTCCCGGCGCCTCCGAAGGCCGGTCGGAAGGCTCGGCCGGCGGCTCGATCCGGGCGCGGCCGCGGTCGGCGATCGCGTTCCGCGCGACCGTGTACAGCCAGGGCGCGACGGGCCCGCGCTCGCGCCGGTAGGTGCGGGCCGACCGCCAGATCGACGCAAACGCCTCCTGGACGGCGTCCTCGGCCCGGCCGCGGTCGCCGAGCCGGCGGAGCGCGAGCCCGAGCACGGCACGTGCGTAGCGGTGGTAGAGATCTCCGAACGCGTCGCGATCGCCGCCCGCGACTCGCGCGAGCAAATCCTCGTCGGTCGGCTCGAGCGTGGACACCCGGGGCATCGTCGCGGCTCCGGACGCGCACGGCAAGCTGCTGCCGATGCGGACCGCGCATTCCATCTCGTTCCGATACGTCGTCCGGGACCGTTCGGTTTCACCGGAATGCAGGGATCGGTGCCAGGATGAACTCTTCCACCGATGCGGTTGTCTATGCTGGCCGCGCCTGCGCTCAGAGAGGAGCCGAACCGATGACGACGCTTGCGTTCAACCACGAGGAGATTGTCGCCCGCGCCATGAAGCCGGGCCTGCTCGAGCTCGACGGCATCTCACGGGAGACCGTCGAGGCCCACTACAGGCTCTACCAGGGGTACGTGAACAAGCGGAACGAGATCCTCGGCAAGCTCGCCGAGGTCGATCTCTCGAGCGCGAACCAGGTCTACTCGGACGTCCGCGCCCTGAAGGTCGACCTGACCTTCGCGATCGGCGGGATCAAGAACCACGAGCTCTACTTCGAGCACCTGGGCGGCCACGGCGGGGACCCCGACGGTGCGATCGGCGACCTGGTCCGCCGCGACTTCGGCTCGGTCGACACCTGGCGCGCCGATCTGACGGCGACCGGGATGGGTGGGCGCGGTTGGGCGTGGACAGCCTATGACTGGGACGAGGGCCGCCTGTTCAACTACATCGGCGACGCGCAGAATGCCTTTCCCGTCTGGAACGCGACTCCGCTCGTCGCGCTCGACGTCTACGAGCACGCCTACTTCCTCGACTACCAGACCGACCGGGCGTCCTACATCGAGGCGTTCTTCAACAACCTCGACTGGGGCGTCGTCAACGGCTGGGTCGCGGGGTACGGCATCCCGGTTCGCTGACGTTCGCGATCCTGATCGTTGCCGGGTACCTGGCCGGCAGCATCCCGTCGGGCTACTGGATCGTCCGGATGTTCAAACGCGCGGACATCCGCACGCAGGGGAGCGGCAACATCGGCGGAACGAACGTCTGGCGTGTCTACGGGCGCGGGTACGGCGTGCCCGTGATCCTCCTCGACGCCGCGAAGGGCTTCGCGCCCGCGCTCACCGCAACGCTGGTCCACAGTCACCTGGCCGGCGTCCTTGCCGGCGGCGCAGCGATGCTCGGGCACTGGCGTCCTCTGTTCATGGGCCTGAAGCGCGGCGGAAAGATCGTCGCGACGACGGGCGGCGCCTTCCTCGGCGTCGCGCCCGTCGTGGGCGGAATCGGGGCGGGCGTCTGGCTGCTGGTGTTCTTCGCGACGCGGTACGCCTCGCTGGCGTCGATCGTCGCCGGCCTTTCCCTGCCCGGAATCGCGGCCGCGCTCGGCTACCCCTGGCCGGTGATCGCCTTCGCGGGCGCGGCGGCGGCTGCGATCCTCGTGCTGCACCGCTCGAACATCGCGCGCCTCGCTGCCGGCACCGAGAGCCGGGCGAGGCTGCGCCGGCGCGCTACCGGTCCAGCGGGGCCATCGTCAACCCACGCCGCCTGAGCCCGTTCCAGTAGTGCTCGGCCACCTCCCGGTGGCCGGACCAGACGATCGCGCTGCCGCTCGCGTGGATCCGGTTCGCGAACGCGATCCCCCGTTCGAAGGGGACGTCCGGCAGCACGGCCGAGAGCGCGGCCGCGACGCCGTCGAAGGTGTTGTGGTCGTCGTTCAGGACGACCACGCTCCAGGGCGGGCCGAGGCCGGTGCCCGTGCCGCGGTCGACCCGCTCCTTCGTTCGGGTCACGCCCTCAGCCACTCCCGCAGCTCGGTGTGTCGCGGCGGCCGGTCGCCGCGGTCGAGCTCTCCGCGCAGCTCGGCGACGGTCCCGTACCGCTCGGCGACGACGTCGTGGGTGTGGATCGTCTCCAGGTTGACCTGCCGCGACCACAGGAAGTCCCCGTCGTCGAGATCCGGGTAGGCCTCCAGCGACTCCTTGAGCGCAACCCGCACCGAGTCCTCGACGAACCGCGGCTGGAGGTGCGCGTGCTCGACCACGAACAGCTCGTCCGGTCGCTTCAGGAGCTCGTAGACGGGCGAGCTCATCGAGCGCTCGACGATCTCGACCAGATCCTCCGCGTTGATCGGGCTACCCGTGCCGACGTAGAGCGTCCCGCGGCCGCGCTGGTTGTGCGTGGCGAGGGGGACGAGGTCGAGGATGCGATCGACCTCGTCCACGCGGTAGCCGGCCTCGAGCAGGCGCTCCTCGGCGCGGCCTCGGACGAGGCCCTGCGCGCACGGGCACGCGTTGATCCCGGTTGCCTCGACGCCGACGACCCGGCGGGCGCCTGCCGCCGAGGCCCCGGCGATCCCGATCAGCGAGACCATCTCCTGCGTCTTCATCCGCGTCACCGGCGTCTCGCGCTGCAGTGGGTAGCGCGCGGTCACCTCGACCTCCGCGCGCAGCGCCCGCTGCCGGCCGACCACTGTCCGGGCGATGTGCTCGGCCAGCTCCTCGACCAGGAACGACTCGTCGATCACGAGCTCGTCGATCGCCTGCTCGAACAGCTCCGGGAATCGCGACATGTGCACGCCGCGCTGGGCCGGGTCGAGGTCGACCCAGCACGCGATCTCGGCGAAGACGAGCTTCTCGTGGTGGCCACGGCGCAGGCGGATCGCCTTGTTGACCCCCTGGACACCGGCGCGGGACAGCCCGATTCGGACCTCGGGCTCCGAGGACTGGAGATCCGCCGCGAGGAGGTCGGTGCGCTCCATCTATGCTTCCAAACGTACCAGGGAGGATCTCGCTGGAAGAGGAACGTTTCGCCAAGCTCGTCAGCCTCGCGTGCCACGACCTGCGCACGCCGCTCGCGACCGTGTACGGGTTCGCCAGGACGATCACGAAGGCGGACGGGCTCGATCCGACACTCGCTTCCTACTCGGAGATGATCGAAACCGCATCGCAGCAGCTGGCCGAGCTGCTGGATGAGCTTTCACTCGCGGCGAGGATCGCGGGCGACCGCTACGAGCCGAAGCTCGAGCGGGTCGGGACGGCGGAGCTGGCCGTCGCGACCGCGGAGCGCCTCGGATCCGAGCGTGTCGGGGTCTCCGGGGACGGTGGAGAGGTGTGGGTCGACCCGGAGACGACGAAGCGGTCGGTCTCGGCGCTCGTCCAGTGCGCCCTCCGCCACGGCGGGCTCGACCGCGTCACGGTCGCTGCCGAGGGGCGGGAGCTCAGGGTGTCGCCGATCACCCCCGCGTCGTTGCCGGTCGTGCTCGGGGAGGACCTGCGCGATCTCGGCGCCGCCGTCGCGGTCATGCACGTCGGCCGTCTGGGCGGCTCGGTCGGCGTCGACGACGAGACGCTGACGATCCGGCTTCCCGCCTGAGTCCGGTCGCCGGGAGGGCGACCTGCGCCGGGCAAGCGCCAGACCGTCCACAGCTTGTGCCTGGCACCAGACGCGCGCCGATTTCGATCCGATCTGTCCACCGCTTGTGCCTGGCACTACACCTGTGACGAATGCGAAACAGATGAGAGGGCGGGCGAGCCGAGGCCGTGCCGGCTCTTACCCTGGGCGCATGGGCCGCGTTCCCCGCTCCTCCCTCCCGGACGGCTACTTCCACGTCTACTGCCGCGGCGTCGCCCGCAGCGCTCCGTTCCCGTGCGCCGACGATCGAACCGAGTTCTTCCGCCTCGTGCGACGCTCGTGCCGGAGGTACCGTTGGGAGCTGCACGCCGCCTGCGTGCTCTCGACCCACTACCACCTGGTCGTCGACGCGCGCGTCGACGCCCTCTCCGGGGGAATCCATCTGCTCAACTGGCAGTACGCCCGCTACTTCAACGAGCGGTACACCAGCTTCGGCCACGTGTTCGCCGAGCGTTTCCAGACCCGTGCGCTCGAAGGTGAGGACCGCGTCTTCGACACCTGCGCCTACGTCCTGCTCAACCCGGTGAAGGCAGCGCTCTGCGAGCGGGTCGAGGAGTGGCCATGGTCGTACAGTCGATACGGCCTCAGCGTCACCTGAGCAATCTCGACAGCCGGCGGTCCTTCAGCACCCGCCCACCCGTCTGGCAGGTCGGGCAGTAGTAGATCGTGTGCTCCTCGAAGTCCACGCGCGCGATCGGGGCGCCGCACTGCGCGCACGGCTCGCCGAGGCGGTTGTGGATGCGGTACACCGCCGCGTCCTTCGCCCCGCGCTCGCGCAGCTCCAGGCCACGGGTGAGCTCTCCGTCGATCGCCGCCGCCAGCCGAGCCACAGCGTCCGCGTCGAGCTCGGTCGTCAGGGCAAACGGCGACAGCCGGGCTGTGTGGAGGATCTCGTTCGCCCACGCGCGGCCGATCCCGGACAGCGCCCGCTGGTCGCGGAGGAACGAGTGCAGCCGCCGCGAGTCCGCACGGAGGATCTCGCCGAGCCGCTTCGCGCCCACCCCGAGCGCCTCGGGACCGAGGTGCGCCAGCTCCGCG
>JBBRXG010000128.1:0-7510 GCA_038248655.1 Gaiellales bacterium
GGTTCCCCCACGAGGCGAGCGGAGCGAGCGTCCCGCCGCCGCGACCGACCTCGGCGGGCGCGGCACCCAGCGATAGCGGGGGTGCTGGTGGTATCAGGGAAGGGGGCACACGGGGGAAACCGGCCGTTTCCCCCGTGAAGCGAGCAAAGCGAGCGTCTCAGCCGCCGATGTAGCTCATCTCGACCTTGTGCAGGTCGGCCGTGTTCTCGGAGCGGATCTCCGAGTAGCGATCGGTGCGCCGGTGCCAGATTGCGCCGATCGCGTCGCGGAGCTCGGCATCGGAGGCGTCGCTCCGGACGGTCGCGCGCAGGTCGTGGCCCCGGAGCCCGAACAGGCAGGTGTAGAGGCGGCCCTCGGCCGACAGACGGGCTCGGGAGCAGTCGCCGCAGAACGGTTGCGTGACCGACGCGATCACGCCGACCTCGCCGCCCCCGTCACGGTAACGCCAGCGACGGGCGACCTCGCCGCGGTAGTTCGGCTCGATCGGCTCGAGCGGCAGCTCCGCGTCGATCGCGGCGACGATCTCGGCGGCCGGCACCACGTCTTCGAGGCGCCAGCCGTTCGAGTGGCCGACGTCCATGTACTCGATGAAGCGCAGGATGAGGCCGCGCTCCCTGAATGCATGCGCCATCGGCAGCACGCTGTCCTCGTTCAGGCCGCGCTTGACGACCATGTTCACCTTCACCGGCAATCCGGCGTCCGCGGCGGCGTCGATCCCCGCGAGCACCTTCCGGACCGGAACCTCGACGTCGTTCATAGCGGTGAAGACCTCGTCGTCGAGGGAGTCGAGGCTGACGGTGACCCGGCGCAGGCCGGCAGCCTTCAGGGCCCGCGCCTTCTGCGCGAGCAGGGCGCCGTTCGTGGTCAGCGTCAGGTCGAGATCCGGGATGGCGGAGAGGAGCTCGACCAGGTGCTCGACGTCGCGGCGCACGAGCGGCTCGCCGCCCGTGATCCGGATCTTCTCGGTGCCGTGGGTGACGAACGCGCGGGCGAGGCGCTCGATCTCCTCGAAGGTGAGCAGCTCGCGCCGCTCGAGGAACCGGTGGTCCCGCCCGAACACCTCCTTCGGCATGCAGTACACGCAGCGGAAGTTGCAGCGGTCGGTGACCGAGACCCGGAGATCGCGGAGCGGCCGTCCGAGCGAGTCCAGTGTGGCCATGGATTGAGGGTAGCCCACGAAATTGGTCGGACGCCGTTGACCACGTCCGGTCTCCTACCTATAACGCGTGCAAATGTCGCGTCGAACGGGGGCGGGCAAGGGGAAGCCGGCACCGGGGGCGCTCGATGCCGCGTTCGGCCTCGGCGGCACGCTGACGACCGATTTCGGCGGTTCCGATGCGGCCCTCGCCGTCGCAGCCGCGCCAAACCACAGGATCGTCGCGGCCGGCCGGACAGACGGGGATTTCGCCGTGTCCCGCTACCGCTCGGACGGTACGTACGACCTGACCTTCGACGGCGACGGAAAGGTCGTCACGACCTGAGAGGAACCGCCGACGTCGCCCGGGCGATCGCGGCGCAGTCCAACCAGGCCGTCGTCGTCGCGGGGTACACGAACGTGGGAGGCGACAACGACTTCGCAGTCGTGCGCTACCTCTCCGACGGCACGCCCGACCCGAGCTTCGGCAACGGCGGGGTCGCATTCGTCGACGTCGGCTCGGGGAGCAGCGACGTCGCCACGGGCCTGGCCATCCAGCCTCAGGACGGCAAGGTCGTCGTGTGCGGCGACAGCGACGTCAACGGTGACAGCGATTTCGCCGCCGCCCGCCTCGACACGAACGGCAACCTCGATGCTGCGTTCGGCGGCGGGACCGTCGTCGCGCCCCTCGGGCGGGAAGCGACGACCACGCAACCGGGATCGTGATCCAGAACGGCCCGAAGATCCTGCTCACCGGCTATAGCGATGCGAGCGGCGGCAACGACTTCGCAGCCCTTCGCCTCAGGGCCGACGGCTCGATCGGGAGCGGGTTCGGCGACGGCGGGCACGAGCTGGTCGACTTCGGCGGAGACGAACGCGCCTACGGCGCCTCGATCGAGTCGAACGGCTTGTTCGTGCTGGCCGGAGTGACGGATGTGAACGGCAGTCACGACGTCGCCGTCACCAGCGTGACGAAGGCGGCACGATCAACCGCGAGTTCGGCGCCAACGGGCTGGTCGTCACGGACTTCGACGCCGGCAGCCTCGACGAGGCGTACGGCGCGGTCGTGCTGGACGACGACGGGATCGTCGCCGCCGGGGAGACGGACGCGTCCGGCGGATTCGACTTCGCGCTCGCCCGCTATATCGGCGCGAAGTCCAGGGGCGGCGGCAAGCACTAGTCCGTTGGTGTCGGCGCTCGCCGCCGGCTGATCGCGGCGGCGAAGCGTGCTGCCGCGCCGTCACCGAACGCGAGATAGAGCGACGGCTCGGCGATCTCGACCTCGAGCACGAGCTCCCCGAGCAGGTCGACGCGCGCGTACAGCAGGTCGGTGGGCGCGCAGGCGAGCGACGCGCCTGCGACCTCGCGCTGGCGCACGGTGGCCGTTCCGGAGCTCAGCTCCTCGGCGAGGTAGAGGACGTCGCGCGCGTCCCCGGACGGGAGCGGGACGACGCGGCGCAGGGCGTGCGAGTAGTCGCCGTCGATGTAGACGAGGGCGAGCTCTTCCCGGTCGTCGAGATACGGCTGTACCATCGCCGTCCGTCCTTCGCCGTGGATGCGATCGACGAGCTCGCGGGCGTCGGCCGCCTGCCCGGCCTCGAACCGAGCCGAGTTGCGTCCACCGGCGGAGATCGCCGGTTTGACGACGAACTCCCGGTCGGGCGTCCGGAACCGGGCGCCCGGAGCGACGAACTGCGTGGGCACGACGGGCACGCCGGCAGCCCGGAGGTCGGTCGAGTAGCGCTCCTTGTCGGTGTTCCACTCGAGGGCCGGGACGGGATTCAGGACGCATTCGAGCGAGCGGGCCCAGTCGAGGAACGAATCGAGCCGCTCGGCGTAGTCCCAGGTCGAGCGGAGGACGACGAGATCGAACGCCCGCCAGTCCGTGTCGCCGTCCCAGACGGCCGGTGCGGCCACGATGCCGAGCGCGGCGAGCTCTGCGATCAGCGCCGGGAAGTCCTCGTCGCCGTCCGGGAGCTCCGCGCAGGTGGCGAGCGCGACGGTCGCCCTCATTGTCCACAGCCGGTGCCTGGCACCGAGGTGTGACGATTGTCGGTCAATCTATCCCGGGGGCCGGGCGCCCGCGGCGCGTGGGGGGAGGCCAGGACAGGACTAGATCAGCCAGGTGCCATTCTCCTGGACGGGCTCACCGTCGAGCTCGAGGCGCCCGCCGGCGCGGAGGTCCGTGATCAGATCCCAGTGCAGCGCGCTCGTGTTCTTCCCGCCGACGCTCGGGTAGCTGGCGCCGAGGGCGAGGTGGACGGTGCCCGCCATCTTCTCGTCGTAGAGGATGTTCCGCATCGCCTGCGTGATCCCGGTGTTGCACCCGATCCCGAGCTCCCCGAGGAAACGCGCGCCCTCGTCCATCGCGAGCGCGTCCAGAAGCACGTCCTCGCCTCGCTCCGCGGATGCCTCCTCGACCCGCCCCTTCGAAAAGGAGAGGCGGATCCCCTCGACGGGCGCACCGTCGAGCTCGGTCGGCACGCCGAAGAGGATCGTGCCCTCGGCCGAGTCCTCCAGCGGCGAGAAGAAGAACTCGCCGCCCGGGATGTTCACGTGCGCGTCGTCGACGGCGCCTCGGCGGTTGCGCAGCGAGAGGGTCAGGTCCGTCTCCGGTCCGACGATCCGCACCTCGTCGGCGGCGTCGAACCGCTCGACCAGCCGGTGCATCGCCTTCGACTCCTCGTCCCAGTCGCGCAGGCATGCTCCGTAGACGAGATCCTCGAACTGCCGCAGGGTCAGGCCCGCCTCCTGCGCCAGCGCGTCGGTCGGAAACTGGCACCCGACCCAGGGAATCTCGTCCGCGATCGTCCGCCGGAAGAAGGGAGCAGCAGCCGCCTTTGCGAGCGCCCGCCGCTCGGCGGTGAGCTCGGCGGCGCCGCGCGTGTTGTCGGGCGCCTCGATCGTGATGCGCGCGTCCATGTGGTCGGCCGCGTGCCGGTCGATCGGCGCCATCTCGCCGACCAGCTGGGTCGGCGCCTCGGCGGCCCAGACGTCGTCGGAGGGGAACAGTGTCCAGTTCATCCGCAGGAGCGGGAACGCGCCCTTCCGCGCGATCAGGCGGATCACCTCCTCGATCAGCGGCCGCCCGGCCGGCGTCGAGCGGATCAGTACCTGCCAGCCCGGCTGCACTCCCAGCGAGCGCTCGACGATCAGCTGCGCGTACTCGGCGAGCCGCGGGTCTACAGCCGCCACTGTCCGCTCTCCTGGACGACGTCGCCGTCGAGCTCGATCCGTCCGCCGTTCCGGAGCTCCTTGACCATGTCCCAGTGGACGGCGCTCCGGTTCAGCCCACCGAGCTGGGGAAACCCGGCGCCGATCGCGAGGTGGATCGTGCCCTCCATCTTCTCGTCGAAGAGCGTGTTCTTCACGTGCCGCTGGATCCCCGGATTGCAGCCGATTCCGAACTCGCCGAGCCGCCGCGCTCCCTCGTCGGTGTCGAGCGTGCCGAGGAGGAAGGCCTCGTCGCTCGTCGCCGACGCCTCCACGATCGTCCCCCGTTCGAATCGGAAGCGGACGCCGCCGACCTCGTGGCCGAGGTGGCAGGCCGGATACTCCGAGTAGCTGATGACCCCTTTGGCCGAGTCCTCGACGGGCGAGTAGAAGACCTCTCCGCCCGGCATGTTCGCGGCGAGCGCATCCACCTTCCCCTCCCGGCCGGCGAGACTGAACGTGAGGTCGGTGCAGTCGCCGACGATCCGCACGGTCTCGGTCCGATCGAAGCGCTCGGCGATCCGCTCCATCGTCCGGCGCAGCGCGTCCCAGTCGACCAGCACCGACCCGTATAGGAAGTCCTCGAACGCGGGGAGCGACATGCCTGCATCCTGCGCTGTCGCCGCGGTCGGGTAGCAGCAGCCCACCCACGGCTTCTCGTCGCTGAGAAACGGCTCGAGGTGCTTCCGTGTCGCTTCCTGGCGTGGCCCCAGGCGCTCGGCCGGTACGTCGGAGCCGTCGCGCGTATTGGTCGGGGCGGCGATCGCCATGTACGCGTCAGCGTTCTCGATCTCGTCGATCTCGATCGGGGCGAGCTTGCCCAGGAGCTCGCGCGGGGCCTCGCGCTCGAAGACGCTCCCGGCCAGCTCGAAGCGCAACCGGACGAGCGCGCGGACACCACGGCGAGCCAGCTCGCGGGAAACCTCCTCGATCAGCGGCCGGGCGGGCGGCTGCGAGCGGACGAGCACCTGCCAGCCGGGCTCGGGCGAGATGCATTCTGCCAGGAGGCGCGCGTAGGACACCGTCCGCGGATCCACCGCGAGGGATCATGACATCAAGGAACTTGACACGGAAACGCTTAGATTTTATCCTGTCTACAGTCACAAGAAGGGGAGGAGACCCAGGAATGGCAAAGGTAATCGGAATCGACCTCGGGACGACCAACTCGTGCATGGCCGTGATCGAGGGCGGCGAGCCCACGGTGATCCCGAATGCGGAGGGCGGGCGGACGACCCCGTCCGTGGTCGCGTTCACGAAGGACGGCGAGCGCCTCGTCGGTGCACCGGCCAAGCGCCAGCAGGTCACGAACCCGCAGAACACCGTGTTCTCGATCAAGCGGTTCATGGGCCGGAAGTTCGACGAGGTCTCGGAGGAGATGAAGATCGTCCCGTACGACGTCGAGCAGGGCCCGAACGGAGACGTGCGCGTGAAGGCGGCGGGCGACGAGTACGCGCCGCCGGAGGTGAGCGCGATGATCCTGCAGAAGCTGAAGACCGACGCCGAGGCGTACCTCGGCGAGACGGTCACAGAGGCGGTGATCACCGTTCCCGCCTACTTCAACAACGCCCAGCGCGAGGCGACGAAGGACGCCGGCAAGATCGCCGGCCTCGAGGTGCTCCGCATCATCAACGAGCCGACCGCGGCGTCGCTCGCCTACGGCCTCGACAAGGAGCACGACCAGACGATCCTCGTCTTCGACCTCGGCGGCGGCACGTTCGACGTCTCGGTGCTCGAGCTCGGGGACGGCGTGTTCGAGGTGAAGGCGACCTCCGGCGACAACCACCTGGGCGGCGACAACTTCGACAAGGCGATCGTCGACTGGATGATCGCGGAGTTCAAGAAGGATCAGGGCATCGACCTGGCCGCCGACAAGATGGCGCTCCAGCGCCTGTACGAGGCGGCCGAGAAGGCGAAGATCGAGCTCTCGTCGACGATGACGACTCAGATCAACCTGCCGTTCGTCACCGCCACCCAGGAGGGCCCCAAGCACCTCGATCTGCAGCTGACCCGTGCGAAGCTCACCGAGCTGACCGCGGCGCTCCTGGAGCGAACGGTCGGTCCGACGAAGCGGGTGCTCGAGGACGCGGGGCTCGACCCCTCGAAGATCGACCACGTCGTGCTCGTCGGCGGGATGACCCGCATGCCCGCGGTGCAGGAGAAGGTGAAGGAGATCGTCGGCAAGGATCCGCACAAGGGCGTCAACCCCGACGAGGTGGTCGCGGTCGGCGCGGCGATCCAGGCCGGCGTCCTCCGCGGCGAGGTCAAGGACGTGCTGCTGCTCGACGTCACCCCGCTCTCGCTCGGGATCGAGACGAAGGGCGGCGTGTTCACGAAGCTGATCGACCGGAACACGACCATCCCGACCAAGAAGTCGGAGATCTTCTCCACGGCCGAGGACAATCAGCCGGCGGTCGAGGTGCACGTCCTCCAGGGCGAGTCCGAGATGGCGGCCTACAACAAGACGCTCGGCAAGTTCCAGCTCGTCGGCATCGCGCCGGCGCCGCGCGGCATGCCGCAGGTCGAGGTCGCATTCGACATCGACGCGAACGGGATCATCCACGTCTCGGCCAAGGACCTCGGCACGGGCAACGAGCAGCAGGTCAAGATCGAGGGCGGCTCGGGCCTGAAGCCGGAGGAGGTCGAGCAGATGATCAAGGACGCCGAGGCGCACGCGGACGAGGCGCACAAGCTCCGCGAGGTCGCCGACGCGAAGAACCACGCCGAGGCGCTCGCCTACGCGACCGAGAAGAGCCTGAACGAGCACCGCGAGTCGCTCGACGAGTCCGACGCCTCGACGATCGAGGGCCGGGTGATGGAGCTGAAGCAGGCGCTCGACGCCGACGACGTCGCCGAGATCCGGGCGAAGACGGACGCGCTCCAGGAGGCCTCGCACAAGCTGGCAGAGGCCGTCTACGCGCAGGCGACCGCGCAGCAGGCAGCGTCCGGGCCGGCAACCGGCAACGGTGCTGCCGCGTCCGACGACGAGGTGATCGAGGACGCCGAGGTCGTCGACGAGGAGGCTCCGACCTCCTGATGTCCGAGCAGAAGCGAGCGTCGGAACCAGGGACAGACCCCGGAGCTGGAAGCGTGCCCCACCAAAACAGACACCACCCCCCCCGCAACAACGGGGCGGTAAGAGTGCGACGCCCACAAAAGCGACCA
>JBBRXG010000129.1:0-6984 GCA_038248655.1 Gaiellales bacterium
CGTCCCAGGGTTCCTCGTGTAGCCTGACCAAACGCCTCCCCACGGGCATCCGTGAGCTACCTGATCGGGGTGCGGCGAATTACGCTGGCAGCTGCCCGGAACAGCGGACCGATCACACCTCGGAGACGATTGTTCTTCCGTAGCCCGAGCGCAAATCAGCCGCGACGTGCCGCCGTCGACGAGCAGGGTCGCCACGGCCTCGATCCTCGTCGCCGAGGCCGGCGACACCGTGGTGTGCGCGGCCTGGGTGCGGTTCCGGTCCGCGACCGAGTTCGCGACGCTGTGGGGCGGAGCAACGCTGCCTCGCTGGCGCGGTCGTGGAATCTACCGCGCGCTGGTCGCGCACCGAGCAAGCCTTGCTGCGGAGCGAGGCCGCCGCTACCTCGAGGTGGACGCCTCCGACGACAGCCGGCCGATTGAAGCAGGACACGAAGACGCGAGCGCGAAACGATCGGCCCAGGATCGTTCGGCGAGTCGGAAGGTCCTCATGTTGTTGGAGGAACGCAAGAGGCGTTCTGCGGCCAGCTACTTCGCCGGTGCAGCCGCGAGCCTCGTGATGCTGGTCGCAGTCGCTCTGACGCTGCCGTCGATTGCGCGCGCAGGAGATCCTCAGCAACGGCTGGCGCAGCGCTACGCACCAGTGATTCGCCTGGTCGAACAAGAGGAACCGTGCCACCACGGCGAGGCGTACGAGCCCACCGATGTGGATCTCGTCCTCGGAAACCCTGACGTCGCGTTCCGCGGTCCCTGGGACACGACCAACCTCATCAAGGTCGCACCGACTGCAGATGACCTGTCGAGGGCGCCCTCCGACTACCACCTCGACTTCCCAGGAAAGGCCGTTGCGCCTGGATGCGTCTACGACGAGTGGTCCCACCGTTTCGCCAATGGACACGCGCCGACCATGTACGCCCACATTGCCTCGGAAGCGGCATACCCGAACGAGCTTGCACTGCAGTACTGGTTCTTCTACGTCTTCAACGACTTCAACGACAAGCACGAAGGCGACTGGGAGATGATCCAGCTCGACTTCGACGCGGCAGACGCCTCGCAGGCGTTGCGAACGAAGCCGGTAATCGTCGGCTACAGCCAGCACGAGGGCGCGGAGAGCGCGCGTTGGGGCGATTCGAAGCTGCAGATCCTGGACAGCACCCACGTGGTCGTCTATCCAGCGCTCGGGTCCCACGCCAACTACTACACCTCGGCGCTCCACCTGGGCCGCAGCGCCGCCCAGGGCGTCGGCTGCGACGACACCTCAGGGCCCTCCCATGAGCTTCGCCCGAAGGTTGCGCTGATCCCCACCGCCACGGCCGCCTATTCGGAGGCATACCCCTGGCTGCTCTTCCAAGGACACTGGGGCGAGGAGCACGAGGGCTTCTACAACGGGCCGACCGGGCCCAGCACCAAGCCACAGTGGACCAAGCCGATCACCTGGGCTAGCGACGAGTGGCGCGACAAGAGTTTCGCTGTTCCCGCCGGCACTTCGCTTGGATCCACCGCGACCGGCTTCTTCTGCGGTGCAGTCGCGACCGGATCGAGCGCTCTCACTTCGCTCGTCGGCGACCCGTCGCCGTTCCTGATCTCGCTGGCCGTGATCTTGCTCGTCCTCCTCTGGCTCAGCTCGCGCACGAGCTGGCAGCCCTCCGCCCCGCTTCATGTCGCGCGTCGGCGCCGCTGGGGAGCGATCGTGAACGCGACACGCCGGATGTACTTCGGCCATCTCCGACTGTTCCTGTACATCGGCCTGTTGTTTTTCCCCCTGGGGATCGTCATCACGGTGATCCAGTATGCGATCTTCAGGCTCAGCGGTCTCAATGGCCTCCTCGACTCCGCCGGCAGCAGTAACGCCGCCGTCGTGTTCCTCGCCATCCTGCTCGGGATCGTGTTTACCGTCTTCGGCCTCAGCGTGGTCAACGCGGCGACAGCCGTAGCCATGGTGGAACTCGACGCAGGGCGGAACGCAAGCGCCCTCGGCGCCTACAGGAAGGTGCTCCCGAAGCTGGGCGCCCTCCTGCTCGTCGTCTTCATGGCCGCACTGCTAGTTGCGATCGTAGGCCTCACGTTCATAGGAGTGCTGCTCGGCGTCTGGCTAATCGTCCGATGGGCGTTCTTGGCCCAGGTAGTCGCCCTTGAAGACTCTTCGGCGCTCGGAGCGCTACGTCGCAGCGCCCGCCTGAGCCGCGGAAACTGGTGGCGAATCGCATCGATGCTCCTCTTTGTCACGGTGATCGCGCTTCTGCTCGGCCCACTCGTTGGCACGCTCCTGCTCTTCGCCAGCAACGCGTCGTTCAACTTCATCAACCTCGTCTCGAGCCTCGTCTATACGGCCGTACTCCCGTTTGCGGCCATCGCAACCACATACCTCTACTTCGATTTGCTCGTGGCGAAGCAGCACGCAGCAGAAGCGGAAGCCGAGACCGGAGGGGTCCTCCCTGCCGAGATCGGCGACAGGCAGCCTCAGGCGCCTCCCACCTCTCCGGAGATAGCCCCCGTACCACGCCCCCCTCCTGGCGGGTGACGCTTGCGGGCACTTTCCCCGCGACAGAGGGAGCCTGATCTGGTCGAGGACCGAACCGGACAGCTTTCGAAGCCGTCCACGCGATGCCGAGGCTCTCGCGACCTCCTGCCCACGCATTTGGCCGTAGGATCGCCACGTGGCCGCGGAGACTCTGGGTGCAGTCGAAGCGTTTCCACCTGCGGGCGAGCAGCCGATCCGCACCGCCGAGGTGGTCGGTGCCCTCTCGCTCGCCACCGACCTGGGCACCGGCCAGCCGCTCGAGCACGCGTTGCGCACCGCTGCGCTCGCGGTCCGGCTCGGCGAGCTCGCCGGAGCATCGGCGCGGGAGCTCGCGGACACGTACTACGTCGCGCTCCTCCACGCCTCCGGGTGCACCTCGAACGGGCACGAGGCGGCGCAGCTCTTCGGCGACGACATCGCGCACCGAGCCGCGTTCTTCCTCGTCGACCCGACCAACCCTGCGGAGGTGCTCGCGTTCTACCGGGCCCACGTCGGGGCCGGCCGCGCACCGGAGGTCCGCGCCGCGCTGATCGAGGACGCGATCGCCAATGCCGGCCCGAGGGCACGAGATGCGTTCGCGACGATGTGCGAGGTCGCCCAGCGATTTGCCGGGTGGCTCGACCTCGGCTCGGACATCCAGGCAGCGCTCGAGTACGTCTTCGCGCGCTGGGACGGACGGGGATTCCCAGCCGTCCGCGGCGACGCGATCCCGTTGCCGATGCGCCTCCTGCACGTGGCGAGGGACGTCTCCCTCTTCCTCTCCGCCGCCGGCCCCGACGAGGCGCGGGCCGTCGTCGAGCGTCGCACCGGTGCCGCGTACGAGCCCCGGCTCGCCAAGCTCGCGGTGCGCAACCTCCCCGACATGCTCGCCGACGTGGATGAGACCCGAATGTGGGAGCAGGCGATGGAGAGCGAGCCGTTCCCACAGGTCAGGATCGCGGGCGAGCGGGTCGACGCCGCCTTCATGGCGATCGCCGCGCTCACCGGGCTCAAGTCGCCGTGGCTGCGCGAGCACTCGACGGGGGTGGCCGAGCTCGCCGAGGCCGCCGCCTGGCGGATGGGCCTTCCCGCGGCTTCCGTGACGCTCGTGCGCCGCGCCGCACTCGCCCACGACCTCGGCCGCGTCGGCGTGTCGAACGCGATCTGGGAGAAGCCCGGGCCGCTCGGGTTCGGGGAATGGGAGCGGGTCCGGCTCCATCCTCACTTCTCCGAGCGCGCCTTTGCCCAATCGCCCGTGCTCGCTCCGATCGGGATGCTGGCCGGCTCACACCACGAACGCCTCGACGGCTCCGGCTACCACCGCGGTACGCGTGGGCCGGCACTCGACCACGCGGCCCGCATCCTCGCCGCCGCCGACTGCTACGGGGCGATGCGCGAGGCGCGGCCGCACAGGCCGGCTCTCGACGCTCCGGCCGCGGCGGCGGAGCTGCTGCGGGAGGCCGAAGAGGGGCGGCTCGACCCGGACGCGGTCAACGCCGTGCTGAATGCCGCCGGCCACCGGGTGCGGGAGCGGCCTCGCGAGCTGCCGGCAGGGCTGACCGGCCGCGAGCTGGAAGTCCTCCTCGTGCTGGTGCGCGGCGAGTCGAACCAGAGGATCGCCGACGATCTCGGCATCTCGGCCAAGACCGTCGGGCACCACGTCCAGCACGTCTACCAGAAGGCCGGCGTCCGTAGCCGCGCCGCGGCGACGCTCTGGGCCTTCGAGCACGACCTCGTCCGCACCGCATAGGGCGTTCGCCCGATGCACTGCCGGACGTCCGGGTGGCACACTCCGCGCACCGTCGGCGTCGAGCGGCGATGCCGAAAGCGACGAGGAGGAACGAGATGCTCCTGGCAACAACGAAGATCGAGGACTTCGACCGCTTCATGAAGATCTTCTCGACCAAGGGTGCCGAGAAGCGAAGGCAGCACGGATCCAAGGGCTCGACCGTCTTCCGCGATCCCAACGAGGACGACCGGGTCTGGGCGATCTTCGACTGGGACGCGGAAGGCTGGCAGAACTTCGCCTCCGACCCGGAGGTCCCACCGATCATGCAGGAAGCCGGGCACCAGGGTCGGCCGCAGGTGGCAGAGCTCGCCGGCCGGTACGACGCCTAGGGCGTTCGCCCGATGCGGCGTCGTGCCTGTGGAAGGGATGTGCTCGTCGAGTCAAACGACCAAGGAGGAGCGATGGACGCCATCACGACGGAGCGCGCGAACTCGGCAGTCGTCCGGCGCGCGTCGAGGCCTTCAACTCGGCAGACATGGAGACGCTGGTAGAGACGTTCGCCTGAGACGGGTTCTGGTCGTAGCCCGGTAGACGCGGTAGGCAGGGTGGTGGCGAAACCCCCGAACCTCGGGGGTTTCGTCTGTCAGGGACCTCGGTCGCCTTGCACGGGCACGGCGTGCGTCGTCCGGGTTACGCCTCGACGAGAATCACCAGCGTCTCGGGGAGGACGCCGTCCTGCGCCATCGCGTCCGCGGCCGCCTGACCGTCCATTGCGGCCATGACCGCGTCCATGTCGGGAACATCCATCACCAAGCCGACCCGCGTCGGGTTCTCCGGATCGACGAACGTCCGGATGTTGGTGACGCCGAGAGGGCCGAAGAACTCCTCGCGCCTCGGCGAGTCGAGCCACTGATCCTTGTCCTTCACGTCGTGGTAGGCGATCACAGTCGGCATCGCACCTCCTCGTATCCAGGGTCGAGCCTGACCGGCCCGATGCGTGGACCATACGCATCGCACGCCGTCGTGACGAGCGGTCGGTATCGGCCGAGCTCGCGAGCGACACGACGACACCATCGGCCGGTGTTCAGGAATGTCGGCGCCGGCCTTGACGTTACTGTTGGAGCGTCTCGATCGAGATTTCGTCCGGCGCACGAGGGGAAGGAGAGCTGATGAGCCTGGATGGGCCGACCTTCAAAGGGCAGTGCTTCTGCGGTGCTGTCACGATCGAGGTCACGGGCGATCCGGCCGGCGCCGGCTACTGCCATTGCGCCTCCTGCAGGAGCTGGTCTGCCGGCCCGGTCAACGCCTTCACGCTCTGGAAGCCCGAGGCGGTCAAGGTGACGCAGGGAGAAGACCAGATCGGCGAGTACCACAACAACGAGCGGAGCTTTCGCCAGTGGTGCAAGGTCTGCGGCGGCCATCTGCTGACCCGGCACCCGCAGTGGGGTCTGGTCGATGTCTACGCGGCGACGATCCCGGCGTTTCCGTTTACGCCCGGGATACACGTCAACTACGAGTCGACCGTGCTGCCCATGAAGGATGGTCTCCCCAAGCTCAAGGACTTCCCCGAAGAGCTGGGCGGCTCCGGCGAGGCGATCGCCGAGTAGCACCCGGGAAGCCGTCACGGCATGTCGCGCGATCGTGCCGTTGAGTCTGTCCGCCGGCCGAACCCGGGTCCCGGGCGACCTCCGGGCCTTCCGAACACTTCGTTCCATACCGGATAGGGTGTTCGCCCGATGCCGCCTCGGCGGGACGGGCGCATACTCCAACGGCCACTGGATCCGAACAGGAGGGAAGGACGGGAGCAAACGAGAACGCCGAGCTCGTGCGGCGCGGGTACGAGGCCTTCAACAAGGCCGACATGGCCACGCTCACCGAGCTCATGGACGAGAACGTCTCGTGGCACACGCCGGGGCATAGCTCCATCGCCGGCGATCACCGGGGCCGCGACGCCGTCTTCGCGCAGTTCCGCCGGTACGGGGGTGACACCGACGGCACCCTCAAGGCAGAGCTGAAGCAGGTGTTCACGGCCGACGACGGCCGGGTGGTGGGCCTGCACCACAACAGCGCGGAGCGGAATGGCAAGCAACTCGATACCGACTGCTGCCTCCTCTTCGAGATCGAGAACGGCCGCATGATCTCCGGGCGCGAGCACTTCTACGACCTCGACAACTGGGACGAGTTCTGGTCGTAGCCCCGCCCGGCGCGAGCGCCGCAGGTCCCTGACGGCTGGCGCCGAAATCGCCCTCGACCAGTGTGGAAACCCCGTGATTGCGGGGGTTTCGTTCGTCCCGGCACAAGGACTGAAAGAGGGCGGTGTCGCTCGCGGCAATGCTGGGTTTCATCGGCGGTCACGGGACGCGAGTCCTGATCTGCTACCTTCCTGTACATGCCGAGGACGGTCGGAGTCGCCGAGTTGCGCCAGAACCTCAGCCGCTACCTGCGAGCGGTGGAGCGCGGTGAGCGGCTGCTCGTGACCGACCGCAACCGGGCTGTCGCCGAGCTCGGTCCCCCGGCGACGAGCGGCGCGGAGCTCGATCGGTTGATCGCAGAGGGGCGCGTCTCACGGCCGATCCGTCGCGGGCTACCCGAGCCGCTGAAGCTGGGCGGCGACCCATATGCCCTGAGCCGCGCGCTCGACGAGATCCGCGGCGAGCGCTGAGCTGGCGCTCTTCTACATCGACGCTTCGGCGCTCGTGAAGCTGGTGCGCGACGAGCCGGAAAGCAGGGCTCTGCGCGCCTTCCTCTCCGAGGCCGA
>JBBRXG010000130.1:0-6979 GCA_038248655.1 Gaiellales bacterium
AGCCTCTAATCGACCGCGAGGTAGATGAACGCGATCGCGACGGTGCCGGCGGCGATCAGGAGGAAGAGGACGAAGAGCCCCCAACCGAGGAGCAGGTTCCGGCGCTCGGTCTCGGGATCGAGCATCAGACGATCGGATCGACGGCCGCCGCGACGAAGAGCAGCGCCAGGTAGAGGAGCGAGCAGTGGAAGAGGAGCGACGCGTGCCTCGGTGTCGTGCGCCGCGCGAGCTGCACGGCGAGCCAGAGGAAGCCCCCTCCGAGCGCGAGCGCTGCGGTCAGGTAGACGAGGCCGAGCGTTCCCCAGGCGAACGGGACGACCGTGACGCCGACGAGGACCACCGAGTAGAGCACGATCTGCTTCACGGTCTCGCGCTCGCCGCGGACGACGGGCAGCATCGGGATCCCGGCCGCGGCGTAGTTCCGCTTGATCAGGAGCGCGAGCGCCCAGAAGTGCGGCGGCGTCCAGAAGAACACGATCAGGAAGAGGAAGAGCGCCGGGACGGTCAGGTCGCCGGTCGCCGCCGCCCAGCCGACGAGCGGCGGGACCGCGCCGGCCGCGCCGCCGATGACGATGTTCTGCGGCGTCGTCCGCTTCAGCCAGCGGGTGTAGACGAGGACGTAGAAGAGGTTGCCGACGAGCGCGAGCGTCGCGGTCAGCACGTTGACGAGCCCGGCGAGCAGCACGAACGACAGCGCGGAGAGCGCGAGCCCGAACTCGAGTGCGTGCATGGGGGGTACGCGCCCGGAGGTGACCGGCCGCGCCCGCGTTCGCTCGCCCATCAGGCCGTCGATGTCGCGATCGATCACGTGGTTGAGTGCGCTCGCCCCGCCGCACGCGAGTGCGAGCCCGCCGACCAGGACGGCCAGGTCGGCGAGGTCCGGGACGCCTCCGGCGCCGACGAACATCCCGCACACCCCGGTGAGGAGGAGCAGCGACATGATCCGCGGCTTCGTCAGCGTGACGTAGTCGCGCGCCGACTGAAGCGACGGTCCCCGTGAGCCTCTCCGCCCGAGCAGCGTTGCGTCCCGACACACGAGCGCGGTCAACACGAGCGTGGCTGCGAACGCGACCGCCGCCGCCGCGAGGTGGACGCCAGGCGCCGTGATCAGCGCCGCGAGGCCGAAGAGGACGATCGCGACGAGCGCGGGCGCGAGGAGCTGCCGGTGCCCGAGCCAGGCGGCGAGCGCGACCGCGGCGAGTGGCGGCAGCGCGAGCG
The DNA here is from genome assembly GCA_038248655.1 of Gaiellales bacterium. Lineage (GTDB taxonomy): Bacteria > Actinomycetota > Thermoleophilia > Gaiellales > Gaiellaceae > DATBLE01. Next base: position 1,219 of record JBBRXG010000130.1, read on the forward strand.
CCGAGAGGAGCTCGTGTTCTGCGCCCAGCGAGGTGGCGCCGCTGACGACGGCGAGCAGCGTCGCAGTCGACGCGCCGAGCGCCGTCAGGCGCAGCCAGGGGCTAGTCGACCGCATCCTGCTCCTTCAGCCGCACGCGCAGGTCGCGCAGCGGCCGCGCGCTCATCACGTAGGGCAGCGGCTCGGTGAAGTTCTCCGGCGGGGGCGGCGAGGCCGTGAACAACTCGAGCGTGTCGCCGAGCCACGGGTCGTTGCCCGCCCGCTGCCCGACCCGCGCGGTGCGGATCACGTTCACGAAGAAGAGCAGCACCCCGACCGCCATGATCCCCGCCCCGATCGTCGAGACGAGGTTGTACCACTCCCACAGCCCCCCGTGGTCGTAGGTGTACACGCGGCGCGGCATCCCCATCAGGCCGAGGAAGTGCTGGGGGAAGAACGTGATGTTGAAGCCGGCGAACATCAGCCAGAACGTCCACTTCCCGAGCCGCCGGTCGAGTACGCGCCCGACCAGCTTCGGCCACCAGTAGTGGAGGCCGCCGAAGATCGCGAACACCGAGCCGCCGAACATCACGTAGTGGAAATGGGCGACGACGAAGTAGGAGTCGTGCACCTGCCAGTCGAGCGGGAAGGCGGCCAGATAGATCCCGGTCAGGCCGCCGAGGGTGAAGATCGCGATGAAGCCGAGCGCGAACAGCATCGGCGGGTCGAAGATCAGGTTGCCACGCCAGGTCGTCGCCAGCCAGTTGAGGATCTTCACGCCCGTCGGGACGGCGACGACCATCGTCGAGATCATGAAGAAGCTCTGCAGCCCCCACCCGAGCCCGACCGTGAACATGTGGTGCGCCCACACGAGCATGGAGACGAATGCGATCCCGACGGTCGAGAAGGCGACCGCCTTGTAGCCGAAGATCGGCTTGCGCGCGAAGACCGGGATGATCTCGGAGATCATCCCCATCGCCGGCAGGATGAGCACGTACACCTCCGGGTGCCCGAAGAACCAGAAGAAGTGCTGGTACAGGAGCGCGCTGCCGCCCGAGTCGGGGATGAAGAAGTGCGTGCCGACCTGCCGGTCGAGCAGGAGCAAGAGGAGGCCGACGCCGATCACGGGCAGGATCACGATCAGGAGCGCCGCGTAGACCTCGATCGACCAGATGAAAAGCGGAATGCGGGTCCAGGTCATCCCCGGTGCGCGCATGTTGTGGATGGTGGCGACGAAGTTGATCGCGCCGACGAGCGACGAGACCGCGAGCAGGTGCAGGGAGAGGATCCAGAGGTCCTGGCCGTTGCCCGGGCTGTAGGCGCCTTCGGAGAGCGGCGGGTACGCCGTCCACCCGGCCTTGGCCGGCCCGCCCGATGCGAAGAAGCTCGAGTAGAGGACGATCCCGCCGAGCAGGAACAGCCAGTACGAGAACGCGTTCAGGCGCGGGAAGGCCATGTCCCTCGCCCCGATCATCAGCGGGACGAGGAAGTTCCCGAAACCGGCCAGGATCGGGACGACGACGAGGAAGATCATCGTCGTGCCGTGGATCGTGAACAGCTCCGCATACCGGTCGCGTGTGACGAAGTGCTCGTTCGGCGTCGCCAGCTGCGCGCGCATGAAGAGCGACAGCAGGCCGCCGATCGCGAAGAAGCCGAGGCTCGTGACGATGTACAGGAGCCCGATCCGCTTGTGGTCGATCGTCGTGATCCAGCCGGCGACCCGCCCGCGCTTCCAGTCGGCACGGTACGGCTGCACCTCCGTTCTAACCGCCACCGGTGCCTCCGCCGAACCGTCGCTTGACGTACTCCGTCGCCGCCTTCATCACGTCCGGGCTCCAGGTCGCTCCGACCGCGGGCATCCTGTTCTTGCCGGAGCGGAGCAGATCCGCGAGCGCCTTCGGATCGGCGACCAGCGCGTTGCCCTCCAGCTTCGGCCCGTAGTCGCCCTGCCCCGCGAGCCCGTGGCAGGTGGCGCAGGCGCCCTCGAAGACCTCCTTGCCGAGTGCGGTGGACGCGCCCTTGTGTCCGGCGAGGAAGCGCTCGTACTCGGCCGGGGAGACGACCTCCACCGAGCCGATCATGTGGGCGTGCTCGAGGCCGCAGAGCTCGGCGCAGCGCACCTCGTAGCTTCCCCGCTTCCGGGCCCTGAACCACGTGTGGTTCGTGCGCCCGGGGATCGCGTCGATCTTCCCGCCGAGGGCGGGCGCCCACCAGCTGTGGATCACGTCCGGGGAGACGACGTCGAGCGTCACCACCCGGTCGACGGGCACGACCATCCGCTTGATCGAGACCTGCCCCTCGGGATAGACGAACTGCCAGTAGTACTGGTGTCCCTCGACGCGGATGTCGATCGCGTTCGACCCTGCCGCCGCCGGCGGGACGTCCTTGATCGTCGGCAGCTTGACGAAGACGAAGGAGGCGATCCCGGCGAGGATCAGCACGGGGACGATCGTCGAGGCAGTCTCGAGCCGGGTCGCCCCGTGGATCTGCGCACCCTCCTGCGCCCGCGAGCGACCGCGGGCGCGGAAGCGGACGATGAATACGACCAGGGCGGTCTCGACGAGCACGAAGATCGCTCCCGTCACGGCCAGGATCACCCAGTAGGTCTGCCGGATCGCGTCCGCGTTCGGCGACTCGGGCGTGACCGGAGCGAGCCCGTTGTCCGCTGCCGCTGCTGCGGCGGACACTAGCGCGACCGAGAGCCCGGCGGGCAAGGCCAGAAGCAGGCGAGGCACGTCGCGGGCATTCTATGGAGGTGACGGAGGGGTCGCGGGTACAGCTGCCGGCCGGGGCGAAGGATCCTTTCGAGGTCTACGTGAACGGCATCAGGCAGCGCCGGGGCACCGACTTCGATCGCCGCGAGGGCGAGCTCGTCTTCCGCCGCAGGCTGAAGCACGAGGGGCGGCTCGGATTCTGGCGCTGGACGTCGATCTTCCTCGGTGTCGCCGGCACGTACCGGCAGAATGACAGTGTCGACGTCGTGTACGAGGTGCACGGGAGGCGGACGGTCGTGACCGACCTGCCTATCCTTGACTCGTAGCCGATCGGGGACGAGGAACGTTGGAGAGCTGAGGGCTTTGAGCATTCGAGGAAGACAGCATTGGGCGATCTCGACGGCGCTCGACATCGAGCGGCGGAACCTGTTGATCCTGCTCGTCGCCGGAGCGCTCGCCCTCGCCGCCGCCATGGGGCTCGCCGACATGGCCGGCTACGGACGGCTCGTCGACGCGGTCCAGGACGTCGTCCCGACGTGGTTCGCAGTGTGCTTCGGAGGTCAGGTCGTCGCCTACCTGGGCTACGTGCTCGCGGTGCGGGACATCGCCCGCGTGGACGGGGGCCCGCTCCTGTCGCTGCGGCTGTCGATGCGCACCGTCGTCGCCGGGTTCGGCGTCTTCGCCGCCACCCACGCGGCAGGGGGCTTCTCGGTCGACTACTGGACGTTCCGTCGCTCGGGGCTCCGCCGGCGCGATGCGGTCGCCCGGGTGCTTGCCCTCGGCGCGCTCGAGTATGCGGTGCTCGCTCCGGCCGCGCTCGTCTGCGCGGTCGTGCTCCTCTTCGGCACGGGCGGGCACGTCCAGCACGCGATGACCTACCCGTGGCTCGCGGTCGTCCCCGGCTTCCTCGCCGCGCTCTGGGTGAGCTCTCCGAAGCGTGCCGCTCGTCTCTCCGATCCCGGCGAGAGCGGCCGCATCCACCGGTCGTTCTCGCACCTCGTCGCCGGGATCGCCAAGCTTCGCTGCCTGCTCGCCCGGCCGCGGCTCTACGGGCTCGGCGTGGTCGGGGTCAGCCTGTACTGGCTCGGCGACATCGCCTGCCTGTGGGCGGCCCTGAAGATCTACAACGCGGAGCTGTCCACCCCCGCGCTCGTCCTCGCCTACGCGACGGGCTACGTGCTGACGCGCCGCTCGCTTCCCGCCGGGGGCGCCGGGCTGGTCGAGGTGCTGATGACCTTCGCACTCGTCTGGGTCGGCGTTCCGCTCGCCCCGGCGCTCCTCGGGGTGATCACCTACCGGCTCTTCAACTTCTGGCTTCCCGTGATCCCGGCGCTCGCCGCCCTGCCGGCGGTGACGCGGATGCGCCAGGACTTCCGCCGCGGCGAGACGGCCTTCGACCCGGACTGATCGGGACGGGGAATCCGCGGTTTCCGGCGTGGTAGGGTCACGGGCACGATGCGTCGCCTGCTCCTGCTCGCGATCCCGCTCTCCGTGCTCGCGCTGACCGTGACGGGGACCGGCGGCGGGGCTCCCACCCTGTCGTGCGCCAGGGCCGATCTGGTCACGGTGAGGACGGGAAGCTGGCGATCGGGACGGACAACCCGGCCTATCCGCCGTGGTTCGGCGGCGGCACGACCAGCCGCTCGAAGTGGAAGATCAACGATCCGACGACCGGGAAGGGCTTCGAGAGCGCAGTCGCCTACGCGGTCGCGAGGACTCTCGGCTTCGGGCCCGGCAAGGTGATCTGGACGTACGTGCCGTTCTCGAAGTCGTTCGCGCCGGGCAAGAAGTCGTTCGACTTCGACATCAACCAGATCTCCTACACGCCCGCGCGCGCGAAGGTGGTCACGTTCAGTACCTCGTACTACGACGTCAACCAGGCGGTGGTCGTCCTCAAGGGCTCGAAGCTCGCGTCGGTGCGCTCACTTGCCGGCCTGCGCCGCTACAAGTTCGGCGTCCAGATCGGGACGAGCAGCTACCAGGCGATCCTCAAGCAGATCGACCCGTCCTCGAGGCCGGCCGTCTACGACACGAACGACAAGGCCGTGTTCGCCCTGAAGACGAAGCAGATCGACGCGCTCGTCGTCGACCTCCCGACCGCGTTCTACGTCACCGCGGTGCAGGTTCCGAACGCCAAGATCCTCGGTCAGATTCCGACGCGTCCGGGCGGGGAGCACTTCGGCATGGTCTTCCGGAAGGGCAATCCCCTCGCCGTCTGCGTGAACCGGGCGCTCGTCATCCTGCGCAGGAACGGCACCCTCAAGAGGATCCAGTCGACCTGGCTCTCCAAGGTCGTCGGCGCGCCCGTCCTGAAGTAGCACGCTGAGCCGGCGAGCGCGCAGCGGCGGCGGCCGCGGCGTTGTCGTCGCTCTCGTCAGCACGGCCGTCGTCTTCACCGGCCTCGGCTTCGCGATCGTCAACGCACCGGGCTGGCCGGAGATCAAGCGCCAGTTCTTCGATCGGCACGAGTTCACGAGCACGTTCCCCGAGATCGCCTCGGCGTTCATGCTGAACGTGAAGATGTTCAGCATCTCGGAGGCCTTCATCCTCGTGCTCGCGCTCGCGCTCGCGGTCGTTCGGAGCCTGCCGGGGCCGGTCTTCTTCCCAATGCGCGTGCTCGCGATCGCCTACGCCGACTTCTTCCGCGGCGTGCCGACGATCCTCGTGATCACGCTGCTCGGCTTCGGTGCGCCTGCGCTCGAGCTCTCCGGCGTGCCGACGTCGACGACCTTCTGGGGGATCGTCGCGCTCGTGCTCGTCTACACGGCCTACGTGTCCGAGGTGTACCGCGCCGGGATCGAGTCGGTGCATCCCAGCCAGAGCGGGGCGGCACGGTCGCTCGGGCTCACGCACGGGCAGGCGCTCACCTACGTCGTCATCCCGCAGGCGGTCCGCCGGGTGATCCCCCCGCTCCTCAACGACTTCATCGGCCTCCAGAAGGACACCGCCCTGGTCGGCGTGCTCGGCTCGATCGAGGCCTTCAAGCAGACCCAGATCGACCAGGCGGCGACCTTCAACTTCACCTCGGGTCTCGCCGCGGCGGCGCTGTTCGTCGCGGTGACGATCCCGC
>JBBRXG010000131.1:0-6770 GCA_038248655.1 Gaiellales bacterium
CGACGACGGCCTGCCGCACTACGCGGAGCGGCGGCCGCCCGCGGCCTGATGCCCGTCCACGTCACGTCGCCGACCACCGTTCCGGGGATCGGGGAGAAGGTGATCGAGGAGCTCGTCGGCCGCGTGAGCACCGGCACCGACGTTCTCAGCGTCGCCCGGATGACGAGCCCGCCCGGCTGGCAGGAGCCGGCCCAGACACCCGAGTTCGACGAGGTCACTGTCGTGCTGGAGGGCTCTGTGGTGGTCGAGCACGAGGGCGGCACGACCACCGTCCGACCGGGCGAGGCGGTCTTCGCGCGGGCCGGCGAGCGCGTGCGCTACTCGACGCCCGAGGGCGCCGAGTATCTCGCCGTCTGCGTACCGGCGTTCGGTCCGGACACGGCCCACCGCGACGCGTAGGCGCAGGACGATCCTCCAGGGCGGTCGTTGTCGTCCGTCTGCGGATCGTCGTCCGGGACGAACCGGTAGAACACCGGCATGCGCTTTCGACGAGGAGCGTCGCTCGACCCGGGGCAGGTGCAGGACGTCCGGGGCCGCGGCGGGGCCGGGCTCGGAGGCGGCGGGCTCGCGCTCGGCGGCGGCGGGCTCGGGGTCGCCGGCGTCGTCATCTATCTCCTCGTCTCCCTGCTCTCGGGCGGCGGCGGGCTGGGGCAGCTGGCGCCCCTCGACGACCGGCGCGTCGGCCAGGGCGACACCCCGAGCTCGATCTCGAAGGACTGCCGGACGGGCGAGGACGCGAACACGCGGGAGGACTGCCGCATCGTCGCGGTCGTGAACAGCGTCCAGACCTTCTGGGACGGGGTCTTCAAGGCGAGCAACAGGAAGTACGCGTACTCCGACACGGTCTTCTTCAGCGGCCAGGTGCAGACGGGCTGCGGGCACGCGACCTCGGCGGTCGGCCCCTTCTACTGCCCGGCGGACAAGCTCGTCTACATCGACCTCGGCTTCTTCGACGAGCTCCAGTCTCGCTTCGGCGTCGGCTCGGCCCCGTTCACCCAGGCGTACGTGATCGCGCACGAGTACGGCCATCACGTCCAGGACCAGCTCGGCGTCCTGGAAGCGATCCGCGGTGACCGCCAGGGCCCGGAGAGCAAGGCGGTGCGGAGCGAGCTCCAGGCCGACTGCTACGCGGGTGTGTGGGCCAAGAACGCCGTCCAGACCGGGCTCGTCGAGGAGCTGACGCAGGCGGACATCAACGCCGGGCTCGACGCCGCCGCCGCGATCGGCGACGACCGGATCCAGGAGCGAACCGGCGGCCAGGTCAACCCGGAGACGTGGACGCACGGCTCCTCGGAGCAGCGCCGGCGGTGGTTCTCGCGCGGGTACGAGCAGGGCAAGCCGGCCGTCTGCGACACGTTTACCGGCTCGATCTAGCCGTGCGGGGCCGCGACCGCGCTCTGGGCGTCGCCCGGATCGGCTTTGCGACAGCCACCGCTGTCGCGATCACGTATCAGTTCGCGTCGCTCGACGCGACGCTTCCGCGTTTCAGTCCCGGCAACTTCTTCAGCTTCTTCACGATCCAGAGCAACATCCTCGCGGCGCTGCTGCTCTTCGCCGCCGCGCTCATCCGTCGAGGCGAACGTACGGCCCTGTTCGACGGGGTTCGCGGCGCCGTGACGCTATACATCGCGATCACGGGGGTCGTCTTCGCGCTGCTCCTCTCCGGGCACCAGGAGCAGCTCGACACCCACATCGGGTGGGTCGACTTCACCGTGCACAAGCTGCTCCCGATCGTGGTCGTCGCAGACTGGCTCATCGACCCGCCCCGGCATCGACTCCCGATCCCGGTTGCGGCGGCTTGGCTCACCTACCCGATCGCATGGTTCGGGTACACCCTCGCCCGAGGTGCGAGCGAAAACTGGTACCCCTATCCATTCGTCGACGTGAACACGATCGGCTACGGCGGCGTGCTCTGGCGCAGCGCGATCATGCTGGTCACCTTCGCCGCCGCCGCGGTCGCTTTCGTTCTCATCGGCAACCGCAGACGGGAAGAGGCGAGCGAGCCCGCTCTCGCCTAGCGCGCGGCCCGGGTCGGATACTGCCGAGCATCCGGGTCGGCGCGGAGTAACCGAACGACGCGTACCCCGGTCAGCGCGAGCACGATCGCCGCAACGGCGACGCCCGCTCCTCCGACCAGCAGGCCGCTGACACCCGCCCCGATCACGACCGCCCACCGCATGCCGTTGCTATCGACCGAACCTGCACGGTTCTTGACCACCGGTCGAGTAGAGCAGGGCGGGAGGACGTAGTATTGGGTCCGACACCGGCACGGCGACTGGCCGGGGAGGGGAATTGCGGGAGCACTGGCGCGAACTCGCGTACTGGCGATGGTTGTGGAAGACCAGCGTGCCCACCGAGGGCAAGCTCGCCGTGGCCGCGCTCGTGATCGCGTTGCTGATCGGCGGCGGCTGGCTCGTTGCGGACCGGCTCACGGCCGCCAATGCGGTCGTCACGAGCGACAAGAGCTTCGTGCTCGAGACGACGGTGCAGAAGCTCGTGACGGTGCACGAGAACGGCAAGGTGGTCCGGAAGCTCGTGCCGGTCGTGAAGAAGATCGTCGTACCCCGGCGGACCGTGGTCGAGACGCAGGTGAGATATCAGACGCAGGTCGTGTCGAGGCCGGGGAGCGTTCGCGTCGTTCGGCGGGTGATCAAGTCGTTCGTCCCGGTCGTGAAGACGCACCTCGTGACCGTGAACGGGAAGACGCACACGGTCATGCAGACCCGGTTCGTGCCGACGACCCGGACGCAGACCCAGGTCCAGACGCAGACGCAGACCCAGACGCAGACCCAGACGCGCTCGGTGACCAATCAGCAGACGGTGACGAGCATCGAGACGCAGCCGCGGGTGACGATCACGCGGACGCAGACCAGTCCGCCGGTGACGGTCACGCAGACCCAGACCAGCCCGCCGGTCACGATCACCGAGACGCAGACTCAGACGACCACGGAGACCGTCGTCCAGACGACGACGGTTCAGCTGCCGGGCGTGACGGTCACGGTCACCGTCCCCATCGGCCCGTAGCGGTCCCTTTCCTCCGGGAACGCCGTTCTCCGTCCTCCCCGTGTGTGATCGTCCCGTGCGATCCGCAACCCTTGGCAGGGAGGTCACCCCGATGAAGTCGTGGCAGAAGTACGTCGCCGAGCTCCTCGGCACGTTCGTGCTCGTGTTCGTGGGCTCACTGGCGATTCTCGGGAGCGCGGGCGCCGGCGATTCCGCTTCCAGAGTGGCGATCGCGTTCGGCTTCGGAGTCGCGCTCCTGGCCGGCCTCTACGCCTTCGGCGAGGTGTCCGGCGGCCACTTCAACCCGATCGTCTCGCTCGCGATGTTTCTCGATCGCCGGCTGAGTGCTCTCGACACGATCTGGTACTGGATCGCGCAGTTCGCCGGCGCGATCTGCGCCGCGCTCGTGATCTTCGCGACCTACGCGGACCGGGACGCCGTGAAGGCAACGGCGACACGATCCTCCGCCGACGCGCGGGGGTTCTTCCTCGAGCTGATCTGCTCGGCGCTCTTCGTCGCCGTCATCCTCCAGGTCACCCGCAGCAACCGGTACGGCGCCAGCGCGTTGATCGCGATCCCGCTGACGCTGTTCGTGATCCACATCGCCCTGATCCCGTTCACCGGCTCGTCGGTGAATCCCGCCCGGACACTCGGACCGGATCTCGTCGGTGCGACCGCCTGGTCGGACATCTGGATCTACCTGCTCGCTCCTCCGGCCGGTGCAATCCTGGGCTGGGCGGCGCACATGGTCACGGTGCGCGGGAGCACCTCGCTCGGCGACGACTTCGCCCGGGCGGGCGGCGAGATGCGTCAGGTCGAGCTCGACGACGTCCGCCAGGGCCCGGGCCAGGTTCCGCCCCCGGGCACGTAGCAGCAACCTCCAGCGGGGGTGGCCCGCGCCGGCATTGTCAGCGCGCCCACCCCCGCCCCCGGCGGCGCGGCTCGCCTAGGATCGTGGCGAGCGATGACGACCCGAAGGAGGTCCGATGGGTGAGTATGCGGTCGCGCAGATCGACGAGATCGAGGAGCTGAACGACGGCCGGTGTCCCTGGCGACCCGTTTCGCACCATCTCGGGATCACGTCCTTCGGTGCCAACGCGTGGACGGCCCGTGAGGCGGGCGACCGGATCATCAACGAGCACGACGAGTCGGAGCCGGACTCCGACGAGGAGCTCTATCTCGTCATGCGTGGGCGCGCCACCTTCGAGCTCGACGGCGAGCAGGTGGACGCGCCCGCAGGGACGCTCGTCTTCGCGCGTCCCGGCGTGAAGCGAACCGCGATCGCCGCGGAGCCCGAGACGACGGTCATCGCACTCGGCGGCGTCCCGGGAAAGGCATACGAGCCATCGGGCTGGGTGGTCTGGGCGCCGCTCAACCCGCTCTACGAGGCCGGCCGGCACGCCGAGGCGGCCGACCGCGGGCAGGAGTTGCTCGAGGCGTATCCCCAGTACGCCGGAGTGTTCTACAACGTCGCCTGCTGCGAGAGCCTCGCCGGCCGGACAGCCGACGCGCTCGAGCACCTTCGGCGCTCGATCGACCTGTCGGAGCGCTTCCGCGCCCTCGCGAAGGACGATTCGGACTTCGATCCGATCCGCGACGAGCCCGCGTTCGAGGAACTGGTCGGCGGCTAGAGCATCCGCCTTCGCGCAGGTGCTTTCAGGCGTGGTGTTCGATCGTGTCAGGCACAGCCAGCCACGGATGCCGTCGTCGCTCGAAGATCGAAACGGTCGGTGGCGGGAAGGATGGGTCGGCGAATGCCACGATCGGAACCGCGATCACGTCCGGCGCATCCGAGCAGGTGTAGAACACCGCCGCGCCGCAGTCGGGGCAGAAGTGAAGGACACGTCCCTGTCGCCTTGGTCGGAGACCCGCACGTAGTCGCTCGAGCGACCGACGACGTTCACGTGCTCCGCTGTGTACCGGGCCTGGATCCCGAAGGCGCTTCCGGTCCGACGCTGGCAGGCAAGGCAGTGACACATGGAGATCCGGATCGGATCGCCCGCCGCTTCCAGACGAAGCTGCCCGCAGCTACAGGCGGCATCCCGGGTCGCCATCGCCAGGGATGCTACGGAAACGTCGTTCGGCTGGGGATGCGGGCGGATCCGAGGGCCGATCACGGTGCCGGATCTTGCGATCGCGCATCCGCCGCGACCGGCACGGCGGGCGCGGCACGCGACCGCCGGCCGTGAGCGAGCCGGTCAGGGAAAAGGGCTCACGGGGGGACCCGGCCGACCCGGTTAAGCTGGGCTTCGTGGTCGAAGCGGCGTATGCCGTCAGGGCTCTCGACGAGTCGACGTGGGCGGCGTTCGCCGCGTTGGTGGAGCGCAACAACGGCGTCTTTGGCGGCTGCTGGTGCATGGGGTTCCACCCCGAGGGGGTCGGCAGGGGAACCACGCCGGCCCTGAACCGCGAACGGAAGCTCGATCGTGTTCGGGCAGGAACGGCCCATGCGGCACTTGTTTTCGACGGGGACGACTGCGTGGGCTGGTGCCAGTTCGGTGCACCCGGCGAAGTGCCCCGGATCAAGAGCCGCGCGGCGTACGAAAAGAGTCGGACGACCCCGCCGGACTGGCGGATCGCGTGTTGCTATGTCGGTAAGGGGCACCGCCGTCAGGGCGTCGCCACCGCGGCGCTCGCCGGTGCGGTCGATCTCATCGCGGGCCTGGGCGGCGGGACTGTCGAGGGATACCCTGAGGACGCCGGCTCGGTGCCCGCGGGCTTCCTCTACAACGGTGCTCTGTCGACCTACGAGAGGCTCGGGTTCATCCGCGACCGCAGAATCGGCAAGCACCGCTGGGTCGTGACCAGGGTCGTCGAGCCGAGCTCGAAGGAGACGCGGGTCGTTGCTTTCTCTGCCCGCGCCGCGAGAGATAGCGAAAGGAAACCCCGATGAGAGAAGCTGATCCGAGAAGCTGGTTCGTGGCGAACATCCGCGAGCTTCGGTGGCAGGAGAACGAACTTGGTGCTACCTGCGAATTCGACAAGCACCGCGAGCGGTTCGATGAATTCGGGATCAACCTGACGGTCTTGCGGCCACAGCAGCCGATGACCATGTACCACCGCGAGCGTTACCAGGAGGGATTTCTCGTCCTCCGTGGCGAGTGTCTTCTGATCGTCGAGAGCGAGGAAGTACCGCTGCGCCAATGGGATTACTTTCACTGCCCGAGAGACATCGAGCACGCAATCGTAGGCTCGGGCAACGGACTGTCGCTGATCCTCGCCGTCGGGAGCCGGGTCGGCCCGGACGTGATCCACTATCCCCGCAACGAGACAGCACTCGAGCACCAGGCGGGGGTTGAACGCGCCACCGCTGACCCGAAAGAAGCGTACGCACGCTTCACAAGGCCAGCGCCCGATGTCCCATTCCGCGACGAGTTCCTGAGCGCGATCGTGCCCACGCCTTGACTCTTCGACGAGCGTCGGCGTCCGGTGCCAGACCGCTTACGACTTGGAACTTTGTTCATTCCAGGCGTAGTCGTCGGGCTCGTCGCGGTTGCATCGATCCTGTCCAGCTGCGGAGGCAGATCGAACAGTGAACCGCTGACCCCAACTGACTACGTTCGAAAGGTGAACACGATCTGCGCAGCCGCCATCGGTCGCAGTGAAGAAGTGATCGAGAACGCGTTCATCGACCTGTACGGAGGCGCTCCTCCGGCGAGGTTGTCCCGTAGCTCGTAGAATTTGAGGTGGCGGTCCTCCCGCCTCGTCCGGTCGCGCGGCGACCGTGGCGAGTGCAGAAGTCGTCGATCGAGACAGGAGGAACCGCC
>JBBRXG010000132.1:0-6757 GCA_038248655.1 Gaiellales bacterium
CAGGCGAATGCTGGAGTTCCCACTCAAGCGCTACCCACACGTGAGCCTGCTCGAGCGGGCGTGGGAGCTTCATCCAAACGTCGCCGCGCCCGACGCCGTCTTCGTCGCCTTGGCCGAGGCGCTGAATCTCCCGCTCGTCACTACCGACCGCCGGCTGGCGCGCGCTCCTGGTCCACGGATACCGATCCTCGCCCCGTGAGCTTCGAGGTCACCGCGACCGACGGCGCCGCGCGCGCTGGCGTTCTCCGCACGGCACACGGCGACGTGCCGACGCCGGCGTTCATGCCGGTCGGGACGAAGGCGACCGTCAAGAGCCTCCATCCCGACGAGGTGCGCGACGCCGGCGCGCACATCCTGCTCGGGAACACCTACCACCTGCACTTCCGGCCCGGGTCCGGCCTGATCGCCCGCCTGGGCGGATTGCACGCGTTCATGGGCTGGGACGGCCCGATCCTCACCGACTCGGGTGGCTTCCAGGTCTTCTCGCTCCGCGACACGATCGCCGCAGTCGACGACGACGGCGTCACGTTCCGGTCCGTCTACGACGGGGCGACCGAGCGGTTCACGCCCGAGCTCGTCGCCGCCGTCCAGGCAGACCTGGGCTCGGACGTCGCGATGTGCCTCGACGTCTGCCCGCCGGCGGACGTCGGCCGTCGGGAGCTCGAAGATGCGGTGCGGTTGACGACCGCCTGGGCGGAGCGTCAGCGCCGGGCGCCCCGCGCGCCGGGTCAGCTCCTGTTCGGGATCACGCAGGGCGGCTCCGACCGCGCCCTCAGGACCCGCTCGGTCGAGCAGATCGCCGCGCTCGATTTCGACGGGCATGCCCTCGGGGGGTTGTCGGTGGGCGAGACGCGCCCCGAGCTGCTCGAGGCCGTCGAGTGGGCCGCGCCGCTCCTTCCGGCCGACCGGCCGAGGTACTTCATGGGGATCGGCGATCCCGCGGGGATCGTCGACGTGATCGCGCGCGGGATCGACATGTTCGACTGTGTCCTGCCGACGCGGATCGGGCGGACCGGGACCGCGCTGACCTCGCACGGCCGCCTGAACATGCGGAATGCGCGGTTCGCCGCCGATCCACAGCCGCTCGACGCGCGCTGCTCCTGCCCCGCCTGCTCGCGGTTCTCCCGCGCCTACATCAGGCACCTCGTCGTCCAGCAGGAGCTCCTCGGGCTGCGGTTGCTCAGCCTGCACAATCTGCGCTACCTGCTCGGCCTGACGGCAGGCGCACGGGCCGCGATCGAGGCCGGCCGGCTGGCACACTTCAGATCCGAGATGCTGGACGCGATCGAAGCGGAGCCGGAGCCGCAGCCGTGAACGGCGGCTTCTTCGTCCTGATCATCCTCGTGCTCTTCCTCCTCTGGCTGATGCTCGTGCGCCCGCAGCGACGCCGGCGGCAGAAGCAGGAGGCGATGATCGACCACCTCCGGATCGGCGACGAGGTGCTGACCGCGGGCGGCCTCTTCGCGACCGTGCGCCGTATCGACGAGGACGAGGTCACGGTCGAGCTCGGCCCCGGGACCGAGGCGCGCGTCGCGAAGCGCGCGATCGCAGCGGTGATCCCGCCCGAGGAGGACGAGGCCGACCTCGCCGAGAGCCCTGCGGACGCGGTCGAGCCCGAGCCGACCGGGCAGGCCCGGCGCTAAGCTGATTCACCCGTGCGCAAGCGCCAAAACCACCTGACCCTGCTCGCGCTGATCGTCGCCGCGCTGATCGGCGCCGCGCTCTTGATCGTTCCCGGATCGCCTGCGCACAGGAAGTCACGCCTCGGCCTCGACCTCCAGGGCGGGCTCGAGGTCGTGCTCCAGGCGGTGCCGCCGAAGGGCCACAAGCTGACCACGGCCGACCTCGACCGTTCGGTGTCGATCATGCGGAACCGGATCGACAAGCTCGGCGTCGCCGAGCCCGAGATCCGCAAGCAGGGCTCGGACCAGATCGTCATCCAGCTCGCCGGGGTGCACGACCCGAAGAAGGCGGCGGAGCTGATCGGCAAGACCGCCCAGCTCGAGCTCTACGACCTCGAGGCCGACCTGACCGGCTCGTCGATCAACGCCCAGGGAATCCCGGTGCCCGCGGCCAGGCTGTTCGAGCTTCTCGCCGGCCAGCAGGTGCGCGCGCAGCAGGGCAGGCCGGACGCGTTCTACGTGTTCGACAAGAAGAAGCTCCTGGTCGGCGGGCCGTTCACGAGTAGGGCGGCGGCGGTCGCGGACCGTGACCGGTTGATCGAGGCCGCCAAGGCCCCGCCCAAGCCCGCCACCGGAGCGAAGCCACCGCCGAAGGCATCGACGAACCCGAAGGACTACAAGATCTTCGCCGCGCCGAAGGGGACCGTCGTCGTCACGTGCGGGGCGAGCGCCGTCGTCTGCCCGGGCGTGAACGAGTCCCCGCCGACCCGGACCTACTTCTACCTGATGAAGTACCGGCCCGACGCGGCGAATCCGATCCCGGAGATGACGGGCGCCGACCTGAAGCTCTCCGGCACGCAGGCGGACGTCGACGTGAACACGGGCCAGCCCGAGGTGCTGCTCGCGTTCACCGGCCAGGGCCGGAAGAAGTTCCGCGAGATCACGAAGGCGGAGGCGGTGCGCGGGCGGACCCAGTACGCACGGTTCGGGCAGGCCGCTGGAGGTGATCCCGAGAACTACAACCAGCATTTCGCGATCGTGCTCGACCGCGACATCAAGTCGTTCCCGTCGATCAGCTTCAGGGAGTTCCCGAGCGGGATCGACCCGACGAACGGCGCCCGGATCACCGGCATCCGCGGCACCCAGGAGGCGAACGATCTGGCGCTCGTGCTGCAGACGGGCGCGCTGCCGGTCGAGTTCAAGCAGGTCGAGCGCACCGACGTCTCGGCGACGCTGGGCAAGGACTCGCTGAAGCAGGCGAAGACGGCGGCGATGATCGGCCTGCTGATCGTCGCGCTCTTCCTGCTCGTCTTCTATCGGTTCCTCGGCGTGATCGCGGTCGTCGGCCTCGGCATCTACGCGGCCTTCCTGTACGCGGCGATCCTGCTCCTGAACGTCACGCTCACGCTTCCGGGCTTCGCCGGCCTGATCCTGACGATCGGCGTCGCCGCCGACGCGAACGTCGTCATCTTCGAACGCATCAAGGAAGAGGTGCGGTCCGGCCGTTCGGTCCGGGCCGCGATCGGCGAGGGCTACCGGCGTGGCTTCCACACGATCGTCGACGCCAACGTGGTCACCGGCATCACCGCGTTCGTGCTGTTCGCGGCCGCGACCGCACAGGTGAAGGGCTTCGCGCTGATGCTGCTGCTCGGCACGGCGATCTCGCTCGTCACCGCCGTCGCGGCGACGCGGGCGATGCTCGGCCTCCTCGCCGGCTTTCGCTGGTTCGACAACCCGCGCTTTATGGGCGCGAGGGGGGAATCGGTCTCGAGCTGGCAGCGAATCGACGTCAACAGCACGAGGCGCCGCCGGATCTACCTGTCGGTCGCGACCGTGCTGATCGTCGCCGCCGCACTCGCGATCGGGCTCAAGGGCCTCAACCTCGGCATCGATTTCAAGGGCGGTACGCAGGTCACGTTCAAGACGGAGAAGCCGACCTCGCTCACCCAGGTCCGCGGCGAGATGCGCGCGATCGGCCGCAGCGACGCGGTCGTGCAGGGGCGCGGGCGCTCGCAGGGGACGGACCGGTACACGAGCTTCCAGATCCGGACGAAGTCGCTCACCTCCGCGCAGCAGAACCTGCTCCAGACCCGCCTGACGGAGAAGCTCGGCGCGACCGCGGCGGGGGTGAAGAACGTGTCGTCGAGCTTCAGCCGCCAGATCGCCCGCGGAGCGATCTTCGCGGTTCTCGTCTCGTTCCTCCTGATCGCGATCTACATCTCGTTCCGCTTCCAGTGGCGGTTCGCGCTCCCGATCCTGCGCACGCTGTTCAACGACATCCTGATCACGCTCGGCGTGTACGCGCTCAGCGGCCGGGAGGTGACGACGGCGACGGTCGCGGCCGTCTTGACCGTCCTCGGCTACTCGATCTACGACACGATCATCGTCTTCGACCGGATCAGGGAGAACATCCCGCTGATGCCGCGCGCGAAGTTCGCGACGATCGCGAACGTCTCGCTCTGGCAGACGATGCGCCGCTCGCTGGCGACGACGTTCATCACCCTGCTCCCGGTCGGGAGCCTCCTGCTCTTCGGCGGCGACACGCTGAAGGACTTCGCGTTCGCGCTCTTCATCGGCATCGGCCTCGGCGCCGTCTCGACGTTCTTCGTCGCGACGCCGTTCCTGACCGTGCTGATGGAGAGGGCCCCCGACTTCCGCCGCCGCGTCGAGACGCCCGAGGACGAGCACGGTCTCGGCGGGATCCCGCTCGAGCAGGCGGAGAAGCTCGGCGTGCCCGCGACCGCGCCGGAGCTCGCGCCGCCGGTGCCGGAACTCGCGCCCGCGCTCGCGCGCGGCGACGGCGCCCCCGCGATCTCGAAGTCGCAATCGAAGCGCGAGCGCCGCCGGCAGCGCCGCAGCTCGAGGCCGCATGGCCGAGCCCGGTAGAGACCTCCTCGAGCGTCTCGCGCTCGCGGCGGTCGGGGCGGTTGCACTGACCGCCGAGCGTCTCGACGAGCTCGCCGGCGACCTGAGCGACCAGGGCGGGATGCGCCGCGACGAGGCCCGCCAGCTGCTCGAGGATGCGAGCACACGCTGGCGCGGCGACGCCGCCAGGTTCGGCGAGCGGGCGGGGGAGAGCCTCCACGACCTGTTCGCCAGGCTCGGACTCGTCACGCGGTCCGACCTCGACGAGCTCGAGCTCCGCGTCGCCCAGCTCGAGCACCGGCTGCGACTGATCGAGCGGCCGCGGGCGGTCGAAGAGCACGGACCGGCCTAAGCCTCCCTGGATGGCGCCGTGGTGGCGCTTCGAAATTCAGGGTCAGACCCCTACAGGGTCAGACCCGCTCGGTCGGCGAATCATCGAGCTTCGCCGACCGAGGTGCAACACTGAGACAATGGCGCAGCCCGCGCAGCGCAACCTCGGGCGCATCTCCGAGATCGCGCAGGTCGCCGTCCGGCACGGGTTCGGATACTTCTTCGAGACCCACAAGCTGACCGACCTGCTGCCGTGGCCGCGCACGCCGGCCGCTCTCGGCGTGGCGCCGGCGCCGTCCGCCCGCGGCCAGCACCTGCGCGAGCTGCTGGACGAGCTCGGGCCGACCTTCGTCAAGTTCGGACAGCTGCTCTCGACCAGGCCGGACATCGTGCCGCCGGACATCGTCGCCGAGTTGCGCGCCCTGCAGGACGACGTCAGCCCGTTCCCGTTCGCGGACGTGGAACGGGTCGTGCGGAAGGAGCTGGCGCTGCCGCTCGAGAAGCTCTTCGTCGAGTTCGAGGAGACCCCGCTCGCCGCCGCCTCGATCGGACAGGTGCACCGGGCGGTGCTCCCGAACGGAAAACGGGTAGCGGTCAAGGTGCAGCGTCCGGACGCTCCGCGGCAGATCGAAGCCGACCTCGCCCTCCTCTACCAGGCCGCCCGCATCGCGAAGGAACGCATCCGCGCACTCGATTTCATCGATGCGCGCGAAGTGATCGACGAGTTCGCGCGCTCGATCCGCCACGAGCTCGACTACCGGCAGGAGGGCCGGAACGCTCAGCAGTTCCACCGCAACTTCGCCGGCCATCAGCACGTCCGGGTACCGCACGTCTACTGGAGCTACACGCGGCAGCGAGTGCTGACGCTCGAGCTGCTCGAGGGCGTCCAGCTCTCCGACCTGCCGGCGGATGCATACACGCTCGACGAGCGGCGGCGACTCGCCTACCTGATGGCCGAGGCGTGGATGACGATGATCTTCCGCCACGGGTTCTTCCACGGAGACCCGCACCCGGCCAACATCCTCGTCCACGGCCACGAGGAGATCGGCCTCGTCGACTTCGGCCAGGCCGGGAAGCTCAGCGACGACGACATGTCGAAGCTGACCGCGCTCTTCATCGACGCGGCGGTGGAGAACGTCGACGCCCTCGCCCGGCGGCTCGGCGACCTCGGCGTCCGCTACGACCGCTCCCGTGAGGCGGAGCTGACCCGGGAGATCCGCGAGCTGTACTACAAGTACTACGGCTCGCGCCTCGCGGAGATCGACCCGCTGCAGGTGATCCGGGAGGCATTCGGGCTGATCTACTCGCAGAACCTGCATCTGCCGACCCGCTTCGTCCTGCTCGACAAGGCGATCGCGACGCTCGGCTCGGTCGGCGTCGAGCTCTACCCCGACTTCAACGTCTTCGACGTCGCCAAGCCCTACGCGCGCGACCTGATGCTGCATCGCTACACGCCGCGACGGATGCTCTCGCGTGCGCGGAAGGAAGCGCGCGCCCTCGCCCAGATCGTCCGCGACACGCCGTACCAGCTGCACGACGTGCTTGAGTCGCTGCGGGACGGACAGATCGAGGTCGGATTCGTGCACAAGGGCCTCGACGAGTTCATGCACAAGCTCGACGTCGCCTTCAACCGACTCGTGATCGCACTCGTCGTCGCGGGAGGCCTGATCGGCTCGAGCCTGATCGGGATCTTCGCGACCACCGGTCCCCACGTGCTCGGCCTGCACGTGATCTCGCTGATCGGCTTCGCGCTCTCGGCGGTGCTCGGCGTGTGGCTTCTGATCGGCGTGCTCAGATCCGGACGTCTCTGAGCGTGGGGGGGACCAAGTTCCCCCCACCAGCCCCCGTCATCTTCGTTGCTACCCCCCGGGGTTCCCAGGGCTGCGCGCGGGCCCACCCCCGCTCCGCCCCCCGGTGGTGACGATATTACCACCCGCGAC
>JBBRXG010000133.1:0-6737 GCA_038248655.1 Gaiellales bacterium
CGTCTGGTTCATCGGGCGCTTCGGCCATTCGCTGGCCGGGCTCCGGCAGGACTTCGACGACGAGGAGGACATGCTGCTGTGAAGCTGAAGCGGCGGTACCTCCCGGAAGGCGAGGAGCTCGGGGTCCACTGGGAGCGGTACGCGGACGGGCATCCCTGGCGGCTGAAGCGGAAGCGCGACTTCGGCGACGTGAATCCGCAGCTCGTGCGCGAGGCGGCGGTGAACGCGGCTGCGCGCATGGGAAAGGCGGTCCAGGCGGTCAAGGATCGCCGCTTCCCCGAGAAGTACATGTGGGTGCAGTTCGCCGACCACGAGATCGGCCTCGGCGAGCCGTGCCCGTGCGGAAGCCGCAAGTTGCTCCGCCTGCACACCTACTTCGCCCGCTGCCCCGCGTGCCACGCGCTGCTCCTGCTCTCGAAGTCCAGCGTCGCGCTGGCGGAGGGCGACGAGGACGAGCAGCCCGAGGAGGAGAGCGAGGCGCCGGCCGGGCAGGCCGCAACCCTGCTCGAGCAGCTCGAGGACGTGCGGCTGTCGCGCATCCGCCGCTCGGGCGAGCGCGAGGTCTACCGGGGGTACGGCATCCGCGGCGGCACGCTGGTGATGGTCATCGCCGAGTTCGCGGCCGCTCCCAACGAGCCGCTCGACCCCGAGGAGGCGCTGGACCGCGCGGCGGACGTGCACGTCGTCCCGATGAGCCAGCTCGAGGACCTCCTCGACACGTCGATCCTGGTCGGGCGCGACGAGGCCGAGTGGGACCTCGTCCTCTGACTCATCCCCTCAGGCGGGCAGGTCGCGCAGCCGCGCGACCAGGCGGTCCCAGCCCCGCTCGCGTCCCGTCTCCATCGCCCGCACGCTGATCCGCCTGAGCACGAGCGGATCGAGCGGGAGTTCGTCCAGGCGCTCGATGTCGATCAGGTTGTCCATGTGAACGAACTCCGGGGGCGAGTGCTCGTCGAGGTTGGTGATCACGACCGCCCCCTTCTCCATCGCGGCCGCGACCGAGCCGTTGTTCGCGCGGACGCCGCCGAGGAAGAAGGTGGCGAAGAACGTCGACGAGCGCAGGTGGTTGAACACGGCGACGTCAGAGAGGTTGCCGACGAAGAAGAGCGTCGATGGGAAGATCTCGTGCATCTCGTCGAAGATCAGCTGGGCGTCGCGCATCTGCGTCGTCTCGTGGTTGGCCGCCGAGACGTAGACCGCGTAGGTGCGCCCGGAAGCGTCGAGGAGCTGCCGCAGCCGCTGGAAGAGGTCGGTGCGGATCTTGTGGGCCATCCCGAACGAGAACACGGAGATCTCCGCGGGCGCGAACACGCGCTCGTCGAGGATCAGGCCCGGTGACCAGAGGACCTGGCAGGACGGGTTCAGCTTCCTGACCTGCTCGTACACCTCGTGGTTGCCGCAGTGGACCCTCTCGGCGCCGGCGACCAGGCCAGCCTCCAGCTCGTTGCCGTCGTAGACGTGGAGGAAGATCTCCCAGGCGAACGGCGCGCGCGCGACCAGCTCCGCCAGCTCGCCGCGCTCGGACTCGGAGAGCTCGGCGACCTTGAACGACAGGAGCGGCCGCGAGAGCTTCCGAGAGGCGAGCTTGCGGATCCCGAGCAGAGGCACGCCGAGTCGCTCGGCGAGCAGCTCGTTGAAGCGTCCGACCCCGGAGCGGAAGCCGTCGCGGTGGTGCGTGACGACTGCGTCGAGGGCGGTACCGCCGACGGTCGGTCCGTCGGCCCCCCGTTCGGTGCTCTGCGCGCCGGTCGCCATCGGTGCAGGCAAGGGTACCGCGGCCGCCCGCGGGCCTACGCCTGCTCGCTCGCCCGCTCGCGGTAGCGCCGGAGGACGTCGGTCGACGAGTCGACGACGGTGTCGAGGAAGACGATCTCCGTTCCGGCCTCGGCGCAGGCGGCCAGCTCCGCCTCGGGGATGCGGCCGCGCCAGTCGGCGCCCTTGACGAACCAGCGCGGGCGGAGGAGGGCGAGGACCTCCTCGGTCGAGGTCTGCTCGGCATGCGTGTAGGTGACGTACTCGATCGCGTCGATCACCTGCAGGCGCTCGTGCTGGAGCAGCACCGGCGGATGCTTCCGCGCCACCCAGGGGTCGGAGGAGACGTTGCAGAGGACCGGCGCGCCGAGCTCGGCGGCCGCCCGGAAGTAGGCGATATGGCCCGGGTGCAGCGGGTCGAAGCCGCCGCTGACCATCGCCACTTGCCCGGCCAGTGTCGGCAGGTCGGAGGTGGCGACGATCATCGCGCGCCTCCGTCGACGCGGTGGACGAATGCGAGTGCGGCCGCGGCCTCGTCCGCCCCGATCACCTCGTAGTCGGCCTCGGGGAACCCGGCCCGGAGGACGCCGAGGTGGACCGGGCTGAACGTCTCGCGCGTGTGGATCGCGAGGGTCGGCACGCCGAGCATCGGCCCGAGGTACGAGAAGCCGCCGTAGGTGGAGACGAGCGCCCGGGCGCGGGCGACGATCGCGGTCTGGACGGCGAGGTTGTCGCGCGGCGTCACCCAGCGCGAGGCGTCGTGAACGCGCGCGCCCGCCGGTGCCCACTCCCGGTGCTCGTCGAGCTGCCGGCCGCTCGTCAGCACGACGACGTCGGTCGCCTCCGCGAGCGCCTCGAGCACCACGGCGGCGAGCCCGCGCGAGCGGGCGTCGTCGGGGAACGGCTCGCTGAAGTAGAGCTTGACCGCGACGTAGTCGGCGGGCAGGCCGGCCGGGGACTCCCCGGGCGGGGGCAGCGGCCGGTAGTCGGCGAGGGCCGGCGCCTGCTCGGGCGGCAGCAGCCCCTCCCAGAGGAAGCGCAGGCGCGAGTACATGAGCAGCGGGTGGACGACGGCGGCGGCGCCGATCCGTTCGAGGGCGAGCGCGGTCAGCCGGGCGTCGAACGGGTCGGGAAACCATTGCTTCGTGTTCCCTCCCCGGTGCCGGCTCGTGACCAGCTCCTCCAGGTAGCGCTCCGGGTCGACGAGGTCGAGGATCTCGACCGCGTGTGCCGCGACGTCGCGGTACCAGGCACCGGCGCCGCCCCGCGCCAGGACCGTGACCCGGTCGGGCCCGACCGCGTGCTCGGCGAGCAGGCGGCGCAGGAGCGGGATCCAGTACAGGAGCTCGAAGCCGACCTCGCCCAGGAAGGGCCCGACGAGGATCGGCCTGCCCCGGCGCGCGGCCCGCGCGACCGCGGCCTCGTGGCGGCGCGAGACGAGCTCCCGGCGGGCGCCGCGTGCGGCGACGCGAGCCGAGCCGATCCGGACGAGCCGGACGGCCCGCCGCCCCAGCGGGACGCGAGACGCGCGGCGGCTCATGCCGGCACCAGAAGCGCGTCGAGGAAGGAGCCGTCCCCGGCGGTCTCCGCGGCCGTGCGCAGCAGGGCTCGCGACTTCTCGATCTGGGCGGCGGGGCGCTCGGAGGCGCCCGCGAACGCCCGCCGCCGCGCGTCGCTGGGGACGAACTCGTTCAGCACGATCAGCGCCCACTTCAGCGCCAGGATCGGATAGACGAGCCGCACGCGCGCCGCCAGGGCCGCGTCCGCGCCGAGGCGGGCGAGCAGCTCGGTCAGCACGACGAGGTGCGCCTCCCGCGGCAGCGGCACGCCCGGCGGTAGGCACGCGCTGTCGAGCACGTGGGCCGGGTCGTCCCAGCCCGCGTACTCGAAGTCGACGAAGACGAGGCTGCCGTCCGGGCGCCGCAGGGCGTTCTGGAAGCCGATGTCGCCCGGGCTGATCGTCCGCCGCTCGGCGGCGATCTCCTCCTCGGCGTCAACGCCGAGCCCGCTGGCACGATCCTCGACGAATGCGCGCACGACCCCGATCGCGGGCGCCAGCTCGTCCTCCACGAACGCGTGGACGTCGACTCCGGTCCCCTCCGACGGCGGCGCCGACCGCAGCCGTGCGAGGCGCCCGTCGAGCAGGTCGAAGTAGCCGCGCAGGCTGAAGCACGCCTCCGAGGCGTTCGGCAGCGTCCGCGCCTCCGGGTCGTCGCGCAGCTCCCACATGCGGGCGAGCAGGCCGGCGAGCTGCAGTCCGTCGCCGGCCGACACGGAGCCGGGCTCGAGCGGCTCGCCGTCGACGAACTCGTAGACGCCGATCCCGTGGCGGCGCTCCACCGCGATCGGCCTCGGAATGCAGCGCACGCCCCGATCCCAGAGGAAGCCGAGCGCTGCGAACTCGGTGCCGAGCCGGTCCCGCGGGTCGTCAGCGTGGGCGAAGTAGACCTTCGCGAGCAGCGGCTGGCCGTCGACGACCGCCTTCGCGACGACGTTGTTCTTGCCGCCGCGGATCGGCGCCACCGAGTCGGGCCCCCTCCCGAGCGCCGCCCGGACCGCCGCGGCGACCACCCCGGCGTCGGCCATCCTCGTCCCGAGCTCGAGCACGCGCGGCAGCAGGGCCGACCACTCCGAGAAGACGCGCATCCCGTCGGCGCGCGACCCGGCATCCGGCGAGTACAGCCAGCGCTCGACCGAGGGCGGGAACGAGCGCTCGGCGAAGACCTCCTCGAGGTCGTCGACGAACAGCGCGAGGCCCTCGGAGCGGATCCGGTCGATCTTCGCTGCCCGGGTCGGCTCGAGGTACACCCGCTCGGGTCGGAGGCCGAGCCGCTCGTCGGAGAAGAAGCCGTTTCGCTCGAGCCAGCCCCTCGCCGCGGCGTGGAGGTCGACCCGCGGGGCGGCGACCGAGAGCGGCGTCCGGTGGCTGACGACCGACACCGTCACCCCGGCCTCGGTGCACGCGCGCAGGAAATCGCGCACGCCGGGCGCCGGCTCGGCCTCGACCATCAGCGGACCGTAGGCGAGCCGCTGGAGCTCGACCCAGCGCGCCTCGCCGTCCGGGAGCCCCCGCACCCAGGCCCGGATCGCGGTCTTCCGCGCCGGCACCTCCGCCGGCATTCCCAGCCGCTCCGACGCGATCCGGCGGAACAGCTGCTCGTAGAGGACGACCGTCCCGTCCAGGTCGAGCCCGATGCGCAGCCTCTCCATCGCAGCTCCCGCCGACCTAGCTCCCGCGCTGCACGCGGTGCTTCCTGATCCGGGCGGCGACGTCGTCCAGTCCCTGGTCGAGAAAGACGCGTTCGACCGCCGAATGGCCGCGGGGCCGGAGCAGCGCTCGCGGGCCGGGCAGCGATCGCAGGCCTCGCCCGGGCGCGGACGACGGGCTCGAGCGCCCCGTGCGGGCGAGCGTCTCGTCCAGCGTCCGCAGGAACCGGAAGTACCGTCGCTCGCCGAGCGCGCTCCTCAGGGGCGCGTCGGCCTGCTCGTCCGCTCGGGCCAAGGCCGAGAGCGCGTACTCGACGTGCCCGAGCGCCGCCGCGATCGCGGCCAGCTTGTACAGTGCGACCGCCGGGTCGCGGTCGGGGACGGCGTCGACGCGCCGCAGGTAGAGGGCGTCGCCGAACAGCGGCTCCGTTCGTGCGCGCGCGTCCGGCGGTCCCCGGAAGGAGGCGTACCTCTGCGTGATGATGCGCGCGATGGTGAAGCCCCAGTCGAGCATCAGGGCGTGGACGTCGACGAAGGTCTTCTGTCCCCGGTAGACCTCGTCGAAGGCGAACTCGGTGACGACGACCACGGTGCGAGTACGGATGCACTCCGCCGCACCGGTGAGGATCTCGAACTCGCTCCCCTGGGCGTCGAGCCCGAGCAGGTCGGGACAGGGCGCCTCGCCGGCCGCGACGAGCGAGTCGAGGGAACGAACGCGCAGACGGCGCGTCTCGACAGTCTCCGCCATCTCGCCCAGCACGAGATCGTTCCTCCGCGACGCGAAGTAGTAGCCGCGGAAGCGGTCGTTCAGCGGGTAGACGGAGCTCGTGTGCGGTCGCCGGTTGACGTGGAAGTCGACCTCGCCGTCCTCGGACCACAGGCCGTGCGGCAGCACCGTCGTCGCGCACTCGCCGTTCGCCTGCCACCACTCCTCGACCGCCGCGACGCAGTCCTCGTCGGCCTCGAAGAGGACGTTGTCGACGTCCTCGGCGAACGCCTGCACGACCGGCAGCTGCAACGCCCCGAGGCCCATGCGCCGGGCGCCGACCTGGCTCGACACGATGCGGTCCTCCACCGCGCACGACTGTAGCGTGCGGCATCGACCCGCCCGCCCGGCGGCGCCGTCGTCAGGAGCCGAGCCGGCGCTTCCGAAGCTCGCCGGCCACCTCCGAGAGCCCGTGCTCGACGAACACCCGCTCGAGCGGGGAGCGCCCCCGCTGGCGCCTGCGAGTCCGCCCGCCGGTCCGCCCGCTCCCGGCCTACGCCGGCACGGCGTCCTCCATCGCCCGCAGGAAGCGGACGTAGCCGACGTCTCGAGGCTGCTCGCGAACTCCTCGCCGGCGGCGCGCAACGCGGCTGACAGCGCCCCGAGCGCGTATTCGACGTGAGCGAGGGCGGCGGCAATCGCGGCGAGCTTGAACAGCGAGAGCGCCCGCTCCTCGCCAGTCAGCGTGTTCGGGCGGCGGAGGATACAGCGCGTCGCCGAACAGCGGCTCCGCCTTCGCTCGCCCCACGGAGGGAGCGCGGTACGACGAGTAGGTCTGGGTGGCAAGCCTCGCCAGGCCGAATCCGGTGTCGAGCATCAGGGCATGGATGTCGGCGAAGGTCTTCTGCCCTGTGTACACCTCGTCGAAGGCGACCTCGGTCAGCACCGCGACCGTCCGCAGGCGGATGCCTGCGATCCCACCCCACACCACCGGCATTTGCAGCCGCCGAGCCCCTTCCCCCTCGCACCGACGTGGCTGACGACGATCCTGCGCTCCACGGACGAACTCTAC
>JBBRXG010000134.1:0-6638 GCA_038248655.1 Gaiellales bacterium
CGCGCGCTCGGAAGGTGCGCATGCTGACAACGGCGACGGGCTGCCGTTTGTCGGTCACCGTCAGCGTGCCGGCGACTCCGTCGAGCCGAAGGCGCACGCCGGAGAGATCGGCGCCGGCGAGCATGTCGAGGTCGACGCAGCGTGCGCGTCGGCTGCTGGTGTCGAGGGCGTGCACGAACGGCGTCGTGCCCGCGCCGTCGTACAGGGTGTACGCCCACCGACCGTTCGCGCTGCTTACACGGGTGAGCGGCGCTCCCCGCATCTTCGCTCCGGACTCGCGCGGGTCGCTGACCGCGGTTTGGCGAGGAGGCGCCCGGCGCGTAGGTCGTAGGCGCGCACGAGGTATCTGGTCGGATCGCTCGGGTTGACGTACTGGATCAGGTAGAGCAGCGAGCCACGAGGCGAAATCGCGTCGAAGCTGAAATCGCCGCGCAGCCGTATGACCGTGCGGGGGCGCAGTCGTTCTGCATCGACGACCATCAGCGGTGTCCGGTCGCGGGGGAAGCCGACGCGGGGTTGGATCAGGACCAGCGTCCGCCCGTCGGCCGACAGCCCGCCCGCCGATCCGTCGTAGGCGACGGCGGGGATGGTGAACCTCCCCGGCACGAGCCTCGAGGCGACTACGCGGCCTCCGGCGGGGTTCACTCGAGCCACGACCGTGCTCGACCCGGCGGGGAGCGTCACGTATCTGGCGTCCCCGGACCGGGTTGCGATACCAATCCCACCCACGTCGATGCCGAGCACGGGGAGTCCGTCGGCCCGGGCCACCCGAGGCTCCGATGCTCGCCGCCAGCAGTGTTGCGGCTGTCACGGAGAGACTCGCTCGTTTCATCGTTGGCCTTCGATCGGTAGCGGACTACCGGAGTACGGAGGCGCGGCCGGCAGAGGTCCCCACCCGGGACCTGCCGGCCTGCCGCCGGAGTAGTCAGGGAGGATGCTGGACTCCTTCCGGTCGCCCGCTCGTATATGGCTTCGGGGATGCATGTGTACGGTCGCGAGGAGCGCCTCTGGGTGCGCGGCGCTCAGGCCGGGTCGGCCTCTGCGCTGGAGGCTCTTTACCGCGCCCACTGGACGCGCGCCTACCGTGCCGCTTACCTGGTCGTCCACGACGCCGCGGCGGCCGAGGACATCGCCCAGGA
The DNA here is from genome assembly GCA_038248655.1 of Gaiellales bacterium. GTDB lineage: Bacteria > Actinomycetota > Thermoleophilia > Gaiellales > Gaiellaceae > DATBLE01. The sequence continues at coordinate 1,140 of JBBRXG010000134.1, forward strand.
AGCGTTTCTGGCCGCGGTCCGCTCGCTCGATCGGTTCGACCGCAGGCGTCCGTTCGGGCCGTGGCTGCACCGGATCGTCGTCAACCGCGCAATCGACTGGGCTCGCGTACGAACGCTGCGGGCCGAGATCGAGCTCGCGGACGTGCCCGCGCCGGATCCAGAGCCTCCGGGCGAGTTGCCGACCCTGGTTCGGGCGCTCGTCCGGCTTCCGCCGGAGCAGCGGGCGGTGATCGTGCTGCGACACCTGCTCGAGTACACGCCAGGGGAGATCGCCGAGGTACTCGACCTCCCGCGCGGGACCGTGAACTCGCGGCTTCGCCGCGGCCTCGACGCGCTCGCCGCCGAGCTCGAGGACGAACGATGAGCGAGGACCGGCTGAGGAAGCTGCTCGTGGAGCTGCGGGCGCCCGACGAGGAGCGGGCACGAGAGCGAAGCTGGCGGATCGTCCATGCCGCCTTCGCCGAGCGCCACCCGCTCGGGCGGCGACGGTCGATGCTGCGCCCGGCCGCGGCTCTGGTGGCGCTCGCCGCGGTCGCCGCTGCGCTCGCCAGCCCGCCGGGTCGCGCGGTGCTCGACTCGGTGCGAAAGGCGGTCGGAGTCGAGCATTCGAAGGCGGCGCTCTTCTCGCTCCCGACGCGGGGCCGAGTCCTTGCCACGTCCATGACAGGCTCCTGGGTCGTCGCACCCGACGGCGCGACGCGGCTGCTCGGCCCGTTCGACGACGCCTCCTGGTCGCCGTTCGGCCGCTTCGTCGTCGCCTCCCGCGCAAACGAGCTCGTCGCTCTCACCCCCGACGGCACGATCCGCTGGAAGCTCGCTCGCCCCGACGTCCGTTTCCCGCGCTGGGGCGGCACCCGCACCGACACGCGGATCGCCTACCTGACCGGCGGCCGCCTGCACGTCGTCGCCGGGGACGGAACCGGCGACATCGACGCCGGTCGCCTGCCCGCCGCCGATCCCGTCGCACCCGCCTGGCAGCCCGGCGCCGCCCACGTCCTCGCCTACGCAACCGCTCGCGGCCGGGTCTCCGTCTACGACCCCGACAGGGGCATGTTGCTCTGGCGGTCGGCGCCCTATCCGCACCCTCGAGAGCTCCTGTGGACGCCGGACGGCAAGCGCCTGCTGCTCGTCACGCGCGACCGGCTCGTCCTGTTCGCGGCGGACCGGTCGACACCGGTAGCGGTCCGATTCGTCCAGGGCGTGATCGACGCCGCGTTTGCTCCGGACGGCGGTCGGGTCGCGCTCCTGCGTCGCGACGAGCTGCTCCTCCTCGGCGCCGACCGCCTGCGCGGCCGGCCCGAGCGTGCGTTCGCGGGCGCCGGCCCCTTCGACGCCGTCGCCTGGTCGCCCGACGGGCGCTGGCTGCTCGTCGCCTGGCCAGAGGCGGACCAGTGGGTGTTCGTCGGCGCAACGGGCAGGCACCGCCTCGAAGCCGTCTCGAACATCTCTCGCCAGTTCGAGGGCGGCTTTCCCGCGCTCGAGGGCTGGTGCTGCGCTACCCGCCCGTGACCAGGCAGGCGTCGTGCGAAGAGCGGGCAACCTCGATCTGACGAATCAGGCGACCGCGCCCGTCGAGGACGCAGAGGTCGCCGTGGCCGAGCGAAGGGGTCAGGACCCAGCCCGACGCCTGCTGCACGTTGTACGAGCCGACCGGCACCGGGGTGCTCACGCCGGGACGGCCGTCGAAGCGGTGGACGCGCAGCGTCCCGCTCCAGCCGCTCGTCACGTACGCCGACTCGTCGGAGAAGGTGACGTGCTGCGGCGGCCAGTCGCCGGACGGCCGCCCCAGGAGTCGGGCGCCGCGAACGTCGTAGACCGCGAGCTCGAAGCGGTTGCCCGAGCTGACCCAGAGGTGGCGGGCATCCGGGGCGAAGCCGACGTCGTGGGCGAGAAACGGCGGCCGGAAGCGGCGCACCGGCCGCGGAAGTCCGACCTTCGAGACATCGACGAGCACGACCTCCTCGGCCTTGGAGCCGAGCGCGACCGCGAGCGTCCGGCCGGCCCGGTCGATCGTCACGTGCCGCGCCAAGGGCCCGACCCGGGTGCGGCCGAGCACGCGGCCCCGCACCACGTCGAGCGCAACGACCTCGCCCCGCTCCGCATCGGTGACGAACGCGTACCGCCCGCCGGGATGGGCCGCCGTGTAGCGAGGCTCGCCGAACCCGCGCAGGACGTGCGTGATCGACAGGTGCCGTCCGTCGACGATGCTGACCGCTCCGAGATCCGAGTGCGCCACGACCGCTCGAGCGCCGACCGCCTCGATGCTGCGCGGGTACGGCAGCGTCTCGACGTACCGCAGAATCCGTCCCCGCTCGACGTCGACCGCGACGAGGCGCGACTCCAGATCGGCGGTCACCAACGCGACCGCGGGCCGGCGCCCCGCGTGCGCCCTGGCCGCGCCCATCCCGAGCGCGAGCCCGGCAGCACCGATGACGAACTCGCGCCGGTCCACTCTTTCTTTTACGGTCGGCGAGGGTTTCCGGGTCCGCAAGGTGCGCGGCGGCCGCCCGGGAAACGGGCTGGCCGCCGCGCGTGTGGGTTCAGCCGTTCAGGTTGACGCGCACCGAGAAGAGTCGGCGGGTGGAGATGCCGCCCAGCACGCTCTCGCCCGGCTTGCGCGCCCGCACGAAGAGCGCGATCAACCCCTGCTTCGAGCTGACCGGAAAGCCGCGCAGCATCCGGAAGCGGAGCTTCGCCCAGCCGTTTGCGTCCGTCCGTTGCTCGGCCGGGATCGTCAACTGGTTGAAGGGAACCGCCGTCGCGTAGACGAGCGCGCCCTGCACCGAACGCCCGCCGCACGCCGACACGTGGTAGCGAATGAGCAACTCCCGCGTGCGGCGGTGCACGACCGACAGATTCGTCTTCTGACGGTCGATCAGGAGCCGGGCGGGCGGCCCGATGCCCGAGACGGTCACGGTGCCTCTGCCGCCCGGGCAGCCGGCGGCAGGGGGCGGCGGAGGCGGGGCCGCCCCGGCGATCACCCGGGTCGGCGCGGACGTCGCCGGGGTCGCGCCGGCGGCGTTTGTCGCCGTGACGCGAGCGCGGATCGTGTGTCCGACCGATGCGGGCAGGACCCGCCAGGTCCGCCCCACCGCTCCCGTGATCGCGATGCAGGCGCCGCCGTTCCGGTCGCAGCGAAGCCACCGATACAGGTAGCCGGTCGGTGACTCCGCCCAGTTCCCCACACTCATGGTCAGCACCCGGCCGACGGCCGGGGTTCCCGAGATCGTCGGCGCGGACTGGTTGCGCGGCGGTTTGCCGGCGGCGGCGATGACCGCGGTCGGCACCGAGGTGGCGAAGACGTAGCTGCTGCTGCCATGCTTCGCTCCGACCTTGAACCGGAGGGTCTTGCCGACATCGGCCGAGGTCAGGACGTAGGTGGTGTGGCCGGCCGCTCCGTCGATGTTGGAGCAGCTGTTCCCGTTCCGGTCGCAGCGGAGCCAGAAGAGGTTGTAGTCCGTCGGACTCCCGCTCCAGTTGCCTCTGTCGCCGGTCAACGTCTGGCCCTGTCGCGGCGTCCCCGAGATCTTCGGCGGAGACGTGTTCTGCGGCTGTTGGGAAGTACTCGCGGTGACGACATCGGTCGGATCCGACGACACCGTGACACTGCCGTCCGTGTTCTTCGCCTCGACCCTGAACCGGATCGTGTGGGCGACGTCGCCCGAGGTCAGCGTGTACGTCGTGTTGCGGGCACCGCTGATCTTCGAGCAGTCGTTCCCGTTCTTGTCGCAGCGAAGCCAGTTGTAGTCGTAGCTGGTCGGGTTGCCGCTCCAGTTCCCCCGGTCGCCGGTCAGCACCTGGCCCGGTCGGGCCGTGCCCGTGATCGTCGGCTGCTTCGTGTTCTTCGGCCTCGTCGTGCTCGCTGCAGCGCCGGCGCCCGCGAGAACGCCGAGACCGACGACGAGGGCAAGCGTCGTGACGGTACCGATGGCCGCTCCGCAGAGCGTCCACCGCTTCGTGATGGAACGAGGCATCGTCACTCCTTCGTCTCGAGAATAAAGTGGGTCGAAAGGACCGCACGGGCGGCCGTGGCGAGCCAAGTAGCGCCGATGATTGCTGCGCGTCTCTATGTCCGTTGCTGGCCTTCCTCAGGTTCTAACGCCAGGCAAGGCCGTCGAGATACTCCCGAATGGGCGCGGCTGGGATCGAACCAGCGACCTCCCGCGTGTGAAGCGGGCGCTCTCCCGCTGAGCTACGCGCCCGGGACGGCACGCATTCTAGCCCCCTCACCGCGCGGCCTGGTCTGGCTGTCCCGCGTCACATGGCGGCGCGAGCCGTGCGACGCCGACGCGGTAGTCGAGCCGGGGGCGGCGGCGCTGCGCCAGGATGCACTGAGTGCTGCACGATCCGCGCCATCTGCTGCTGGCCGGTCCCGTTCGGATGGGCGGCCCCGTTCTTGTTCCCTTGCAGCTTCTTCGAGCCGCAGGCCCGTGCTAGCCTAAGTTGTACGAGTTCACGTACCACTCTCAGGAGGTCATCGATGGCGAAGCAAGCTGGCCGGCAGCAGCCGAGGCGGCGCCTGGCGACCGCGGAAGCACGCACGCAGCTCCCCTCGCTCGTGCGCGAGCTAGCCCAGCTGGAGCGGCCCGCGCACTCGCTCGCGGAACGTGCAGTGGAGATCGGCCCCCGGCGCGCCGGCGGCGCCTGGCTGGTGCCCGAGGTCGACGCACAGGCGGCGATGGAACGGGAGCGGTCGCTCGCACGGCGGGTCGAAGACCTCGAGGACCAGCTCGAGGACTTCGCCATCGGCGTCCTGCTCGAGGAACGTCTCGCCCGGACGAGCGGCGAACGCGTTTCCCTCGACGAACTCGCCGCCGAGCTCGGCCTCGCCGACTTCCTCGCCCAGGAGCGCGCCCGGCAAGCATCCCCTTGAGCTACCGACTCGAGCTCCTCCGCGAAGCCCGTCTCGACATCCACACCCTCTCAGCCGAGCTGCGGAAGGAAGTCGTCCGGCTGCTCGTCGCGCTCGAGCAGAACCCCTACCTCGGCCGCGAGATGTGGGTCGTCCGCGGCTTCGAAGTCCTCACTGACTGCCGCTCGATCAAGCTCGACACACCTGCACACAAGGGCAAGCCACGCTACCGGCTCGTCTACCGCAACGAGCCAGAAGAAGGAGCGATCGCCGTCGTCTGCGTCCTCGCCGTCGGCGAACGCAAGCAGATGACCGCCTACAAGCAAGCGCGGGCGCGACTCCGGGCGAGGCTGCACCAGGAGGAGTAACCCTTCGCTGCGTGCGGGAGCGTCCCGACGAGCGGGTGCCGACTCGGGCGTTTGCGGCTGGAACCGCCCGGCCGCCGAACGATCGAGCGCGAGCCGCCCGGCCCCGGCGGGCGAAAGCGTAGCGACTCCCGGCCGGTCGTCGAGGCGGGCTTTGCCCGCCTCGGCCGCCGCGGTAGTCGGAGACCGACGATGGAGCCGCACCCCTCCGCCGCCGGCTCCATTCACGGCCGAACAGCCGCGTCGCAGGCAAGGAGGGGCTCACGGGGGAACCAGGGGTTC
>JBBRXG010000135.1:0-6618 GCA_038248655.1 Gaiellales bacterium
GCTGGTCGGCGTGGTCCCGACGGGCCCCGGAGCGGCCGAGCTGGTCGGACGGCTGATGGGCGGCGGCGCGGGCGCCGCGGGGGCATGACGGTCGCTCGCCTTCGGCTCGCTCCCGCGGGGGGAACGGCCGGTTCCCCCCGCGAGCCTCCCTCCCTTTCGTGCTCACCTCGGACGGCACTCTGCCGCGCCCGCCATGTCGGTCGCGGCGACGGAAGCCCTCGTACCGGCTGGGAGAATGATCCATGAGCACCGAGACAGTCTCGCGGGAGGTGCCGCTCGTGGTTCCTGCTCCCCGGCGCTCGCGCCTCGGCGAGCGTATCGCCGACGTCTGCATCCGCTCGCTCGTCCCCGTCCTCCTCGCCCTCGGCGCCGGCGCCGTGCTGCTGCTCGCCCTCGGCCGGAATCCGGTCAGCTTCTACGAAGACATCTGGCGCGGCGGGGTCAGCGGCGGCGGCTGGGACGCCTGGCAGGACAGCGCGATCCGGATGGCCCCGCTGCTCCTGATCGCCGGCGGGCTGACGGTGATCTTCCGGGCGAACATCTGGAACCTCGGCTACAACGGCCAGTTCCTGCTCGGCGCCGCGCTGGTCACCGGGTACGGCACGTCCCTGACGAGCAGCCTCCCGCTGTGGTTCGCGATGTTGCTCCTCTTCGGAATGGCCGGATCGGCCGGCGCGGTGTGGACGCTCGTGCCCGCGGTGCTGAAGGCCCGCTACGGGACGAACGAGATCGTCACGACGCTGATGATGTCCTTCATCGGCGTCGACCTGGCGAGCCTGCTGATCAAGGGCCCGTTCCAGGACCCGGCGGTCTCGATCCCGCAGACGCGGGTGCTCGACTTCGACAAGATGCTGCCGGCGATCCCGGGCACGCGGATCCACATCGGGCTCCTCGTCGCGTTCGGCGCGATCCTCGTCGTTCACTTCATCCTCACCCGGACGTCCTGGGGCCTGCGCCTGCAGATCATGGGCGCGAACCCCCGGGCCGCGCGGCACTTCGGCGTCAACCTGCCGCGGCTGATCATCACCGGGTTCCTGGTCTCCGGCTTCCTCGTCGGTCTCGCCGCCGCGGTCGACTTCCTCGGCCTCTGGGGCTACATCCGGGGCGGCCAGAACCCGGCCTACGGCGACACCGTGATCCCGTTCGTGTTCCTCGCGCGGCTGAACGCGCTCGCCGTCGTCCCCTTCATCGCGTTCTTCTCGGTCCTGTCGGTCGGAGGCGACCTCGCGGCGACGAACGCGAACCTGTCCACCGACTTCCTGCTCGTCCTGGTCGGCTTGATCCTGCTCTTCATGACCGTGATCGAGTTTCTCGGCCGCCGCCGCGACCTCGGCGGCAGCTACCTGCCGCCCGGCCTGAAGGAGGCGCTGCGCGCGCCGCTCTTCCGGAGACGCTCGACGTGATCCTCGCGAGCCAGGTCTGGACCGAGGTGTTCTGGACGAGCGTCGTCGCGGGCGGGCTGCTCGCAGGCGTGCCGCTGATGTTCACCGCGCTCGGCGAGACGATCTCCGAGCGCGCCGGGGTGCTCAACATCGGCCTCGAGGGGATGATGTTGCTGGGCGCCTACCTGGGGTTCCTCGGCGCCTACTACGGCGGCTCGATCTGGGTGGGTTTTCTCACCGGGATCGCCGGCGGGATGATCGGCTCTCTCGTCATGGCCGGCCTCTGCGTCTGGCTCGGCCTCGACCAGATCGTGGTCGGAATCGCGATCACGCTCGCCGGTGAGGGGATCACGAGCGTCCTCCAGCAGGCCGAGTTCGGCTCGACGTACCCGCGCCTCGGCGCGCCGCCGACGATTGCGATCCCCGGCCTCGACGACGTGCCGATCGTCGGCAGCAGCCTCTTCGACCAGCCGGCGATCGTCTACCTCGCCTTCGGCTTCGTCGGCGTCCTGACCTGGGCGTTCCGCAGGACGAACATCGGGCTCAACCTGCGCGCGGCAGGCGAGAAGCCGGAAGCGCTCGACGCGGCTGGGGTCAGCGTCGTCGCCACGCGTACCTGGGCGGCGCTCTCGACCGGCGCGCTTGCCGGGCTCGGCGGCGCCTATCTCTCGATCGTCGCGGCCGGGATCTTCACCCCGTTCATCACCCAGGGTCAGGGGTTCATGGCGATCGTGATCGCGATGCTCGGCCGGGGCCGCCCGCTGTGGGTGCTCGCCGGCTCGTTCCTGTTCGGGATCGCGCTCTCGCTGTCCGACTCGCTCCAGCTGGCCGGGATCACGATCTCCACCGACGTCGTCCACATGTTGCCGTTCGCGGCGATCATCATCGCGCTGATGCTGTTCGCCCGCCGGTCATACTTGCCGCCTGCCCTGGCGCTCCCGTACGTGCGGGGAGCCCGCTGAAAGGAGCCTCATGCGCGACCCAGACTTCACCCTGTCCGCCGGCCCTGTGACCGTCTCGTCGCGCGTGCTCGCCGCGCTCGGCTCGCCGGTCGTCTACCACTACGACCCGGTCTTCCTCGAGCGGTTCCGCGCCACCGAGCGCAAGCTCGCCCGGGTCTTCCTGACCCGGAACGACGTCCTGCTGATGCAGGGCGAGGCCGTGCTCGGCCTGGAGGCGGCGGCACGCGGGCTGGTCCGGCCCGGCACGAAGGTGCTCAACCTCGTCCAGGGGGTCTTCGGCAAGGGCATGGGCTACTGGCTGAAGGACTTCGGCGCCGAGTTGCACGAGCTCGAGGTGCCGTACAACGATGCGGTCGACCCGGCCGACGTCGAGCGCTTCCTCGATGAGCACGCCGGGATCGAGCTCGTCACCGTCGTCCACTCGGAGACGCCGTCCGGCACGCTCGCGGACGTGTCCGCGATCGGGCCGATCGCGCGCGCACACGGCGCGCTGACGCTGGTCGACTGCGTCTCGTCGCTCGGCGGGATTCCGCTGAAGACCGACGAGTGGATGCTCGACGTCTGCGTCGCCGGCGCGCAGAAATGCCTCGGCGGCCCTGCGGGCATGTCGCTGATGACGGTCAGCGAGGCCGCCTGGGAGCGGATCCGCGCCAATCCCGCCGCCCCGCGCGCCTCGTTCCTCTCGATGCTCGACTGGAAGGAGCAGTGGATCGACGGCGACAAGTTTCCCTTCACCCCCTCGGTCTCCGACCTCCACGGCGTCGAGGCGTGCGTCGACGAGCTGCTCGAGGAGGGTCTCGACGCGTCGATCGCGCGCCACGAGCTCTCCGCCGTGGCCTGCCGCGCCGGTGTGCGCGCCATGGGGCTCGAGCTCTGGCCGCGCGGCGACGACGTCGCCGCGGCCTGCGTGACGGCGATCGCGGTGCCGGAGGGCCTCACCGACGTCCAGGTCCGCGCGCACTGCCGCGAGCGCTACGGGGTGATGATCTCCGGCGGACAGGGCGCCGGCAACCTCGTGCGGATCGGCCACATGGGGCCCTCCGCCAGGTCGCTGCACCCGGTCGTCGGCCTGGCCGCGCTCGGCCAGACGCTCGCCGATCTGGGCACGCCGGTCGAGATCGGCGCCGGCGTCGAGGCCGCGCTCGCCGAGCTGTCGGGGGCGAGGAAGGCGGCCGTGTGATCTTCGACTCGCACATGCACGTCGGCTCGTTCGAGTCGATGTTCGGCGTCTCGATCGACCGCGACGGGCTCGAGTCGTTGATGCGCGAGCACAACATCACGGGCGGCGTCGTCTTCCACCCCGACAACGCGTACGTCCGCGAGGTGATCGAGTCGATCCCCGGCCTCTTCGGCCTGGTCTGGGCGAACCCACGGGTGCCCGGCTACCTGGAGGAGGCGGCCGGGCTCCTCGACCACCCGAGGTTCCTCGGGGTGAAGATGCACCCGCTGCTCGACGGCTTCCACCCGAACGACCGGTCGGTGCATCCGCTGGTCGAGCTGCTCGTCGAGCGCGATCTGCCGGTGCTGATCCACTGCGGGCACCCGATCTTCAGCCTTCCGTGGAGCATCGAAGAGCTCGCGGTCGGCTTCCCCGAGGCGAAGATCATCCTCGGCCACATGGGCCACGGCAACGTCGTCTACATCAACGGGTCGATCGAGGTCGCCCTGCGCAACCCGAACGTGTACCTGGAGACGTCGGGGATGCCGATGCACACGAAGATCCGCGAGGCATACGAGCGCGTCGGGGAGACGCGGGTCCTCTTCGGCACCGACGTCCCGTTCCACCACCCCGTCGTCGAGATCGAGAAGGTGCGCCTGAGCGGGCTTCCGGCCGAGGCGGTCGAGCGCGTGCTGAGCAGGAACGGACGCCTGCTCTTCCTCGGCGACGAGGACGCGATCGAGCCGGTCGCCGCGTGACGCTCCCGCCCTTCGACCTGCACCGCGCGGCTTCGACCGACGAGGCGCGGGAGCTGCTCGTCCGCTACGGCGAGGACGCGGCGGTGATCTGCGGGGGCACCGAGCTCCTGCTGCTGCTGAAGCTCGGCTTCGCGGCCTATGGCCATCTCGTCGACATCAAGAGGATCGAGGAGCTCGGAGGCATCCGCGCCGAGAACGGGGCGCTCGTGATCGGGTCGACCGTCACGCACCGCGAGATCGAGCGCTCGCCGCTCGTCGTCGAGCGCCTGCCGGCGCTGGCGGCGATGGCCCGGCGGGTGGCGAACATCCGGGTCCGCAACGTGGGCACGCTCGGCGGCAACCTCTGCTTCTCCGACCCGCATTCCGATCCGGCGACGTTCCTGCTCGCCGTCGACGCCGAGGTCGAGGTCGACGGCCGCCGGCTGCCGCTCGCGGAGTTCCTGGTCGGACCCTACGAGACGGCGCTCGAGCACGGACAGCTCCTCCACTCGGTGCGAATCCCGTTCCCTCCGTCCGGAACCGGTATCGCCCACCTCAAGCTCGCGTTCCACGAGCGGCCGGCGGCGACGGTGGCGTGCGCCGTGCGGGTGGAGGACGGCACGGTCGCCGAGGCCCGGATCGCGGTCGGCTCGGTCGGCGCCCGGCCGATTCTCGCGCGCGCGGCCGCGCAGACCCTGGCCGGGAAGGCGGTCGACGATCAGGACGCACTGGAGACGGCGGCCGGCCTGGCGGCGGAGTCGGCCGGGGCGGTCGAGGACGCAAACGGCTCGGCCGAGTACAAGTCGGAGCTCGTTCGGGTTCTCGTGCGGCGATGCTTCGCGGCTGCTGCGGGCACGCATTAGCTAGGTGGCCAGCGCCGCGCGGGCGGCGTGGTCGAACGGAGTCAAACCGATCGGAACGAGGCGATCGATCGATCGCTCATGCGCGACCGTCGGATTCTTCAGCCCTTCGATCAGAGGGCGCGCGACAGATGCTCGCACCGGCGTCACCAGCCGCAACCAGTACGAGGACAGCCGCGGTGTCAGCACGGGCACCTCGATGATCAATGGACGCTTGCCGAGAATGAGGCCGATACGCTCGATCATCTCCCGGTAGGTCATCACCTCGGGGCCGCCGAGATCGAACGTCCGTCCCAGCGCCTCGCTTCGCCCGCAGACTCCGGCCAGGTAGGCGACGACGTCGGCGAGAGCGATGGGCTGGGTGGGGGTCGAGACCCACCGGGGGCAGATCATCGCCGGCAGGCGGTTGACGAGTGCGACGATCGTCTCGAATGCGGCACTGCCTCTGCCGATGACGACCGCGGCGCGAAGCGTGGTGAGCGAGGTCGAACCGCTTCCGAGCAGACGCCCGGTCTCCGCCCGGCTTCGCAGGTGGGGCGACAGGTCGGACGAGTCGTCGCCGAGGCCGCCCAGGTAGACGATCTGTTTCAGTCCGGCTCGCTCGGCCTCGGCTGCGAAGACGCCGGCCGCCTGCCGGTCCTGCTCCTCGAAGTTGCCTGCCCCGAGCGAGTGGGCGAGGTAGTAGGCGACCTCGGCGCCGGCCAGCGCCCGCCCGACGCTGGCGGCATCCGCGAGGTCGGCGCGAACCCACGCGCCTTCGGCTGAGCCCGAGGGAGGCTGCCGGGAGACGGCGGTGACCTCGTGCCGGCCACGCAGAGCCTGGACGAGCGGCTGCCCGATCGTTCCGGTCGCGCCGAAGACGACGACCTTCATTGTCGTGCCCGCTGCTGAAGAGAGCGGAAGTAGCGACGGCCGATCGCAGCGTGGACGCGGCTCTGGATCTGGTTGTAGAGGGCGCCGGTCCAGTGCGGGGCTCCAGGCCTGGCGGCGAACCGCGGATGAAACCCGCTGATCGTCGAGCGCAGCTCGAGCTCGTCCCCGGAACGCTGCTCGAAGCTGATCGATCCGCCCGGGTGCCGGGCGAGGAAACCGCCCTCGATCGGATAGCGGCACATGACGCCGGCCGGGTTTGCCTCCAGCCGGGGCTCGCCGAAACAAAGAAACGCCGGTCCGCGGCCGAAGACGCGCAACGCGACTGCCGACGATGCCTTCCGCCGCCTGACGATGCCGAGCGTGCAGCGCTCCACCGTCGGCCAGTAGCTCCGGCCCAGTTCGAGCGCTCCGTCGACCGAGAAGGGCACGACGGGCCGTTCGAGTCTCACTGCCTCCGATGAGCCGACGGAGCCGTCCTCTGCGGTCGTCCGATCCACTGGTGACAAGAGTGCCAGGCCGGCCAGGAGCTGCCGAGGGGAGCGCTCCGAGATGGGTGCGCCGTCGTTGAGGCGGCGAGTTGACAGCGGAGCGCGGGAGGAGGAGGCTTGTGTGGGTCGACGCATGGTCGAGCTACCGGCAAGCCAA
>JBBRXG010000136.1:0-6607 GCA_038248655.1 Gaiellales bacterium
GAGGTTGTCCGGAATCTCGTAGAAGTTTGAGCGGCGGTCCTCCCGCCCTGTCCGTTCGCGTTGCGAGCGTGACAGGCGCCAACCACGTCTGAGAGGACAGGAGGAACCGCCATGAGGAAGGTACTCGGCGCGAAGGTCGTCACGACCGCGGCGGCGGCTGAGAGCGTGTTGCCGCCGCAGATCGAGGAGGCGCTCGGCGAGCTGGTCGGGGCGGCGAGAGAGGGACTGCTCGCGCTCAGCGTCGGCGTCGGGCTGGGCGTCGTGCACGAACTGATGGAGCTCGAGGTCGATGAGGTCGTCGGCGCGAAGGGCAGGCACAACCCGGACCGCACGGCGAAGCGGCACGGCCACCAGGACGGGTCGATGACGCTCGGCGGCCGACGCGTGCAGGTCAGCCGTCCGCGGATCCGCTCGGCCGACGACGCGCGCGAGCTGCCGGTCGAGACGTACGAATACTTCGCCGACCGCGACCCGCTGACCAGGGCGGTGATGGACCGGATGCTCGCCGGCGTCTCCACCCGCAGCTTCGCGCGTGTTGGTGAGCCCGTCGGCGAGGAGGTCGAGCAGTCCTCGTCGACGACGTCGAAGACGTCGGTGTCGGAGATGTTCGTCGAGCGCACCACGACCGCGCTCGAGGAGCTGATGTCGCGCCGGCTCGACGACGTCCGGCTGGCGGTGATGATGCTCGACGGGATGGAGATCGCCGAGCGCACCCATGTCGTCGCGGTCGGGATCACGACCGACGGGGTCAAGATCCCGCTCGGGCTCTGGGAGGGCTCGACCGAGAACGCCACTCTGGCGCGGACGCTGCTGGCCGATCTCGTCGACCGCGGTCTCGACCCGGAGCAGGCGATCCTGTTCGTGATCGACGGCGCTAAGGCGCTGCGGCGGGCGATCAAGGACGTCTTCGGCGAGCACGCGCTCGTGCACCGCTGCCACCGCCACAAGGAGCGCAACGTCACCGATCTGCTGCCCGAGCGCGACCGCGACGCCGTTCGCGCTCGGATGCGCGTCGCCTGGTCGCTGACCGACCCTGAGCTCGCCAAGCAGCGGCTCGAGCTGCTCGCGGGCGAGCTCGAGCGCACATGGCCGGACGCCGCCAGCTCGCTGCGCGAAGGAATGCACGACACGCTGACGCTGATGCGGCTCGGGATCACCGGCAACCTCGCCCAGACGCTGTGCTCAACGAACCCGTGCGAGAGCATGATCGAGATCGTCCGCTACACCCAGCGCAACGTGAAGCGTTGGCACGACGGCGACATGCGCAAGCGCTGGACCGCCGCCGGCATGCTCGTGGCCGAGCAGCAGTTCCGCAGGATCATCGGCTACCGCGACCTCGCCCAGCTCGTCGTCGCCATCGAGCGTCACGCACTCCGAACCGCTCCGCCGATCATCGTCGCGCAGGAGGTCGCCGAACCCGTTACCGTCTGACCGTCAAGCGGGGACCGTCGCGAAGTTCCACGACGATCCGGACATCCTCGCTGAGCATGTGCCAGGCGATCACGGCGAGCTTGCGGGCGACCGCGACGGTGGCGATGTTGCCGCCGCGGCGGGCGGCGATCCGTTGGTGGAAGGCGCGTAGCGGCCCGGGTGCGCGGGCGGCGTGCCAGGCCGCTTCGACGAGCACGTGCCGCGTCTCGCCGGGCCCCTGCTTGCTGATCCGGCCATGTCGGGCCGGCTCGCTGCCGGGCTGGTTGACGCGCGGGTCGAGGCCGAGGTAGCTGACCAGCTGGCGGGAGGTCGGGAAACGACCGATGTCGCCGATCGCTGCGAGCAGCGCGGCGGCGGTGACGAAGTTGACGCCCGGGAGGGTGAGCAGCCGCCGCATCTCCGTCGAAGCGAGCACCTGCTCGGCGAGCGCCCTCTCGACCAAGGCAATCTCGCGGTCGAGGAACTCGATCTGGCGCAGGCAGGCCGCGACCGTCTCCTGCTCGCCGACGGGCAGCTGCTGCGCGGCGAGCCAGCGCCGTCCGCGGACGCCGAAGAAGATCAGCGCAGCTTCGCGATCGTGACTCGCTCGGCTTGATGCATCTCGAGGTACTCATCGACCAGCTCAGCGAGCGTGATCGTCGCTCCTCGCCTGCCGGGCCCGAGCCGCTCGAGAGCCTTCTCAAGCGCATTCAGTGCGTCAGCACGGCTCGCGAACCCGCCCACTTGCGGCCTCGCCGACCCGCGCCCTTCGAGCCGATGCCGATACGCCCACAGCGGCTGGCCATCCGCCGCCTTCGCCTTCAACTTGAACACCTGCCCTTGCTGGATCATCTCGGAACCTCCTCGATCGACACCCGGACCGAGGAATCTCATCGAAACGGCGCGTTGACCACCTCTCTCACGCAGAGGTCGTCAAAGGACTGTCGGGTTCGTCACGAGCATTCGGAGGGCCGGCTGTGCCGGCCCTCCGTTCGGAAGGTTGGAGCGTTCGCCCATCCGGGTCGCCTCGGATCAGCCGTGAACGGGGTCGTCGAGCCCTGCGGGGGCGAGGTCGGTGCCGTGCCTTGTTTCGCTTGCCTCCGGCGCCGGCCGAACTGTCATGTAGATGCTCGCGGCCACCGCCCAGAGCAGGAAGACGACCTCGGCGAAGAAACCGACCGGGGTCAGCTGCAGCAGCCCGAGGGGCAGGGCGCTCCAGGTGAGCCAGCGCGGAAACGCGTGGCCGGCGAGCCCGGCGGCCGCGATCGCGAGCAGCAGGATCGCGAGTCCGCCGTCGCCGCTGATCGGGCCGCCGCCCGCGCCGCTGAGATGCACCGCCTGCAGCGTGGCCGGCGCGATCGTATGCTTGTCGCCGATGAAGCCGAGCGTCGAGTAGACGCCCGCGCCTGCGAGCTCTGCGGCCACGGTGACCGCCGCCCCGAGGAGCGCCGCGCCCGCGATCAGGGGATGGACGCCGCCGCTGCGGATTCGCGCCCAGAGCGCGGCGGCGAAGAAGGCGAGGAAGAGCGCCGCCCAGTGCAGAATGAAGCCGCCCCTGACGATGCCGGCGTGATGGACCGAGTCGTTCGCGATCAGCTTGGCGATCGGCGAGTCGCCGTCCGGAAACTTGCCGATCGACAGATTGCCCGCTACCTCGAGCACGGCGAAGACGACGCCGGCGAGCGGTACGAGACGGATGAGCCGCGAGTTCATGTGGATCCCTCCTGTTCGGTTGGCTGACCCGGGCAGAGGCTAGGAGGCGGGAGCGCTCGCGTCGTCGGCCGCCGGCGCGATCTTCGCGTCAGCCGACCGGCTGATCTTTCGCGCCACAGGGATCAGCCGGACGACTGATGACAGAGGGCTGCGGCGGCTCTAACGTCTGACTCGTGCCCGGCCGCCTCTCCGCTCTGCTTCGCTTCCGGCCCGACCCGGTGACGGTCGACCGGCTGCTCGCGCTAGTGCTGTTGCTCGACGCTCTTCTCGGGGCGCTGGTCGGCGGCGACTCGGGCACGCACCGAGTAGCACTCGCACTGCTAGCACCGATCATGACGTTGCCGATCGCCGTGCGCCGCCGCTACCCGCTGCTCGTCGGCGCAGGCATCCCGGTGCTCGGCGCGTTCGCGCACGGGCTCTGGGATCCGCAGGCGATCGCCTACCCGATCGGCGAGTTCTGCGCCCTGTACGCGCTTGCGGCCTGGACGCGGCCGCGGCAGTTCCTGCTCGGCACGACCGTCTTCGTCGCCGCGGCGCTCGCGCCGCTCAACGGCAGCGCCAAGGGCGGACCGTCGTTCGTCGCCATCGTGCTGGTCGTGATGCTCCTCGTCCGCCGCATTCTCGGCGACCGCGAGCGGAGGGCGGAGCTGGCGGAGCGGGAGGGCGACGTGGCAGCACGGGAGGCGGTGGTCGAGGAGCGGGCTCGGATCGCGCGCGAGCTCCACGACGCGATCGCCCACAACGTCTCGATGATCGTCGTCCAGGCCGGCGCGGAGCGACGCGTGCTCGACGGGCAAGCAGGCTCGACGCGCGAGGTGCTGCAGACGATCGAGCAGATCGGCCGCGGCGCGTTGACGGAGATGCGCCGGCTGGTCGGCATGTTGCGCAACGGCGACGGCGACCCGCTCGCACCGCAGCCATCGCTCGCCGACCTGCCTCGTCTAGTGACGCAGGTGCGCGAGGCCGGGCTCCCGGTCGAGTTCTACGTGGAGGGGGAGCCGTGCGAGTTGCCGGTCGGGATCGAGCTGTCCGCCTACCGGATCGTGCAGGAGGCGCTGACGAACGCGCTCAAGCACGCGGGCGATGCGCAGGCGACCGTGACGCTTCGCTACGGGCCCGACCAGCTCGAACTCGAGGTTGCCGATAACGGAGCCGGCGCCGCCGCGACCGTCGCGGGCGGCGGTCAGGGGCTGGTCGGGATGCGCGAGCGCGTCGCGCTCTACGGCGGCCGCCTCGACGCCGGCCGTCGCGGCGAGTGCGGCTTCGCCGTCCGCGTGGTGCTGCCGATCCGATGACGAGCGTGCTGATCGCAGACGACCAGGCGCTCGTTCGCGTCGGCCTGCGCAAGATCCTCGAGACAGAACCTCTCCTCACCGTCGTAGGCGAAGCCGCCGACGGCGAGGAGGCGATCGCCGCAGCGCGGCGTCTGCAGCCTGACCTGGTGTTGATGGACATCCGCATGCCCGTCCTCGACGGCATCGAGGCGACCCGCCGGATCGTCCATGGCCGGCCCTCGACCCGGGTGCTGATCCTGACCACGTTCGGGCTCGACCAGTACGTCTACGACGCTCTCCTTGCCGGCGCCTCCGGCTTCATGCTCAAGGACGCCCCGCCGGAAGAGATCGTCGCCGCCGTCTGCATCGTCGCCGCCGGCGAAGCGCTGCTCGCACCGTCAGTGACACGCGCCGTGATCGAGGAGTTCGCCCGCCGCGAGCCCCCACCCACGCCACAACAGCCCCCGGCGCTGGCCGAGCTGACCCCGCGCGAACGCCAGGTGCTCGAGCTGCTCGCCCGCGGCCGCTCGAACGCCGAGATCTGCAATCAACTCGTCATCAGTGAAGCAACCACCAAAACCCACGTCGCGCGCGTGCTCCAGAAGCTCAACCTCCGCGACCGCGTCCAAGCCGTCGTCTACGCCTACGAAACAGGCATCGTCACCCCCTCCGACCGGACCACGCAGCAGCACTGACGACCGAAGCTCGATCGATCGCGATCCCGGAAACTGAGCCCTCCCGGGTTCTGCGGAACCCGGGAGGGCTCAGACTGGATCGAACGCTTCGAGACGTTCGAGCAGCTGCGCGCAGCGGTCCGCCGGTTCGCCAGCACCTACAACCGCGAGTGGCTGCTCGAGCGCCACGACTACCGCACACCCGTCGAGGCGCGCGAGCACCTGCTCGCGCTGGCGCCGGAGGCGATGACATGATCGCGTTGTTCACCAGAGTGTCCGGTGAACCGGGGCCGGGGCACTGTCGCGGTCGTGGATCAAGAACCGAGTCGGCTCAGGACGAGGGACGCTCGATAAACGTCTCGACCATGTTTCGTGCCTGCTGCGTCGCCCAGGCACCGGTCGGGTTCGCGGTGACGCCTGCCGAGGATGTCCCGCCCGTCGCGAAATTCCACGACGGGCGGGACATCTTCCAGCCGGATTGAGCGCCACTGTGCGACCACTCGCCCCTTTTGCCGCCGGAACATTAGAGTCCCCAATTCACGACTCTGTACAAGCCCGCCGTCGGGCCGGACGACTCCGTACCGCGTCGCCGCCCGAAGCCTCAGACGCGACAACGCTTACGTAGCCTGGTTGTCCGCTTCTCAGCCAGCGTGGCAGCCTCGCGAAACCCGTCCAAGCGTACGACTCTGGACAGAACACTGTTTTTTCGAAGTGCATGCTGTTGTTCTGTTAGGTCATCTCAATGCCCATCGGGACGATCGCTTCTCGCTGCTCGAACCTCCTCGCGCTGCCGAGTGAGCAACTGCTCGATGCGCTCTGAGTGCAGGAGAATGAGCACACCACGCCGCTGGGACATAGGACGCCGAGACTGGCCGGACATTCCCACCCACTTGTCCCACTCATGCCGTATCTCGGGGTCGTTCTCCAGTAAGTATGGCGTGACCCCCTGAGGTCGGTCCGGTCGGTTCGAGAGTCTTACTGCCCAGTGTCGGGCAAGGAGGACAATCGGAGCGATGGGACAGCATGCGAGGCGCCGGCATACGCCGGAGCAGTTCATCAGGAAGCTGCGGGAGGCCGATCGGCTGCTGGGCCCGCGCAACCCAGCCGTCACCCTCAGCGCGACCAGACCAGCTGTCTCTTCTCAGGCGTTCGCCCTCACGGCTGTGGGGGCGACTGGGCAGCCGACGGGCGACCAGAAGGCCTGTCGCGCCGCACGCACAAACCACGCGCGGCGTTCATTGAAGCCCTCCGACGTTCAGGCGTCACATCGAGCGCTCGCTCGGGGATGCTTCTAGCTAGTCATCGCCCGTCGACTCATCTGAGCGAGAACATCCGCCCACCTGGCCCGGTCTCGCTTCGGCACGAGACCGGGCCAGCTGGCAATGGCGTTAGCTGACTGAAGGACCCTGGGAATTGTGGAGGCTCCGGAGCCGGGTTCTGTCCTGGTGGAAGGAGATGCTTCTGCGATGTCGAGACCGAGGAAGTACTCAGAGGAGTTGCGTGAGCGGGCGGTGCGGTTGGTGTTCGAGTCGAAGC
>JBBRXG010000137.1:0-6562 GCA_038248655.1 Gaiellales bacterium
GCCGTTCAACCAGTTCTCGGTCCCGCCGGAGACACCGACCGGCGCCGACGGCTGGGCGGAGCTCCACCTCCAGCGGCTCGGCGGCTTCCCGGTCAGCTCCAAGCAGCAGCTGATCGCGATGTTCGTCCGCGCCCGCAAGCCCGGAGAGAACATCCTCGGCGGGATCTCGACCCGCCGCCTGTTCTCGATCCGCGTCAACCTCCACCAGTAGACGACGGTGCGAGGGGCCGCTCGGCACCGGGCGGCCCCTCCCCGCGCTCCGCAGTTACTCGGCTGGTGGACTGACGCCGTGATGCTGGACGGCAGCTGTCGTTCGCGGGCTCGCCACGAACGACAGCTGCTCGGCGTGAGGCGAGCGCGCTCGCTTCTCCTTGGACGTCCGCGCGTTGGATGTTGCGCACGTCGTCAGTTGCGGATCAACGGTCGACCCTCTCCAGGAACATCGAGCGGTCGCGCAGGTCCGGAGCGCGACGCAGAAGCGCGTCGAGCGCGCCGATGAGCCGCCCCGTGGTCGCCGGATCGCCACGCGGGAACCGGCGGTTGCTCGTGTAGATGAGTCCGGCGTGATGGGAGCGATCGGCGAGGAGCCCGCCCTCGAGAGGACGGAAGTCGCGAATGTTCTCGGTCACGAGCGTGCGCCCTTCGCGCTGGGCGGCCGCGAGCACGTCGGCGTCAGACGCGCCGGTCATGAGCGCATCCGCGAGGCCGTGAACCGAGGCGACGTCGTGGCCGCGCGCGCGGAGCTCTGCGGCGATCGCGGGCGCGTACATCTCGTCGAGCAGCAGCCTCAAGCGAGCAACTCGCGCTCGCGCGCGAGAGCCGCTTCCAGCCTCTCCGCCTCAGCATCGTTGGCTGCGATCCAGTCGTTGATCTCGTCGGAGTACTCGGCGTAGTAGCGAATCGCGGCCCGGATCCTGCTCTCGGCTACGCCCAGGCGCTCCGCGAGGGCCGGCACTAACGCCTCCCCTTTCTCCGGCGCGCTACGTACGGCGCTCACGATCTCCCAGACATCGGGTCCTCCGACCACGACGGCGCGTCGCCCGGCCGGGCCCTCGCGAAAGAAAACGCCTGGGTGGCGGTCGGCACGAAGCCCCTCCTCGATGTACCGCTCCGCCAGGCGGGCGAGCGGCTCGCCGCTTCCGCGGCTTCGCTCCCGCAGCGTCTGCAATGTCTCCTTCCCGATTCGGATCGGTTGGCTACTCATGTAGCAAGTGTAGCGTCGACGTCGCACGCATCGGGATGTGGTCTCGACGGGTGCCGCGCAGACGGGTCGAGGCGTCGTGCGCGGCCCCGTGCAAGGCTTGCCCGTCGAGAGTCGAACGAACCCGCGTTCGGGCAAGATCGTGGCATGGCAGCCCCGTACGACGACATGGCGTCGGTCTTCGAGGCCCATGCCCTGGACAGCGCGTACAACGCGCACTACGACCGACCCGCCGTGCTCGGTCTCGTCGGGGAGGTTCACGCGCGCCGCGTCCTCGACGCCGGATGCGGGCCCGGCCTCTACGCGGAAACTCGTTGCCCGCGACGCCGACGTCGTCGCAGTGGATGCGAGCGAACCGATGCTCGACCTCGCGCGCCAGCGCCTGGCCGCGTCCGCCGATGTCCGCTACGCGGACCTGAACGAGTCGCTCCCGTTCGGCGATGCGGATTTCGATCTCGTCGTCTGCCCGCTCGCCATCCACTACGTCCACGACCGCACGGCCTGCCTGCGCGAGTTCTTTCGCGTGCTGCGCCCCGGTGGACGTGTCGTCCTCTCGACCCAGCATCCGACAACGGACTGGCTCCGGAAAGGCGGCTCCTACTTCGACGTCCAGGAGGAGGACCTACGCACTCACCGGCCACGCCGCCCAGGGCGCGACCGTCGAGCGCGCCTTCGTCCTCCTCCCCGACCACGGAGCCCTGCGCGAGTGGGGCTACGTTGCCTGCTCCGTGCCCGCGCAGAGACACACGTCTACCTCGCCGAGCGCGACCCGCTCGAGCCTGAGACGCCCCTACGCGACCCGAACCGGCCCGCTCCACCCGAACGCGCGACTCAGGCGCTGCAATGATCGCCCGAAGCCGCTCGCGCTCGACCAGAGCCGACAGCCGCGCGACACGACGCTGCGCCTCATCGCCCAGGAAGAGGAGCGCGTTGACGGACTGCGCGAGGGCGCGGCCAACCGGCTCGCAGCCGCCGAGCGCGAACTGCAACAGCTCCACTGGTGGAACCACGGAAGCCGAGCCGACCTCAAAACCCAGATCGCCCGCCGACCGGACCGCGCTCCAGCGCGCCGACGAGAAGCGGGACAGCTACGGCAACTCGCAGAGCAGCGATCGAAGATGCTCGCGCGCGAGCGCGACGAGCCCACGTGCTCGGTGCGACCGGAGCCGCCACGGCCACGCCTCGAACGCGAGCCGCCCGGCCTCCGGGTCGAGCTTTGACGCCGGCCCGGGAGCGGCCCGGGTTCAGAGCGTTGCGAGAAACGAGGCGGGCGACTCGATCCTGATGCCTCGCCATGACTCCAATGCGAGCAGGTGACGGTCGCCGGAGACGATCGCGTCCGCATTGCCTTCCTCGGCGGCCTCGAGGACGCGGTCGTCGGCCGGGTCGGCCTCGATCTCGGCGACCGGTTGTCGTGGCTCGACCAGCTCGGCCACCCGGATCACCTCGGCCACCGCCTCCTCCGTCCACTCTGGCTCCCAGCCAAACGTCGCCGCCAAGACGCGGCCGAGCTCCGCGAGGAGCGGCCTCGAGGTGACAAGCTCGATCCGACCTTCGAGCGCCAGCCGATAGACCGCCTCAGGCGCCCCACCGGGAAAGATCAGCGCCGACACCAGCACATTGGTGTCCGCGACAACCCTCACCCGGCGCGGCGAAACTCATCGATCAGCCGCTCCACGTCATGCTCGTCGCGAATCCCCTGGTGCCGTGCCCGAGCGGCGCCGTAGCGTTGCAACGACTCGAACGTCCGAGTCTCGCGATATCCACGATAGACGCGCAGCATCTCTCGAAACAGCTCGCTCTTGTTCCGCCCCTCCGTCTTGGCCAAGCGATCAAACTCCTCGGCCGCAGCCGGCGGGACAGAAACCGCGAGCACCCTCGACGTGCGTTCCCGTGGCATGTTAATACAGAGTATAACAAGTAGAGATGGCGGCACAACTGGAGCCGCCGCACCCGCGTTGGCCCGCTCGCGTCCGCGGCGCTCGCGCAGGGAAGGGCCGCGGGCGGACTTCCGATGAGCCGCCGAGCCTCGGCCTCGAGCTCTGCTCTTGGCTCCAGACTCCGGTGTCGGGGTCAGGTGTTGACGAGCTCGACCCGCCGGCTCCACGCAGTCCATCGCGCGTCAGCGGTCAGGACGCTCTTCGCCTTGCGTACGTCGGCGTAGGCGAGCACGAGCGCATCCGGCATTCGCAGGGCGGTGCCGTGCCGTGCGCGAAGCCTCGCCGCGGCGACCGCCACGACTTCGTCGATCGGGTCGACGACGATCTCCAGGCTGGCGATCAGGCGTCGCGCCTCACGTTCCTTACCTGTCCGCACGGGGTGCACGAGCGCCTCGGCCAGCGTGTGCGCGGGCATGCGCAGGTCGTCGTCGGCGTAGGCCTCGAGCGAGGCGCGCGCGGCTTGGTGATGGGCGTCGGTGGGATCGAGCAGCGCGATCAGCACGCTCGTATCGAGTGCGGTCAGCGCCACTCGTTGCGCAGCTCGTCGAGCGCGCCCGCCGGCCACACGCCGGGCAACGCGCCAGCGGCCCGCTCGAGCGCGCGACGGCGGCGATCACCCACGGTCTCGCCGTCGGAGCGGGACACGATTACGCGGCCTGCGTCGTCGGCTTCGACCGCAAGCTCTCGCTCGGCAGCCAGTCCGAGCGGGGCGAGCGCACAATCGAGCGGCTCCTCTCAGCCTCGGCCACCTGCCGCCTGCAGGGACGCTCGCTCTTCGCCTACCTCAGCGACGTCCTCAGCGCCAGGATCCGAGGCGATCCCATCCCCGCGGTCGCCTGAACCAACGGGGTACCTGAACGCTTACGAAAATCGCTTCGATTTGCAGGAGGTCCGTCGCCTACGGCTGCGCCTGGATTGCGAAGTCGCGGCGCCGAATCCAGCCCAAGTCCGGAATGAAGGGGCCTCGCAAGAGGCCCTCAGTGTCTCGGAAACGGCTTGCCTAAGAGGAGCGGATGATGGGACTCGAACCCACGACCTTCTGCATGGCAAGCAGACGCTCTAGCCAACTGAGCTACATCCGCGCGGGCCGAGTATATCGGCGGTCTCAGCCGCTCGACGCTGCGCGATCGAGCGCCTCGTTGACGAGGCGGTCGGCGAGCTCGTTGTGCTCGCGGCGGACGGAGACGTAGGCGACCTTCCCGACGGCACGCGCGAGCGCCGACGCTGCGAGGAAGAGCTCGCGCAGCGCAGCGTTCTTCACCCGGTAGTCGCCCCGCATCTGCCTGACGAGGAGCTCCGAGTCCGAGACGACCTCGAGCTCGTCCACCCCCAGCTCGACGGCCTTCTCGAGCCCGGCGACGAGGGCGCGGTACTCGGCGACGTTGTTCGTCGCGACGCCGATCGCCTCGCCGCGCGCGTCGAGCACCGTCCCGTCGTCGGCCTCGAGCACGTAGCCGTAGGCGGCGGGCCCGGGGTTGCCGCGCGCGCCGCCGTCGGTCGAGAGGCGCGCTTTCACGTCGCCTTCAGGCTACAAGCGTGCCGGGGCGAGGCTGGCGAGGAGCGCGTGTGTCAGCTCCGGTCCGAGCTCCTGCTCGAGCCTGCTCCGGACGATGACCCGGCGCTGCTCGATGTGGGTGGTGATCCGGTCGACCAGCTCACAGTGATCGGCGAGCCGGTCGAGGGCCCGGTCGAGGCGTGCAACGTCGAGCGGCTGGGGCGCAACGCTCATATCAAAAGAATCGTCGTTCGAGGGCCGGACAACATCCCTCGATCAATGGGCTACAGGGCGACTGCCCCGCCGCCGATAGAGCAGGTGATGCTGCACGCGCAGAAGGCGGAATGGCTCCCTCTCGGGACGCTTCTACTCCGCGAGAAGCTGATCACGAGCGAGCAGCTCGAGCTCGCCCTGATCGACCAGCAGGGCACCGGCTTGCGGCTCGGCGAGCTGCTCGTCCAGTGGGGCTGGATCGAGTCCGGGACGATCTCGCGGGCGCTCGCCGAGCAGTACGAGCTGGAGTTCTTCGACCTGGACGCGGCCGAGATCGATCCCGACGCCGTCGCACGGCTCGATGCGAGGGACGCACGGAGTCACGGCGCGATCCCGATCCGCTTCCTCGAGGACGGCCGGCTCCTCGTCGGCGTCGCCGACCCGACCGATGTCGGCGCCTGCGACGAGCTCCGCGCCCTGGCCGGCACCGCGGTCAGCCTCGTGGTGGTCGACCAGACCGAGCTCCACCGCGCGCTGGCCCGCGAATACGGCTAGTTCCCAGGGTCGGACTTCAGTCTGACCCTCGCCTTCCGGGGGGCGCCCGGTGTCGCCGCACGGCATGGCGGCTCAGGCGTCGAGACACCTGCTGAGAGCTCGCTCTCAGCAGTCGGCGAGCACTCGGAGCGCCGCGCAGATCTGTTCACGAGGCGACCCGAGATCGCCGACTCGCTCGGTGAGCGCAGAGCGCCGGACGCGCTGGAGGTTGTCGAACGAGGCCCCGCACTCGACGGGCAGGCCCTCGGCGCCGCCGAGGCGGATCTCCGTCGCAATCTCGCGGATCGTCCGGGTGACCGGAGCAACCACGACGCCCGTGAGCACCGGTACTGCCTCCGAGCGTGTGACCACGAGCACCGGCCGTCGTTTGTCCTCGGTCTCTGCCCACCAGATCTCGCCCTGACGGGGAAGGTTCACCACGGCTCTTCGTGGATCATCGCGCGCGTTGCTGCGTCGAGCCCGGCCAGCTCGTCCTCGGTCTGAGGCTGCCGCCGGTAGGCGGCGACGATCACCTCTCCGGCCCGACGGCGGCGGTGCTCGTCGACAAGTTGCTCCAGACCGAGTCGCACTGCTTCGGAGCGGCTTGCCACGACGCCGTCCTTCACGAGCGCGTCGACTTGCGCCAAGAGACGATCCTGAAGGCGAGCTACGAGTTGCGCCATGCGTCAACCATAGCATGTTGTGATGCATTTTGCATTGCACCGTGAGGTTGCGACGGCGTCAGTGCGGCCGTCCAAGCCGCCCACGGACAACGAGGTCCCGTCACGCTAGCCCGCCTGTGTGTAGCAGTCGTCCTCCCCGCAACCCACGCCACCGCGGCCGACATGGCGGCCGCGGCCAAGCGACGTTCCTGAGGTGCGCGGGCCTAGCTAGGGAGGGGGGCCCGTGGGGGGAACCCGCTGTTCCCCCCACGAGAGCGAGCGAGGCGGCGAAGCCGCCGCGGGAGCGTTATCGATCTGCGCCTTCTGCAGCTTGCCGGAGTAGTCGACGTAGAGCGACTTCCACTCGGTGAAGACGTCGAGCGCCGCCTGGCCCGCCTCGCGGTGGCCGTTGCCGGTCTCCTTCGTGCCGCCGAACGGCTGGTGCACCTCGGCTCCGATCGTTCCCGCGTTGACGTAGGTGATGCCGGTCTCGAGGTCGCGCATCGCGCGGAACGCC
>JBBRXG010000138.1:0-6464 GCA_038248655.1 Gaiellales bacterium
CCTGCGCTTTGGCCATCGAGCGGCAACTCCAGTGCGTCGCGCCCGCTGGGGTGGTCTGGGTGGTCGCCTCGACGATCTGTTTGATCTTCGCCGCCGAGATCGAGGGCTTGCGGCCACGGCCGGGCTTCGTCTCGGTCAGCGCCTGCGCCCCACCCTCGGCAAAGCGCGAGCGCCAGAGGATCACCGTCGGACGGCTGACCGCGAGCGTCCGCGCGATCTGGCTGTTCGACACGCCGGCGGCGGCCGCCAGCACGATCCGCGCCCGTACCGCGACGCTCTGCGGCGTCTTCTGCGCCGCGACCCACCGTTCCAAAAGCTCCCGCTCCCGCTCGCCGATCTGGGTCTGGAGCATCGCCGCCGCCACGCGCCAGACGCTACCCCAACCTCCACCTCATGTCAATCTATTTCAGAGACACTCCACTAGCACCTTCTGACCCGCCACGAGCGACTGGTAGCGGGCGGCACACTCGTGTGTCGCGTCGGGTACTGCGTTCGCGGGCATCCCCAGAGAGCTCAACAGGTGGTGAAGCGCGACGAGCCGACGCAGCTCCGGCCCTCTCCCTTCCTCTGGCGATGAAGCGTTGCGCGACCAGACCCCCCTGGCTGTGCGTGATCAAAACGTACGGCGCTCCGGGGGTGACGCGAAGCCCAACGTACGCGTCAAGGTAGTCGGCGCAGTCCTTCACAGTCGGGATCACGCGTTTCAAGCCACGCCTCATGCGACGCGTCGGGTAGTCGAACCTCAGCAGGTCGAAGCCATCGCTCCACGAATCGCTATCGAGCAGTTCGATGAAGCTCGTCCAGATGGCGGAGTTGGACGCGAACCCATGGATGAAGACGGCTGCGACAGTTGTCGCTTGGGCCTCGCGTTCCGCGGCCACGAACCGAGCATAGCTCCGTGTCCGGCCTCCTCTCGTGTAGGGCCACGTCTAGTGCGGCCTCCACGTGCCCTTCGTTTCGGGTCGAACGTTACGAGAGGCCGCACTAGTTGATCAGAGGCAGTTGACCCCGTGACGTGGACACTTGATTCTGGGGCGTGGGTCCCAGGGGAGGTGTCGTTGTCATGGGGTCGTCCATCCAAGTACACACCGGAGTTCCGTCGGGAGGCGCTGGAGCTGATCCGCTCGTCCGGGCGTCCGATCGCTGAGGTCGCCAGGTCGCTCGGGATCAACGACGGCACGTTGGGTAACTGGGTGAAGGCCGATCGGGAGGCGCGGGAGCGGGCCTCCGATCCGGCGGCGTTGACCGAGTCGGAGCGTGAGGAGCTGGGCCGGTTGCGTAAGGAGGTGGCCGATCTGCGGCTGGAGCGACAGATCTTGCGTAAAGCGGCCGCGTATTTCGCGGGAGACGATCCGGTGAGCCGCTGCCGGTTCGTCTCGGATCATCAAGCGGACTACCCGGTGTCGAGGCTTTGCGTGCTGGCCGGGGTGTCCCGGTCGGGCTTCTACGCCTGGCGCAGTCGCCCCCGCTCGGCGCGGGTGCTTGCCAACGAGGCCTGCTCGGGGAGATCCGTCAGATCCACGAGCGCTCCCGAGGCACCTATGGCCGGGTCAGGATCCACGGCCAGCTCGCCCAACGCGGCATCCCGGCCAATCACAAGCGGGTCGCGCGTTTGATGCGGCTGCACGGGATCCGCGGTGTCGGCGGCCCCGGCGTCAGAAAGCAGCATCGAGTGGGCCGGCACGCGGCGCCGGCACCGGACCTGATCCGCCGCGACTTCACCGCGCAGGCAGCCGACCAGCGCTGGGTCGCCGACATCACCGAGTTCCAGACACTCGAGGGGAAGCTGCACCTGGCCGCGATCGTCGATCTGTACTCCAACCGTGTGGTCGGCTGGGCGATGTCAGACAGACGCACCGCGGAGCTCTGCGTCGACGCGCTGGTGATGGCGATCCGCCGGCGAAGACCCAGCAGCGGCGTGATCCACCACGCAGACCACGGAAGCCAATACACTTCGATTCTGTTCTGCGACCGCGCCCACGACGAAGACGTCCGGCTCTCCTTCGGCCGGATCGGCACAGCCGCCGACAACGCCTCGATGGAGGCGTTCTGGTCGACGCTCAAACGCGAGCTGCGCTTCCTCCACCACCGCCGCGTCTGGGCCGACCGAGCCTCGCTCCGCATCGCCCTGTTCGACTACATCGAGATCTTCTACAACCGCGAGCGCCACCAAGCACGACTTGCTCACCAGACCCCGGTCGAGTACGAGCTGACAGGAACTACAATCTGAACCGTCAAAATCCCGTGTCCATCAAACGGGGTCAACTGCCCTCAGGGCCTCATTCGACGGCGGCCGAACCGACCGTCGGGTGCTGGATCGCGTAACGATAGAGGGCCATCCATGCCTCCCCATCTCTCGCAAGCCTCGCCGCCGCAGTAGCCGCGACCCCCGAATGTCTGGACTGCACGAACGTAGCGTCCCGTTGCGGTCGTTGCAAGTACCGCGATCGAGGGGTCGTCTTGACGTCCGCACGCCCGTCTGTCAGATTCCGCGCCCTGCGGCTGGTCACCCCGTCGGAAAGGACGGATACGTGAAGAAGCCGGCTGAGCTCTGCCCGACCCTTCCAGCAGCCGAATCGGCCCGCGTCGCCGTGCGGGCTCGGAGATCGCTGTGAAGGAAACGCCGGTCGACGGTTCCGTCAAGGAGCTCCGCGTCGCGCTTGTGTGCTACGGGGGCTCGTCGCTCGCGATCTACATGCACGGCGTGACGAAAGAGCTGCACCGCCTCGTGCGAGCCTCTTCTCTGCTCGAGGCACCCGCGGGCAGCCCCGAGTCGTCGAGCGCCAGCGAAGAGGTCTACCGCCGGCTCCTCGCCGAGCTGGCCGAGCGCGACGACGAAGGAGTTCGGACACGGGTCGTCGTCGACGTCGTTGCAGGCACGTCCGCGGGTGGGATCAACGGCGTCTGCCTGGCGAAGGCGCTGGCGCACGACCTCTCGCTCGACGGGTTCCGGGATCTCTGGTTCGAGCGTGGGGACATCGACGGCCTGCTGGCGGCACCCCGGTTCCTCCCCCGGTCGTTGAAGATCGGGTGGGTCGCGATGAGAGCGTTCCGGCACGCGCCGTTCCGGGGCGACCTGATGGCGCAGTGGATCTACGACGCCTTCGCCGGGATGGAGCGGAAAAGGCCCGAGCAGGCGTCGCCCTCGCTGATGCCGGACCGGCACCTGCTCGAGCTGTTCGTCACGGTCACGGACTTCTACGGCTACGAGCGGCAGGTTCCGTACGCCGATCCCAACCCGATCGACGACATGCAGCACCGCCACGTGCTCGCGTTCCGCTACGGCGGCGAAGAGGGACGCGACGACTTCGCCGCCGACTCGAACGGCGCGCTGACCTTCGCAGCCCGCGCGACGTCGTGCATTCCGGGCGTGTTCCCGCCGGTGAGCTTCGAGCACCTGACCGCGTGGCTCGGCGACCGCCCGGTCGACCTGACCGAGCTCGAACGGCGGTTCTTCCGCAACTACCAGCTGGCGAAGTTCCCGCCCGGGTGGACCTGGTTCGTCGACGGAGGCGTTCTCGACAACAAGCCGTTCGGCCCCGCGATCCAGGCCATCCGGCAGCGCCCGGCCGACGTGGAGGTCGATCGGCGGCTTCTCTATCTCGAGCCCGACCCCGGCGGTGCGATCAGAGCGGTCGAGCGGTCTCCGCCGAGTACGGTCGCGGCCGCGCTCGGCGGGCTCACCGGCCTGCCGCGCTCGGAGCCGATTCTCGACGACCTGGTCGAAGTGAGCGGGCTGAACCAGCGGGTCAGGCGGATCGCCGACATCGTCGAGACGAGCTGGGACACCGTCGCAGAGCGGGTCAAGAAGATCGCCGGCCCGCTCGACGCAGTCCCCGGCGATCCGAAGAGCCCCGAGCTGGCCGCCATCAAGAAGCGCCTCGACGAAGAGGCGCGAACGAGCGCCGGCTTCAGCTACGCGACGTACGTCCGCCTCAAGGTCAGCGGTGTCGTCGACCGCTACGCGCAGACGGCGTGCTCCGTGTGCGACCTGCCGCCCGACTCGAACCACGCGCTGCTCGCGCGGAGCGCGCTGCGCTACTGGGCCGAGCAGCAAAGGCTCTTCGAGCCACACATCGAGCCGTCACCGCGGCAACTGCAGTTCCTCGTGGCCTTCGACCTCGGCTATGCGACGCGGCGCCTTCGCTTCGTGACCGACGGCGTCAGCCACCTGTATCGCTCCGCCGGACACCCCGGGGTCCCTCCCCGGGCCGAGATCGACAACGTCAAGGGCCGCCTGTGGTCGGCGATCGGGACGCTGCGCGACGCGATGGCGGGCACGGCGTTCGGCAGGCCGTTGACCGAGCAGTTCAGCTCGTGCTTCCCCATCGATCCCATGCGCGCGTTCATCGAGCAGCAAGGGTTCGACCTTTCCGCGTACGTCCTGGAGCACGCCGGTCAGCTGGACGCCCTCGAGCATGCGCTGTCCGACTACCTGAAGGCCCGACTCTCCGGCTTCACCGCCGGCCTCTACGCCGAGCTGCTCCAGCTGACACAGGGCTGGGACAACGCGATCCGATCCGACCTGCTCGTCCGCTACCTGGGGTTCCCCTTCTGGGACGTGCTCCTCTACCCGGTGCAGGCACTGACCGACGTCGGCGAGCGTGACCACGTCGAGATAATGCGGGTCAGCCCGCGGGACACCCATCGGATTCCGGTTCCGGCCACGCCCGAGAAACGCAAGAAGCTCGTCGGGGGGGAGAGCCATCATTTCGGCGCCTTCCTCAGCCGCGCCGGCCGGGAGCAGGACTACCTCTGGGGGCGTCTCGACGGCGCCGAGCGCCTGATCGGCATCCTGCTCGCGGGCGCCGACGACTCCGCCAAAGACCAATGGTGCAAAGACGCCTTCCGGGCGATCCTCGAGGAGGACGAGCAGGCGGTTCCGAAAGCCGCCGCCCTCGTCCAGCACGTCCGCGCAACCATCGAGTCGGAACTGGCCTAGGCGTGTCTCCGGGTCCAGGCACGCACCCCTGGCCGCTCAGGCCGTTCGACCGGCAGCACCCGGTCCGTGGACTGTTCGGGGATCCACGGATCGGCGACGGTGGCGGGAAGTCGTTCCACTTCGGAGTCGACGTCTCCGCCCTCGACGGAACTGCCGTCTACGCGGTCAGCGCCGGCCGGGTCTCAATCGACGGCGAGAACATCACGGTCGTCGAGGTCGAAGGCAGCCGGGAGCATTCCTACTGGCACGTCGTGCCGGCGGTAGCGGACGGCTCGCGCGTTCGGCGCGGCTCGCTGCTCGGACACATCTCCAAGGGCTGGGGACACGTGCATCTCGCAGAGCGACGGGGCGATGCGTACTGGAACCCGCTGCGCGAGGGCGCGATGACGCCATACGAAGACTACGGGGCGCCCGTCGTGTCCCGCATCCTCACTTCGCGCTCTCTCCACGAACTCTACGGGCGCATCGATCTCATCGTCGAGACCTTCGATCGCCCCCCGCTGTCGGCACCGCAACCAGCCTGGCATGGAATGCCCGTGACGCCGGCGCTCGTGCGTTGGCGACTCGTCCGGAACGCCCACGCCTACGTCCCCTGGCGGATCGCCTCCGACTTCCGCACGTCCTTCGTGCCGAAGATCGCCGGCAAACCCGCCAGCGACATCCACTTCGGCAACGTCTACGCACCCGGTACACGCCAGAACAAGCCGCACAAGCCGGGCCTCTTCCGCGTCTGGCTCCAACGCGGATTCGACACGACGCCGTTTCCGGACGGGGACTACCGGCTGGACGTGGAAGCCGCCGATATCCGCGGCAACGGTTCGCGCGGCCACCTGGCGGTCACGCTCGTCAACCAGGAACGCGATCTCTGATGCCTCGACCGAACCCGCTCGAACTCCTCATTCCGACGATCCCCGCGCACCACACGTGGCCGTTGACGCGAACCCGGGCGTACACGGTCACCTACCGGGCGTGGGACGACACGACGGCGCGCGAGGCCGTGATCGTGCTGCCGAGCGGTTGGGATCACTCGCACCAGCCGCATCCGCTCCCATTGGTGATCTCGCCGCATGGGCGCAACAATTTCGGGTGGAGAAACGCCACGCACTATTGGCAGGACCTGCCGGCGGACGGACCGTTCGCGCTCGTCTGCCCCGACGGGCTCAGCCGCGCCCACAACAAGGTGACTAGCTCACAGCCGCCGGTATTTCGTTCCCCGCGACTGCGTTGATTTCGCCGCCGGAGTTTCGTTCCCGAGGCGGCGGCGCGGTATCGGCCGCCGATCTTGATGCTCGCGGTCGCGACGATCTCGCCGGCGCGGAGGACGCGCAGGTTGCCTTCGTCGGCGGGGACGGCGAGATCGAGCACGGCGGTGACGTACTCGTAGACGAGGTAAGACGCTGGTGGCCATTTCTGCGCGACCGGCGCATCGATGCCTATGGTGATTTAACAAAGCGGTTTATCGACTGATTAGCCCTTCAAGCGGTTGCAAACCCTTGAAGTGGCAATGGAGAAATTTACAAAA
>JBBRXG010000139.1:0-6176 GCA_038248655.1 Gaiellales bacterium
AACCGCGTACGGCTGGTGCCCGTCACCTTGCGCTGAGAACGTTCGAGCTGCCGACGTCGGCAAAGCTGTCGTGGGACGACAGGTCTGTACCAATGACGGTTGCCTTTCGTGTCACAGCTAGCCAGAAGCTGGACGAAGAGCACGGCCAGCAACAAGCGCCGATGCGAGCGGCTCGACGGCCGAGAACGCGATCGCGCGGCGTGTGAAGGGCAAGGACGTTCCAGCCCGCGAGGGCGTAGTCTCGTGCCGTGCTGGACGGCGTGATGCTGTTGTGGTGGATCCTCACCGTCCCATCGTTCCTCTTCGTGGCGATCGACGTCTGGCGAACGACACCGGCGGCGAGCGTCCTCAAGTGGTCGTTCATGATCCTGACCGCATTCACCGGCCCGGTCGGAGCCTTCTTCTATGTGCTGGGCTGCCGTGAGCCGCTGCGGGGAACCCACGAGGAGTACGTCTCGGTACGGTGGCGGCAGGTGCTGGGATCGACGATGCACTGTGCTGCCGGCGACGGGATCGGCATCATCGCGGGGACAGCGATCGGCGCGGCTGTGGCCCTGTCGTTCTGGCCGGACTTCACGCTCGCGTACGCACTGGGCTTCGGGTTCGGCTGGGCGTACTTCCAGGCCTTCGCAATGCGCGACATGGCAGGTGGCTCGTACGTTGAGTCGCTGAAGATGACGTTCCTGCCCGAACTCCTGTCGATGAACGTGCTGATGGCGGGGATGCAGCTGACCTCCCGGTTCTCCATGGAGAACGTCAACGGCGGTGACGACCCTGCCCGTCCCGAGTTCTGGTTCATCATGTCGATGGCGCTTCTCGCCGGTTTCGTCCTCGCCTATCCGATCAACTGGTGGCTCGTCGCCAACCACATGAAGCACGGAATGCTCACCGTCCGAAAGGAACCGAGCCTCTCCATGGCGAGTGCGGGACATGCCGGTGGACACAGCCCGGCCCAGCCCGCAGTGCAGCCGAAACCGGTGCAGCCGAGCCCCGGCGCGAAGGTTGCCATGACCGCGCTCTCGTTCGGCATCCTCGGCGCGGCGCTCCTGATCGTCACGGTGTTCGCGGTCTGACCGCCCAGGCGGTGATCGGCATCGCGCAAGTCGGGTGGTGCGGTTGTGACACGTGTGCGTCCGGTCGGTCGAGTCAGGCGGTCGGCGGGGCGGGTGGTGGTGCCTGTGGCGTCGGTGGGAGTAGCAGGAGGTGGCTCCCGACGGCGGCGGCGGCGACGTCTGAGAGCTTGCGGCCGTTGTGCTGGGAGTGGTCGCGGAGCCGTTCGAAGGCCTTCTCTTGGCCGATCTCGTGCCGTGCCATCAGGATGCCTTTTGCCTGTTCGATCAGGGCGCGGCGCCCGAACGCCCCCTGGAGGCTCTGGTACTCCCTGAAGCGCTGGAGGGTGATGTCGATCGCGCTCTGCAGCTCCGCAGGGGTGCCCTCGACGATGTAGGCGAAGACGCCGCGCTTGGCGGCCTCGTGGACGTAGTCGGGATCGCCGGCGTGGAGGATCGCGATCACCGGGCAGGAGGCCTCGCGGACGATCTCGGAGATCAACTCGAGCGCGTGCTCCGAGCTCGTTCCGAGCCCGACCAAGGCGACGTCGGGGTGCTCCCTGGCGGTGACCGGCCCGACTTCCCTGACGTAGATCTCGCGGGCGATCACGTCGTGCCCGAGCCCGACCACGACCTGCGCGAGCAGCTCGAGCCGGTCGCGCTTCTCGTTCGCGATCAGAACGCGCAGGTGCTGGAGATCGCTTTCGGGCGTCGCCAGAAGCACCCCGAATTCTAGCCCCGGCGCGCTGGACTGTGCTGCAAGTCGTAGCGATCGGCTCCACGTGCATTTCAGCGACTGCCACAGTAATCGGCGTCGCGTAGATCCACCCTCAGCAATCGGGTCGGAGTCGTTCCGTCAGCCGAAGCTCGAGGAGGATCGAGATGGAGACGCGGATCAAAGGGAGCTGAGACAGCGAGCGCGATTTGGGCTGGTCTGAGTGGGTTCGATTTGCGGGCTGGTTGGAAAGAGCTGCGCTGCGGCTGCCTGCGGCTACGGCGTGATCGTCACTCGCCCACCCTCGACCTGTCCGATGTGCCAGACGAGCACGTGGGACGAGGTCGGCTGGCGCCCGTTCACTCGCGCTGATCGCGGGAGCGCGGACGCGTGATCGCCGCAGCCCGCTGAGTGGCGAACAAGGGAGAGCCTTGATGAACGCGCTTTTCTCCCACGGTCCAGGCCAGAAGGCGTGGGAGCTCGTCCCCGACCAGGCGATCGAGACGGCGACCAAGCGGTTGTGCGGATCACCAGCTCGACAGCCTGCGGCAGGAGTGACACGGACTACGCACGGAGCCCGAAATGCAGTTTTCGGTGGCGGTCGCTGGTCTTGGTGTGACTGGGCGCGTGGTTTGTGCGATTCTGTGACGGTAGGCTTAGTTAACCGGCCGCGGTTTGTCGGCCTCGGCAAATGGCCGAAGAGCTCTCGCCTTTGCGACGAGGGCGAGCTTCGATTCTGGAGGAACGCCATGCTGAGGGCGTCGAACTGAAATGGGGGAGGCGAATGATGGCGTGCCATCGGCGGATGCGCTGGTGTTCTTCGGGGCGACCGGTGATCTCGCCCACAAGAAGATCTTCCCCGCGCTGTACGGGATGGCGAAGCGGGGCACCCTCGACGTTCCCGTGGTCGGGGTCGCCTACTCGGGGTGGGACCTGGCGCAACTGCGTGAGCATGCCCGGGACAGCATCACCCGGGCGGAGGGCGGCGTCGACGACCGCGACGCGCTCGACCATCTGCTCTCGCTCCTCCGGTACGTCGACGGTGACTACGCCGACGCGGGCACGTTCGCTGCGCTGAAGACGGCGCTCGGGAAGGCGCGTCGCCCGGCGCACTACCTCGCGATCCCGCCCGCGCTGTTCGCGACCGTGATCGAGGGGATCGGCGCCGCCGGCCTCGCCCGGGACGCGCGGGTGATCGTCGAGAAGCCCTTCGGGCGCGACCTGGCCTCGGCGCGGGAGCTGAACCGGGTCGCGCGGTCGGTCTTTCCCGAGGACGCGATCTTCCGCATCGACCACTTCCTGGGGAAGGAGGAGATCATGAACCTCCTCTACTTCCGCTTCGCGAACTCATTTCTAGAGCCGATCTGGAACCGGAATTACGTGGCGGGCGTCCAGATCACGCTCGCTGAGGAGTTCGGCGTGCAGGGTCGAGGCTCGTTCTACGAGACCGCCGGCTGCCTGCGTGACGTGATCGAGAACCACGTCTTCCAGGTCGTCGCGCTGCTGGCGATGGAGCCTCCCGCGTGCCAGGGCTTCGGTGCCGTGCACAGTGCGAAGGCCGACGTATTCAGGGCGATGCGGCCGCTGAGCGCCGACGACCTCGTCCGCGGCCAGTTCAAGGGATATCGGAGCGAGAAGGGCGTGGCGAGGGACTCCGACGTGGAGACCTTCTGCGCCGTCCGTCTGCACATCGATTCGTGGCGCTGGGCGGGCGTTCCCTGGTACCTGCGCTCCGGCAAGTGCCTGGCGGAGAGCGCCGCCGAGGTGCTGGTCGAGCTGAAGCCGCCGCCGCAGCCGCTGTTCGACGACGCCGCACCGGCGAACGGCCTCGCGAACTATCTGCGCTTCCGCCTCGCTCCGAATCCGGTGATCGCGCTCGCCGCGCGCGTGAAGCGCGCCGGCCACGAGTTCGTCGGCGACCAGCGCGAGCTCGATCTGCTCAACTCCCAGCCGAACGAGGAGGAGCCCTACGAGCGCCTCCTCGGCGACGCCCTGGCTGGCGACGGCGCGCTGTTCACCCGCGAGGACGCGGTCGAGGCGGCCTGGGCGGTCGTCGACCCGGTGCTCGAGAAGCACCACCGCGCTCACCCCTACAAGCCCGGCAGCTGGGGGCCGAAGCAAGCCGACGCCCTGATCGCGCCCGGCCGCTGGCACAACCCGGTGCTAGACGGCACCGGGTCGAAGGCGGCGGCACTGTGAGCGCCGGCCGTGTCGCGCTCTTGTTCGATATCGACGGGACCCTGGTCGACAGCGGCGGCGCCGGAGCAGCCTCCTGGCGGATCGCGTTCGACGAGCTGTACGGCATCCCAGCCGATATCGGCGAGTTCACAGACGCCGGGATGACAGATCCCGAGGTGGGTCGGCGCACGTTCGTGGCAGTCATCGGTCATCCGCCTCCGCGAACGGAGTTCTCGCGTCTGCTGGAGCGTCGGCTGCACCAGCTCTACGCTACGGTGGCCGACTCGAAGGGCTACCGCATCCTTGCCGGGGTCGAGAAGCTATTGCCGCAACTGATCGACGGCGGCTATCTGCTCGGGCTTGTGACCGGCAACGTCGAGGCGGCCGCCCACATCAAGCTGCACCGCGCCCGGCTCAACCGCTTCTTCTCCTTCGGCGGGTACGGCTCGGACTCGAACGACCGCGCCCAGCTGACCAAGCGAGCACTCGAGCGAGCCGCGCTCGTCTACGGCGAGCCAATCGAACCGAAGCAGTGTGAGCCGGACCGGGTTTGGCGGGGACCGTTTCAGTTGGGTCTCGTGCTCTTGGTGGTGAGCGTAGTGCCTCCTTCGGGGTCGTGCTTGCCGCCGCCGTCTCGCGGAGCGAGCCCGGAGGGCGAGCGGAGCGAGAGGGCGGCGGGTCCGGAGATGCGGGGACGGTTCTGCGGGCCGCTGAGGACGTCGACGTCGAGCGCGATGGTTGCCGGCGGGCGCTGATCGGCACCGTTTCGGCAGGTTTCGGCTCCGACCGCGAGTAGCCGACGCGCTGTAGGCCCTTCTGCGGCCCTGGCGGCCGGCAGCGCGACTGGTTGGTCGTCCGGATTCGGCCCGTTCGCCTCGGTCAGAGCGAGCCAGCGCTGCTCGTGCTCGACCGGCGGCATGTCGCCGAGCGACTCGTGCAGGCGGCTGTTATTGAACCAGCCGAGGTACTCGACGGTCGCGAGCTCGAGCTGCGGCCGCGATCGCCAGACGCGGTCGGCGATCAGCTCGGTCTTGAACGAATCGACGAATGACTCGGCGAGCGCGTTGTCCAGGGCGTCCCCGACCGAGCCGACAGAGGCCAGGACGCTATGGTCGTCGAGCGTCTGGGTGTAGTCGATGCTCGTGTACTGGCTGCCCCGATCGCTGTGGTGGACGAGCTCGACATCGGCGCCGGGGCCGCGCAGGCCGAGCGCCATCTTGAGCGCGTCGAGCACGAGGTCGGTGCGCATGTGCGCCGCCAGCTGCCAGCCGACGACCATCCGGCTGAAGACGTCGATGACGAAGGCGAAGTAGACGACGCCTTCCCAGCAGCGCAGGTAGGTCAGATCCGCCACCCAGAGCTGGTTCGGGCGCGACGCGGTGAAGTCGCGCTCGACCAGGTCGGGCCGCCGACGCGCCTCCGGATCCGGGGTCGTCGTCCGCCAGCGCTTGCCGCGCCGCTTCGCCCCGACGATGCCGTTGGCGCGCATCAGCCGCTGCACGCGGCAGCGCGACACCTGCTCGGCGGCGCGGCGGAGCGCCTTCCACATCTTCCGGTAGCCGTAGGCGTAGTAGTTGGCGGCGTGCAGCTCGCGGATCCGCTCGAGCAGCCGCTCGTCCCCAAGCTGGCGGGCGGAGCGGCGGCCGCTGCGCCGCTGGTAGTAGGCGGACGCCGACACGTCCAGGGCCTCGCAGATCGGCTCGACCCCGAAGCGAGAGCGCTCTGTGTCGACGAACGCGCTCACCTCGGCCGGTCCGGGTCGAGCTCCTTGGCGAAAAACACGCTCGCCGCCTTCAAGATCTCGTTCGCCCGCCGCAGCTCGAAGTTCTCGCGGCGCAGCTTGCGGATCTCCTCCCGCTCAGCCGTCGTCAGCAGATCCGTGCGCTTGCCGCTATCGGCCTCCGACTGGCGCACCCGCTTCCGCAGCGTCTCGGCACCGACGCCGAGATCAGCGGCGACATGCGCGATCGGGCGGCCCGACTCGAACACCAAACGCACGGCCCGCTCCAGCAACTCATCCGGATACTTCCTCGATATCGACATGCCCGTGGAGAATCTCCTCTCCCCAGGACGACATCCTGGGATCGAGGTCTCCGTCGAAACCGGCCTGGCTCAGCGACGCTCGTCTTCCGCCGGCTGTCGGGCTTCCCGGTCAACGCCAGACAACAGCTGATCGCGTTGTTCGTACGCGCCCGCAAGCCCGGCGACAACGTGCTCGGCGGGATCTCGACCCG
>JBBRXG010000140.1:0-6172 GCA_038248655.1 Gaiellales bacterium
CGGACGGGGTACGGGGCCGCTTCCGGCTCCGCCGTCGCGGTCGTGACGACCTCGACGTCGTGCCCGCGAGCGGCGAGGTAGTCGCACACCTCCGGCGCGTGGCTCGCCGGTCCGCCCGCATCGGGCGGCCAGATCCCCGAGACGACCACGACCTTCACGGGCTGATCGTAGGCCGCGCCGACTACGATGGCGCTCCGGATGGCGAACGTGCTCGTCACGGGCGGTGCGGGCTTCATCGGCTCGAATCTGGCGCGCGCGCTCCACGTGCGCGGGGACGCCGTCCGCGTGCTGGACAACTTCTCGACCGGCTCGCGGGCGAACCTGGACGGGCTCGACGTCGAGGTCGTCGAGGGCGAGCTGCGAAGCTACGAGCGCGTCCACAACGCGGTGCGCGGGGTCGAGACGGTCTTCCACCTGGGCGCGCTCGGCTCGGTGCCGAGATCGGTCCAGGACCCGCTGACCTCGAGCGCGGTCAACGTCGAGGGGACGTTGAACGTGCTGCTCGCGGCCAGGGACGAGGGCGTGCGGCGGGTGGTCTTCTCATCGTCGTCGTCGGTGTACGGCTCCCAGGGCGAGCTGCCGCGCACCGAGCAGATGGCCGCCGATCCGATCTCGCCCTACGGCGTCGCCAAGCTGGCGGCGGAGCGGTACTGCGTCAGCTTCAGCCGCGTCTACGAGGGCTTCGAGACCGTCGTGCTGCGCTACTTCAACGTCTTCGGCCCCCGGCAGAGCCCCTACTCCCAGTACGCGGCCGTCGTCCCTCTGTTCCTCACCGCCGTCTCGGAGGGAAGGCCGGTGACGATCTTCGGCGACGGAGATCAGTCGCGCGACTTCACGTTCGTCGCGAACGTCGTCGACGCCACCATCCGCGCCGGCGACGCAGCCGGTGCGAGCGGCCGGATCTTCAACGTCGCAGCCGGCGTGCCGGCGAGCGTGAACCAGCTCGCCGACGCGATCGGACGCATCCTCGACCGGCCGGTCGAGAAACGGTACGAGCCGCCCCGGCCCGGCGACGTGCGCGACTCGTGGGCCGACGTGGACGCAGCCGCGGACGTGCTCGGCTACCGCACCTCCGTCGGCATGGACGAGGGCCTCCGTCGCACCGCCGACTTTCTCCTTGGCTGAGCCGATCCGCGTCCTTCGCGTGATCGCCCGTCTGAACATGGGCGGGCCTGCCCTGCACGTCGCGTACCTGTCCTCCGGTCTCACCGCCCGTGGCTACGAGACGACGCTCGTCGCCGGCGACGTCGGCCCGGGCGAGGAGTCGATGGCCTACGTCGCCGAGGGACTCGGCGTCGAGGTGACCGCGCTCCCGGGCCTGCACCGGGAGATCTCGCCCGTTCGGGATGCGGTCGCCGCGTTCAGGCTCGCGCGGATCATCCGGGCGGAGCGTCCCCAGATCCTGCACACCCACACCGCGAAGGCCGGGGCGATCGGGCGGGCGGCGGCGATGCTCGCGCGCGGAGCCCGCCCCCAGGTGATCGTGCACACGTTCCACGGCCACGTCCTCCGCGGGTACTTCGGGCGCTTCCGCTCCTGGTTCTTCACCCGGCTCGAGCGCGGGCTCGCCCGCGGCACCGACGCGCTCGTCGCGGTCAGCCCCGAGGTGCGGGACGACCTGGTCGCGCTCGGGGTCGCACCCGCGTCCAGGTTCGCCGTCATCCGGCTCGGGATCGAGCTCGACCGCCGGGTGGCCGACAGCGCCGCGGCGCGCGCCGGCGCGCGCCGGGCGATGGGGATCGACGACGAACGGTTCGTCGTCGGCTGGATCGGCCGGATGACCGCGGTGAAGCGGACGGACGACGTCCTGCGTGCGTTCAGGCTGCTCCGAGACGGCGGGGTCGACGCCCGCCTGTGCATGGTCGGAGACGGGCCCGACCGCGATCGGGTCGAGCGGCTCGCGCACGAGCTCGGCGTCGTCCGCGACTGCCTCTTCCCCGGCTACCAGGAGGAGATCGGCCCCTTCTTCGGAGCCTTCGACGTGTTCGTGCTCCCCTCGGCGAACGAGGGCACCCCCGTGACCGCGATCGAGGCGCTCGCCGCCGGCTGTCCGGTGGTCGCGACGCGGGTCGGCGGTGTTCCCGACGTGGTCCGCGACGGCAAGGACGGTTTCCTGGTCGAGCCGGGCGACGTCGAGCGGCTCGCCGAGCGGCTGGCTCAGCTCGCCGCCGACCCCGGTCTGCGCAGGCGCCTCGGGGCCGCGGGCCGCGCGCGCGTCGTCCCGCGGTACGGCGTCGAGCGGCTGATCGACGACGTGGACGCCCTGTACCGGAGGCTGCTCGCCGGCAAGGCGGTCCTAGACGATCGATCGGAAATTTGATCGATCAATCGTCTAGTGGGTCAGCTTCCGGAACGCATCGAAGGCCGGCTTCTTGCGGCCCACGACGGTGATCAGGCCCGACTGCCAGCCGGCCAGGTCGGGCTCGTCGCGGACGAGGAACCAGAGCATCATCGCGATCCGCGGGTTCTTCCGGGCGATCGCGAACGCCTGGGTCAGGTACCGGGCCTGCGCCGCCCAGGAGACGCCGAAGTGGATGTCGGGCGGCTTCGTCTGGTAGCCGTACTCCGTGATCCAGATCGGCTTGCGCCCGTACAGCCGGGTCACCGCCGAGATCAGGTCGCCGATGTTTCCGAGCGTGACCGCGGTCGGCGCGCCCCCGCCCTTCGTCGGGGGCGGCTTCATCGCGGGCGTCTCGGTCGGGCTGCCGTAGTACGGGTTGTGCGCGTACGCGTCGAACGTCTTCATCCCCGCCTTCTTCGCGGCGTTCAGGAAGGCGATCGGGGAAACGGAGGGTCGCGCGCTCGTCGGCGCGTTGTTTCCGCGCGGCCCCGTCACCCCGCAGGCGACCTGCTCGCCGGCGTACATGGTCGAGTGCACGCCCGCGTAGACGGCGTTGCAGATCTTCGCGTAGTCGATCGCGCTCTGGATCACCCACTTCGAGCCTCGGCGGACGTACTGGGGCCTGAGGAAGGCCGGGTTGTTGGGCTCGTTCCAGGCCGCCCACAGGCGCACCGCCGGCAGCGTTCGACCGTCGACGCCGATGTAGTTTCCGCTGTAGCGTGCCGCGGCCGCGTAGGCGAAGCGGCGCAGGTCGGCGAAGCTCTTCGGGGGGCGGTTCGTGCTGGCGCCGCCGTTCGCCCACCGCGGCGTGGCGGTGATCGAGAACAGGAGCCTGATCCCGTAGGCGCCGGCGAACTGGTCGACGCGGTCGTACAACGCCCAGTTGTAGGCGGCGTCGCGCGGGTCGGCGGCGTCGAACGGCCGCCGCTCCGCGACGCCGAGCCGCCCGCCCCAGTAGAGGTTGACCCGGAGCACCTTCACGCCGAGGGTCTTGTAGCGGGCGAACGTCTGGGTGCCGTCGTCGAAGAAGGTTGCGCCCTCGTCGTAGATCCCGATCGACATCCTCGCCGAGGCAGCCGCCGAGGGGGCGCGGATCGCCGCTACGGGCAGGCAGAGCGCGGCGGCCGCGGCGAGCGCGGCCGCCGGGAGCAACCGGCGCTCAGACACCGATTGGAGCCTTCTCCAGCATCCGCCGCAGACCCTCCTCGAGCTCGATCGCCGGCTGCCAGCCGAGGATCTGGGTCGCCCGGGTGATGTCGGGCTGGCGGACCTGCGGATCGTCGACCGGCAGCGCCTCGTAGACGATCTCGCTGCTCGATCCCGTCAGCTTCAGAACGGCCTGCGCGAGCTCGAGGATCGTGAACTCGTTCGGGTTGCCGATGTTGACCGGGTAGTGCTCGCCGCTCTCGGCGAGGAGGACGATGCCCCGGATCAGGTCGTCCACGTAGCAGAAGCTCCGCGTCTGGGCGCCCTCACCGTAGACGGTGAGGGGCTCGTTCGCGAGCGCCTGGCGGACGAAGGTCGGGATCGCGCGCCCGTCGTGCGGTCGCATCCGCGGGCCGTAGGTGTTCTTCGCCATCACGCCGGTGCCGGCCCAGAAGTTCTCGAAGTCGGGGACGGAGAAGTCGTAGACGAGCGGCGTCGGCTCGATCTCGCGGATCGCGCGGATCGGCGCCCAGACGATGTCCCCGGTGCGGCGCGCCTGCAGGTGCTGCTCGACTCCGGCATCCCACTCGAGCGGGCTCCACGGGGTCACGTGGGCGAGCGTGAGACGCCAGAACGGATAGGTGCGCTCTGCGGTCCGCTTGCGAAACCTCGTCTCGTAGTGTCCGACCGAGGGGACGAGGCCGAACCGGGCAAACGCAACGACGAGGTCGTCCTTGAGGTTCGCGTCGACTGTCGAGAACTCGTGCCGGCGACCCTCGGCCGGATGCCGGCCGGAATGGATGCCGTCGCCTTCGCGGTAGCCTTCGATGAACCACTTGAGCCGCGAGAGCGGCAGTCCGAGGATCCACCCGGGAATACGCTTGCCGCGCCCCTCGAAGCCGAGAAAGTCGATCAGGCGGAGCAGGAGCTTCGAGTGGACGAAGATCGATGCGGCCCGATCGGTGCTCGCCGGAGCGGCGACGACGTGCAGGCCGAGCTGCCTCCGGATCACGTCCGCCGCCCGCCCGAGCAGCGCTTCGTCTCCGCTGATCGTCAGGAAGGCGCCCTTCCTCGCTCGCTCGTAGGTGCAACCCTCTGCGACCCACAGGCCGAGGAGCCAGAGCAATTCGTCGGTGATCTCGATGCGCGCAGGCATCGACACGTTCCGGCCGGCGTGGCGCAGGCGGATGCGTGCCCCGTCGGGGACGCAGTCGACGAGACGCCGGAGCACCGGGAGCGGAATCCGACCCGTTTCCCGCATCCGGCCCAGTGCCGTCCAGGCACCGTTGCGCCAGTTCGGCCCTCGGTTGCGGCGCTCGCCGACGAGGAGACCGAAGAGGTCCCTACGATGCTTCCACGCGAGGGCCCCGAGCCCGGGAGCTTCGACGGCCAGTTCCCACGGGTCGCCCTCCGCGAACTGCCAGACGTCGAGCATGCTCACCTGCACCCGATCGCGCTCCGGCACCGCAACGCGCGCGGCGACGGCGATCCGATCGCCGACGCGAAGCTCGGCGACTTCACGCGGCTCGGGCCCTCCGTCGGATCCCTCCACGAAGACCGAGTGGTCGCCCGTCACCCTGATCGATCGACCGTAGCGCGTACGAACCTCGAAGCAGCTTCCGGCGGGCGGATGGGCGATCAGTGAGACCGCCTCGGCGGCGACGACTCTGCCGTCGTCCGCAAACGCCGGCACGCGGACATCGTCGAGTGGGAACTCCGCAGCTCCGATGCTCGCCTGCCGTGCCGGAAGGGCGATCC
Organism: Gaiellales bacterium; assembly: GCA_038248655.1. Lineage (GTDB taxonomy): Bacteria > Actinomycetota > Thermoleophilia > Gaiellales > Gaiellaceae > DATBLE01. Next base: position 5,246 of record JBBRXG010000140.1, read on the forward strand.
CGGCCGGCACGGCTGCGCGAAGGGAAAGTCTCGCGGCCAGCTCGCTGACGCGCTCCCGCCGGAGCTCGCGCCCGTCGTCGTACAGCACCTGCTCGTCGGCGAGGATCGAGTTGAAGATCCGCACGATCGCGGTGTTCACGCCCTGCTGGTTGTGGTACGCCATCGCCAGCGCCTCCGCATACCGCTTCGCCTCGTCGTACACGCCGCGGGGGCCGATCGGGTTCACGTGGCCCCAGTAGGTCTCGGGCTGGGGGTGCACCTGGGGGTCGCCGTACACCTCGCTCGTCGAGGCGAGGAGGAAGCGGGCGCGCTTGATCTTGGCGAGCCCGAGCGCGTGGTGCGTGCCGTACGAGCCCACCTTCAGCGAGTGCAGCGGCATCCGCATGTAGTCGACCGGGCTCGCGAGCGCGGCGAAGTGGTAGACGAAGTCGACGGGCTCGTCGATCTCGACGTGGTCGGTCATGTCGTGGTGCAGGAAGCGGAACGCGTCGTCGCGGATGTGCTCGATGTTCCCGAGCGTGCTCGTGACCAGGTTGTCGACGCAGATCACCCGGTGACCGCGGGCGAGCAGGTACTCGCAGAGGTGCGAGCCGAGGAAGCCCGCTCCTCCGGTGACGACCGAGACTGGCACGAGCACGAATTGTAGACGGCGGTCCTTCCGGCTTAACCGGCTCCTTACCTCCTCCGCACGCGCCCGAGACGCCCGTAGTCTCCCGGGGTGAGCGATCCGCGCGAGCCGCGCGAGCGCTTCCTCGAGCTCGCGAGAGACTTCGTCCCGTACCTCGTCGCCGAGCGGGACGGACTGCTGTTCGTGCTGCCCACGGACGACCCGACGCTCGGCAAGCTCTTCGTCGCCCGCGAGAAGCACAAGGAGCGCGTCGTGCTCATGCGCGCGCTCGAGCGGCTCGAGGAGACCGGCATCCGGCC
>JBBRXG010000141.1:0-6149 GCA_038248655.1 Gaiellales bacterium
CCTTCCTCGCGGCCCGGCGATTGCGCGTCCGGAGCAGCCCCCCGCGGCTAGACTGTCCCGCGCCCGGGGGCGTAGTTCAGTTGGTTAGAACGCCGGCCTGTCACGCCGGAGGTCGCGGGTTCGAGTCCCGTCGCTCCCGCTTTGAAGAGTGCCTGCAAATGGGCACTTCCTGTTGCCTGAGCGAGCTCAGTATGTTCGGGCTCGGGCAGCATCGGGCAGCACTCAAAGCCCTGCGAACAGGCTCTTTCTGTTAGCTGATCTGCAACCAAGGATAGGAGGGGACGCCATGTAGGCGGTCGCTTCGTGTGTGTAGGCAACGAAAGACCTCCGGTCAGTTCAAGCGCCCGCAGGGCTCATGACGCGCGATCGCTGTCGCGGTCGCGCTCGGCTTCCGGCCCCTTCTCGCTTTACGCTCCGCCCGAGGCGCCGCGAGAGGCAGCGGACGGCCTCCGGCGTGTTGGCGAACATGCGCCATCGAACATCCATCACGCTGCGACCGCCTGGCGCCAGTGTCGGCCAGCATCGGGCCTGCGCGAACCACACGCGTCCGGGCTCGCCGGGTTGTCCGGGAGCCGCTCTACGCTCTCGTCGTGCTGTGGGACGACGATGCGCCGCTTGAAGAGCTTGCCGCCAGCAGCGACGCAGAGGAGCTCTGTCGGCAGCTGCTGGCCTCGCCGTGGGGTTTGGGGTCGAGCACGCGCTACAGGGAGGCCTTCGGCCTGCTCGCCAATGTGCAAGGCGCCGGGGACCTGCCGGCATCGTTCGTCGCGCTGCTGCTGTGCACTCACCGCCGCTGGGATCGGGTTACCGCCAGGCTGATCGCCGGGATCGAGGAGAGCGGCCTGCTCAGCGACGACCAGCTGGATGACCTGACGGAGTCCTTGCTCGCGGACGAGTTGGTGATCTCCTACCCGCTCGCCTGGGTCTCGCCGCAGTGGCTCGACGTCGATCTCCGAGACGGCGCCGGCCGCGTCTACACGGTCGACGAGGACGCGCTCGGTGAGCACCGCCCCTCGCTCGAGCCGCCGCTGCGCCGCTGGGCGGCGCGACGTGCGCTGCGAGCCGATCCTGAGCGACTCGACGACCTGCTGAGCGCCGCCTCGAGGCTCGAGCCGCGCCATCGCGACGCGCTGATCCACGGGCTCCTCGATGCAGCCGACGCCCTCGACGAGAACGGGCAGCGGAGCCTCGTTCGGCGTGGCCTGGAGACCGCGCACGCCGGCGTGCGCCGCGCCGCGCTCGATCGGCTGTGCGCGCTGGACGGCCCCGAGACGGCGCGCCGCCGCGCGAGCGCCGACGCCAACGCGGCGGTACGCCGGTGGCAACCGCCGCACCCGGAGCCCCGCCAGGCGCAGAGCTCGCTCCTCAGGACCTGACTCGGTGCGGCGCCGACGGGGCGCCGCGATCGTGGTCACTGACGTTCCCAGCGCTCCTGCGGCCCCCACCAGGGCAGAAGCGGCGGCAGATCGCTCCGCCCGGGGTTCTCAGGCGGAGGCGACTCGCCGTCGTCGCCGTCCCAGGAGCGGCCGTACTGGTCGGGGATGTCGCCCCAGCCCCAGTAGGGGAGCGGCCCGTCGGGGAGGATCCCGAGCTCGTCGAGCGGATCGATGCGCTCGGCGGCGACCGTGCACAGGTGCGTCCAGTCGTCGCCGAGGTCGAACACGTACACGAACTGCTCACCTGCGCGCAGCCGGGCGAGCGTCGTTCGGCGGTCGTCGAGCGCCGGCCCCGCTTCCTCCCAATCGATGGACGGCGTCGTCAGCCGCGTCCCGTCGGCGAGCGTGAAGTCGTGGAGGTGCGCCCGGTCCCAGCGGGCGAAGGCGTCGTCGATCGCGTCTGCAAGCTGGGCGAACGTGTGACGGCGCGCGGCGGCGAAGATCCGTCCCGGCCGCGGCCAGAGATCCTCGCCGCGGCCGTGCACCAGATCGACCCGGATCGACAGCCAGGTACGCGCCATCGGGTCGCGAGCCTACTTCGCCTGTCGAGTCAGCGGCGGCGCCAGCGCTCCAGTACCCGCTCGACCTCGCCACGGACACGCTCCCGCGCCTCGGCGCGCTCGACCCCGCTCATCAGCAGCTCGTCATAGGCGGGTGTCCTCGTGCCGGATCGAGGCGATGACCGCGAGCTCGACCGCGGCCAGGTCGAGGGCACGGCCGGCGGCGCTCCGGCCGACGCGTCCGCTGCTGCGCGCGGCGCTGTGACGGGCGATCGCCTCGGCGCGCGGCGCGGGACAGCCCGGAAACAGGCGGACGATCTCCGCTGTGAGACGCGCGCGCAGGCCGGCGTCCTCGCGTCCGCGGCGCTCGGCATCCCGTTGACGCCGACGCGCTCGCGCTTCCTCGTCTGCCAGGCACTCCCGCTCCGCCCGCTCGAGCGCGTCCTCCTCGACCAGGATGCCCTGCCGCTCGTACCGCCTGCGGGCCCGGCTGAAGCGCACCACCACCGCCGACAGACGGCTTGCGCGCTTCGCGCGTCGGGTGAGCGCGGCATCGCCCGCGGGGAGGAAGACGAGGTGGTCGAGCTCGGCGCAGGCGAGGCAGAGCGGCCCGGGCGCGTCCATGATCAGCAGGTCGCCGGTTCCCCCACACGTCGTACACGTCCAGTTCTCGAGCGGTGCGATCACGACGAGCTCGGGCGGCCGGCTCTGTCGCTGCGCCAGGCGCTCGCGTGCGCCGGCGGAGAGCTCCGACGAGAGCCAGTGCGTCCGGTAGGCGCGCTCGACGGCCGGGTCGCCGTTCTCGCTGAAGCGGAGCGTCCGGCGGTCGGGCGTGCGCGCGACGTACGCGGTCTCGTTCGCCGCCAGGCCGCAGCCGTGCGCCCACCGCTCCAACAGGAGCAGCGCGGTCGAGAGCTTCGCCGGGCTCACGCTCAGCGCCTCCTCGAGCGTCTCGATCCGCCCCTTGCGCCAGGCGGCGACGTGGGAGGGCGCCAGCCAGCCGAGAGCGACGAGCACGTCGAGCGTGCTGACGGCCTGCTGCTCGACCAGGGCCGCCTCGGCCGCACCGACGACGCGTCGCTCGAGATCCTCCGTCCTCATGCCACGCTCGCGAGCGATTCTCGCGCACGCCGCGAGCAGGAGGAGTTCTGTCGCGCCGGTCGCGTAGTTCGGCCGAGGTGGAACCGAACCTGGCTGAGTCGTTGACGCGCGCGACGCTGCGGCGTTTGGCCGACGCGCGGTCGTTCGAGCACGGCGAGGAGTACGCGGCGACCGGCGCGGTCGGGTCGCTTCGGTGGGACGAGTCGTCGATCCGAGCGGGCGTGCAGAGCGCGGAGCGCTACCGCGTGCGGCTCGAGCTCGCCGGCGGCGCGCCTGCCGGCTCCTGCACGTGCGAGTACGTCGACGACTCGAGCGGTGAGCTCGGCGCCGTTAGGGAACGGCTCGAGGAGCTCCACCTCGCCGCCTGCCGCGAAAGCCCGCCCCGAGCCGCGCACGCTGGCCGAGCGGCTGTTCCAGTGGGAGGTCGAGGGCGAATGGGACACGTTCTCTGGCGCGGTCGAGCGCTACGCCGACGTCCTCGGCGACTCCGGGGTCGCGTGCTACCGCGAGCTGGCCGAGGCGGCCTGTGCCGGCGAGCCCGAGCTCGCCGCGGGCAGCAGCCGCGCGTGGGGCTCGCGGCGCTTCCGGCTCGCGCAGATAATGGAGTGCCTCGCACGAGCCGATGGCGACGTTGACGCGCTCGTCGCCGTGCTCGGCCGCGACTTGTCGAGCCCGTACCGCTACCTCCTGATCGCGGAGGAGCTACTCGCCGCCGGGCGCGCCGACGAGGCGACCGAGTGGGCGGAGCGCGGCCTCGCCGCCTTCGACGAGCGGGCCGATCCGCGGCTGGTCGACTTCGTCTGCGAGCGGTACGCGCACTCAGGCCGACACGACCAGGCGACCCAGCTCGCCTGGGAGACGCTCGAACAGTCGCGCCGCGTTGACGCCTACCAGCGTCTCGCGAAGGTCACCTCACACGCCGGCACATGGGAGTCCTGGCGCGAGCCTGCCCGCGACGCAGCCGGAACGCGCGGGCGACGTGGTCCGCGACGCGCTCGCCGAGAGCGTCGTCGTCTATGAATCGACCTGAGGGCGAGGGCGAGCGCGCCCGTACCTTCCTCCGGCGCGCCGACGCCGACCTCGCCGCCGTACGCGCCATGGAGGCGCTCGACGAGGTTCCCGACGAGATCGTCGGCTTCCACGGACAGCAAGCCGCTGAGAAGCTGCTCGAGGCCGTTCTCGCCGCACACGGGATCGACTTCCCCCGTGCGCACTCGATCCGCTTCCTGCTCGATCTGCTCGACGACCGCCGGCTCGCTCCACCCTCGGACCTGCACGGCATCGTCGAGCTCTACCCGTTCGGCGTCCAGCTCCGCTACGGAGCGCCGCTCGACGAGGAGCTCCTCGACCGCGCGGCGATGCGAGAACTGCTCGACCGTCTTCGAGCGTGGACCGAGACCCACCTCTCGTGACATCCGCATCGACGCGCCGGCTACCCGGCCGTCCGCGAGGTCGCATGTGGACTTCGCGACTCGCGCACACGGCGTAATCCCTGAGGAGTGATCCTCGAGCTGGCAGCCCGTCCGCAGTACGACAAGGTGGGACGGTTACTGAGATATATCCTGAGTCGCTGGTATATACTTGCTGGGATGGGTAAGCACTTGGTCGACATCGACGAGGAGGCCCTGCGCGCCGCCCGCGCCCGGCTCGGAACCGAGACGATCAAGGAGACGGTCAACCGTGCCTTGCGGCGAGCCGCCGGCAGCGACGAGCGGAGGGTGAAGAGGTCGCTGGATGCGCTCGCGCGCGCCGAACTCGCCGCTCGCGAGGACGCATGGCGCTGACCCACCTCGTCGATACCAGCGTGCTCACCCGACTGGGCCGGCCGCAGATCCGAGCCGCGGTGGAGCCGGCGGCGACCCGCGGCGAGCTCGCACGCGCCGGCATCAGCGATCTCGAGATCGGCTACTCGGCCCGAAGCGCCGCCGAATGGGACCGCCTGATGGCGGCACTGCAGGTCCTCGAACTGGTCGAGACGACCAGCGATCACCTGCGCAGAGCGCGACAGGTGCAGCGGCTGCTGGCCGCCAAGCACCAGCGCGGCCGCAAGGTGCCGGATCTCCTCATCGCCGCCGCGGCCGAAGCGCGAGCCCTAACCGTGCTTCACTACGATGCCGACTTCGATCGCATCGCGGCGGTGACGGGCCAATCCTGCGAGTGGGTCGTACCTGCCGGTTCCGCCGACTGATCCGGTCGCGGCGGATACTCGAGCCTCAGGCAGCGACAAGCTCGTACCAACCGACGAGTTCGGCCACGAGATCGTTCCCATGGCCGTCGCGGACTGCGACACCGGCGCCTGCGACGACCGCATCCCACGCGCACACCCGCCAGAAGGTTGTCTCGTTCACAGCAGCAACGACAACGGGCCATCCCGCGCTCATCCCGCACGAGCGCGCCGGAAGCTCCCGCCAGCTCCCGTCAATCCCCGCAACGCCAGGGTCGGAAAGCCCTGCTCACCGGTAAATCCCGCCCATCCCCGCTCAGCCCGCAAGCGCCATGACCGGCCTGTCATGCCGGTCGCGTCGTCGCCCGAACGCGAGCTTCCCTTCGCAGCGTAGGCGTCGAGCTTCGCACGCACGCTGTCCTCGGAGTCGCGCATGAGATGGCCGTAGTGCAGGTCGATGATCTTCACGCTCGTCCCCATGAACCGCTCGCCATCCGGGTAGTGACCCGGCGCAGCCTCGCGAGAGGCGTTGTCGCTGGTGCCGATCACTACGGTGAAGGCCCACCTATCAGCGCGTGTCTGGACTGACAGGCGTTCTCCGCCCGCTTCTTCCCGGGACGCGGCCGTCACGACCTGCAAGGGCTGAAGACGTACGAGGCGTACAGAAACGGTTTTCCGGCGGAGAAGCGGGACCGATCTGCGGAGAGCGAAGCACTCCACGACTGGGAAAGCGAGGGAGGCGCCGTGCAGTAGGAAGGGCAGGATCGCGGAGAAAAGCAGAAGGCCCGCGCTGCGGGCCTTCTGCGTCCTCGAACTGCGTCCGGGCTGTTACGCCTGGACGGCTCCGTTCGTCAGCTTGTGCGCGATGACCTCGCCGCTCGTCATCTTCGGCGGGTTCGGAAGGATCGACTGGAGGTTCTGGTCGACCACCCAGCTGGAGGCGACGCG
>JBBRXG010000142.1:0-5838 GCA_038248655.1 Gaiellales bacterium
AAGTGCGACAGTCCCCTTCACGTGTGAGCTGTTACGCGAGCGGTGACCGTCCCGCCAGCACCGGTCGAGGGTGTCCCCTGCCGACCATGGCCGGTCACAACGTGTAGACAATCACTTCCCGCGCGAGGTCTTTTTCTTCGGCTTCGGCTTGCCCGAGGTCGCCGCCTTCTCGGTTCCGGCCTTCTTGCCCTTCTTCGCCGCCATCGTTTCCCCCTTTCAAGGGTTTGGCTTTCCGCGGCCAGGTTCACTTTCCGCGGCCAGGTTCAGTTGCTCTGGGCGGCCTTTGGCCGGCGACCACGTCGAGCCTGCCGCCTTCCTTTCCGGCCCAGCCCCTTAGCCTTCCTCGTCGGTGACGTCGAGAACGATGCTCCCTGTACGGCATCGTTGAACCCAATTGTCACTGAGCGCCCTTGCCCTTCCGAGATCTCTTTGCTGGAGAGATCGGAAACGAAAATGCTCTTGCGTGCCAACCGATCACCTTCCCCATTCGAAGCGGTGAAATCTGACTCTACGTTGTTATCCGGAGAGCAGCCGCGGCGGATCGTTCAGGACGATCCGCCGCTCCTCGGCGGCGATCTCGGCGACCTCGTCGACGCTGATCAGCAGCAGCGTCCTGCCGAACAAGCCTGCCCGCACCTCGAGCACCTCCGGCTCGTTCGAGCGCTCGCCGTACCGGATACCCGAAACCCGACCGATCCGTCTGGTCGGTGTCTCCACGAGGAAGCCCTCGCAGCGGCGAAGCCAGTACCCGCGCCCGTAGCTTGAACGGCGCGGATCGCTCGACCCATTCCTAGTCCCAGACCCAGACTGCACAAGACCAGGGTAACGTCGGCCTCGTCCTCGCCCAGGCAAGCGCAGCCGTCCCTGCCACCCGCGGGCTATTGGACAGGAGCGCCCGGCGATTCGATTGGCGACCGTGCCTGATCACCGTACTCCTCTGCTTCTGCACCGTGCCGCCAATCAAGACGCCGGTGCAGGTGCCGCCGCGGAAGCCTCGCCGCGACATCTCCGCGGCATCCTGCTCCGTCGCTAGGCGGCACGCTCGGGTCATGCTCGACAACGGTCACGAGACGCTTGCTTCCATGGCTGGCAGGATGCGCCGCTACCGAATCAGCATCGCTCCGGCGGTCGCGTCCGCGTCGAGCTCTCCGCCTGTGACCTGACACGCGGCCGCATCGTCTACCGGCTCCCATTGTCGGACGGTCCTTGACTTGAGCTCTGCAGTTCGGTGATCGGTCGATGTGTTTTCGGGGCGGGGCCCGAGCCCGAGCGCGCCTCCGACGCCGATCGCGGCGGGCAGGGCGCCCAGGCCGACCGTGAGGAGGACGAGCTGCCTCGAGATCGCCTCCGAGTCTAGACGGCCCGCCCGGAAGCGGTGCGCTTCTGTGCGACGATGCGCAACGGTTTCGCGATCTCGACCGGCCCGGAAGGAGAGCGATGGCGATCGACGGGCGGAAGCTGGCGGCCGAGGAGGCCGAGGAGCGGGCGCTAGAGGAGCGGGGGAGCCCTTTCAAGGCTCTCTACGCGAACTGGGAGCGGACGCAGTGGTCGCCGCTCGCGCTAGACCTCGAGACCGACCGGGCGAGCTTCATGGCGCTCGAGGAGGAGGCGCAGGCGGGGATGGTGTGGATCTTCGCGCACCGCTTCCACGCCGAGTTCCAGGTCGCCCGCCTGCTCGCGCCCTTCCTGATGGCGGCGCCCGACTACGACGTGCAGCTTCTGCTCGCCACCCAGGTCGCCGACGAGCACCGGCATCTCCAGGCCGTGCTGCGCATCTACGAGGAGGTGTTCGGGGTCGAGGGCGGGATCGAGGCCGTGCGTGAGCTCGCCGACCGCAACATCGACCCGGTGGCCGAGACGCTCTACACCGAGCTCGACGAGCGGGTCCGCCTGCTCGACGAGCGCCGTGACGAGGACACCTTCCTCGCCTCGGTTGCCGTCTACCACCTGCTCGGCGAGGGGGTGGTGGCGCGGACGGCGCAGAACCTCGCTGCGGGCCAGTACGAGCGGTACTCCTTCCCCGGCCTCGCCGAGGGGCAGCGGCTGGTCGCCCGCGACGAGGTGCGCCACATCGGCATCGGCGTCTCCTACGCCCGCCGGCGCATGGAGGCCGACCCGGAGCGCGCGCGAGCCGTGATCGGCGAGGTGGTGGAGGAGTTCGCGCAAGTGGCCGCGACGCTGCTCGCAACCGCCAACGCCGAGGGTATGGGCGCGCTCGTCACCGCCGGCTACGGAATCGAACCGGCGGGCTTCTACGCCGAGGCGATGCGACTGCTGCAGCTGCGGCTGCGCTCGATCGTCCTGCTCGAGGAATGAAGGTCGGCATCGTTGTCCCCTACTCCTGGTCGTTCTGGGGTGGGGTCGTCGAGCACGCCGAGTACCAGGCCAGCGCCCTGCAGGCGCTGGGCATCGAGACGCTGACGCTGATCGGCCACGACCCGCCCGGCGCCTTCAGCCGCGTGCTCCACCCGCGCAGCGGCAGGCACGAGCCTCCCCCGCCGGACGTGATCCCGCTCGGCCGCTCGGTGATCGTCGCGGCCAACGGCTCGCTCGCCAACATCGTCATCGGCCCGAACGCCGTCCTGCGGCTCCGGCGGGCGCTCCGCCGCGAGCGCTTCGACCTCGTCCACGTGCACGAGCCGATGACGCCAGCGCTCGGCGTCGCGGCGCTCGCCTTCTCCAACGGCCCCGTAGTGGCGACGTTCCACGCCGCCGGCCACTCGTCCTGGCGCGGGCCCGCACGGGCCCTCTGGGGCCCGCTGCTCGACCGGATCGACCACCGGATCGCGGTCTCCGAGCAGGCGCGGCGGACGGCGCAGGCGTACCTGCACGGCCAGTACGAGCTGATCCCGAACGGCGTGCCCCTTCCCTCTGCGGCCGACCCGAGCGGGCGCCTCAACCGCGTCGTCTTCATCGGCCGCCAGGAGCCGCGCAAGGGGCTGGAGGTGCTCCTGCGCGCGTGGCCGTACGTGCACGAGCGCACGGGCGCGCGCCTGCGCGTGATCGGCGCCGACCCGCTCGCCGTCCGGCTCCTGCTCAGCCGCCGCCGCCTGCCCGACCGAGGAGTCGAGCTGCTCGGCGTCCTCCCGGAGCGCGAGCTCACGGCCGAGCTCGACCGCGCGAAGGCGCTTATCGCCCCCTCGCTCGCCTCGGAGAGCTTCGGCATGGTGCTTACACGCGCATTCGCCCGCGCGACGCCGGTCGTCGCCTCCGACATCGACGGGTACCGCGAGGTCGCCGCCGGCGGGAGCGCGCTGCTCGTCCCTCCCGGCGACCCGGACGCGCTCGCCGGTGAGCTCGTCCGCCTGCTCGAGGACGAACCACGGCGGCGGCAGCTCGCGGCCCGGGCGCGCGCGCTCGCCGAGGAGCGATACGACTGGAAGCTGATCGCGCCGCGGCTCGCCGCCGTCTACGAGCGCCTGCTCGGCAGCCCTCGCTGACAGCGCGCGGTCGTCTACCCGGATCCCGACTCGCTCGAATGGGTCTGGAAGCTCGCACGCCTTCCGTCACGCGTTGCCCGAGTGTCGCCTATTGCCGAAGACTGCGAGAACCGTCCTGTGCCATCGACATCTGCTCGAGGACGCTAGCCGCGTGCCCCAGAGCTTGCGAGTGCATCATTCAGCTTCTGCGCCGTGGTGGCGCCGACGATCCCGTCCGGGTTGAGACCGTGGGCTGTCTGGAACGCGATCACCGTCGCCTGCGTCGCGGGCCCGAAGTTGCCGTCCGGCTTGCCAACCTTGAGGCTGAGGGCGGCCAGCACCTTCTGGAGCGTGACCACGGCAGGCCCGCTGTCCCCGATGCTGAGCTTGCCGCTGGCCGGAATCGTCACCCTCAGGGCGCTTGACGGCGAGGTCGGCTGCGTCTGCACCGGCGTCTCGCTCGTCCCTCGCGGGGTCGTAGGCTCCGGCGTCGATGCCGTCGGCGGCGTGGTTCCGACGGCGGCCGGGCCGCCCTTCGGGCTCCCGGAGGTGGCGATCGCCACCGCGATCGCCGTGATGACGACGAGGCCGACCGTCACCAGGGCGAGGACCCGACGGCGCCACGCGATCGTCGCCGAGCCGGCCGGCGACCAGTCCCTCTCCAGGCTGGCTGCCCCGTGGCCTGGAGCTGGGCCGGTTGCCGCCCCGGTAGCCGCTCTCCGGGCGCGCCGCCGCCTCGGAGCGTCCCGCTGCCGCCGCTTCGTCGCGGCGCGGGTCATCGAACCAATTGAGTTCGCCTTGCTCGGCCAGACAGTCGTCTACGCGACCATCGTAGGTGTGTCGGCCGCGGAGCTTGTCCTCCATCGCTGAGCATCCCTTCGCCGCTTCACTCCATGTTACGAACCCTCCTCCGGCTGGTCGGCGTCACCTCGAGCCCTGTCTCCTCGAGCTAAGCCATCGACCGCGAAGGTCGCCGACCGCGCGTCCGAACTCGTCGGGAGGGTGCAGGAGGAGACGGGGCGCGCCGGCGACGTCAACGCCACGCAACGGAAGCAATCTCGGCTTCGTCCGCCTGTCGCACTTCCCGCAGTTCACGACACGGGGCATAGGCCGCGGAACTCTCAGCTGGCGGCCGACGAGCGGATCGCCGTCAGCAGAATGCGGGTTGTACGTGCGGGTTCCCCGGCGGCGCTAACCCTTCTCCTGAGCCGACTCACCGAGTTCAATGTGCGGTAATGCGGGCACCGCACGATGGAGCACACCTGGGCCAAACCGTAGCCGGTCGACGCCAGCGCTATGCAGGTGATTTCGTTTGCGTTAAGCGTGGGCGCCCACGCTTCCGGTGGGTGCCGTCGGTGGCTAGCTTGTAGCTGTGATCGAGGCCCGGGGTCTCACGAAGGACTATGGGGAAAAGCGCCGTGGACGGCCTCGCTTTCACGGTTCGACCCGGCGTCGTCACCGGGTTTCTCGGTCCGAACGGTTCGGGCAAGTCGACGACGATGCGGTTGATTCTCGGCCTCGACGCGCCGACCGAGGGCGACGTGACCGTGAACGGCAAGCACTATCGAGAGCATCGCTCGCCCATGCACGAGGTGGGCGCGCTGCTCGAAGCACGTTCCGTGCATACAGGGCGCTCCGCGTACAACCACCTGCTCGCACTGGCGCAGACGCATGGCATTTCGAGGCGGCGTGTCGATGACCTCATCGACCTCGTCGGTCTCCACGAGGTCTCACGAGCACGCGCAGGCAAGTTCTCGCTTGGCATGGGCCAGCGTCTCGGGATCGCGACCGCGCTGCTCGGCGACCCGTCGACCTTGCTGCTCGACGAGCCCGCGAACGGGCTCGACCCCGAGGGTATCCAGTGGATGCGCAACCTCCTGAAGAGCCTCGCGGCCGAGGGGCGCACGGTCTTCGTCTCCTCCCATCTGATGAGTGAGATGGCGCTGGCCGCCGACCACCTGATCGTGATTGGTCGGGGTCGCCTGATCGCCGACACGAGTGTCGAGGACTTCGTACTCCGCGCATCGAGCAAGCTCGTGCGAGTTCGCTCGCCCGATGCGACCCGCCTGCGTGACGCCGTGGCCGGCGACGGCGTGATCGTCACGAGCACGGAGCCCGGACTGCTCGAGATCTCCGGGCTGACGGCCGAGCAGATCGGCGAGGCGGCGGCCGCCCACAAAATCGTCCTCCACGAGCTCACGCCGCAGCAAGCGACCCTCGAGGAGGCCTTCATGACGCTGACGAGCGAAGACGTCGAGTTTCGGGCCGCCGAGAAGCTTTCGACCCAGCCGGCCGACGAAGCCGAGGCGGCGTGACCAGCACGCCGACGGTGGTGAGGTTGTCCCGTAGCTCGTAGAACTTCGTAGGACGGCGGTCCCTCCGGCCTGTCCGCTCCGCTTGGGAGCGTGGCAGGCGATCC
>JBBRXG010000143.1:0-5826 GCA_038248655.1 Gaiellales bacterium
CCGCCGTCCGGTCCGCTCCGTAGAGCACGTCTTCGATCCCCGAAACAGGCGGCGGGACTGGGATTCGAACCCAGGAGGCGCTTGCACGCCCAACGGTTTTCAAGACCGCCCCGTTCGACCGCTCCGGCATCCCGCCGCGGCGAGGGTAGCCAACCCTCGTAACACAGTGTTACTTGGAGACCCGCCCGGGCGCGCCGTACGGCTCGAGCACGTCGGGCACGTCGCCGCGGAAGTTCTCCAGGATGGCGAGCACCCACCGATCCGTGACCGCTGTCCCGTTCAGCGTGTGGACGAACTCCGTGCTCTTCTGCCCGTGCGGCCGGTAGCGGACGCCGAGCCGGCGGGCCTGGAAGTCGGTCGTATTCGAGGTCGACGTAATCTCGCGGTACCGCTGCTGGTGCGGGAACCAGGCCTCGACGTCGTACTTCTTCGCAGCCGACGCGCCCAGATCGCCCGCGGCGACGTTGACGACGCGGTACGGCAGGCCGAGCTCACGGACGAGCTCCTCCTCGATTGCGAGCAGCCGATCGTGCTCCTCCGGCGAGGAGGCCGGCTCGCAGAAGACGAACAGCTCGACCTTGTTGAACTGGTGAACCCGGAACATCCCGCGCGTGTCCTTCCCGGCCGCCCCGGCCTCGCGCCGGAAGCAGGTCGAGAAGGCGGAGTAGCGGAGCGGTAGCCCGTCGACGATCTCGCCCATGTGCAGGCCCGCGAGCGCGACCTCGGACGTACCGGTGAGGTAGAGGTCGTCGGACTCGAGCGCGTAGATGTTCGAGCGCTCGGTCGGGAAGAAGCCGGTTCCGTACATCGCCTCTTCGCGGGCAAGCACCGGCGGGATCATCGGTACGTGGCCGTGCTCGACTGCGCGGTTGACGGCGAAGCGGTAGAGCGCGAGCGCGAGCAGCGCCGTGTCCCCGATCAGGTAGCCGAACCGCGAGCCGGAGAGCCGGGCGGCGCGCTCCATGTCGAACCGGCCGACCCCGGTGTGCTCCGGGCCATCCGGCGTCGGCTCCCCCCAGCGGCGGAGCTCCACGGCGTCGTCCTCCGACTCGCCGTCCGGGGCCGACCGGTCGGGCGAGTTCGGAATCTGCTCGAGCAGCCGATCGCGCTCGGCCTCCGCAGCCGCAAGCTCCGCCTCGACGCCGCGCAGCTCGTCCTTGATCGGGTTCAGCTCCTCGAGCTGCTCCGGCGTCGGCTTCCCCTTCAGCTTCAGCCGACTGCGGAGCTCGTCAGCGCGCGGAACCAGCGAGCGCCAGCGCTCGTCGGCCGCGAGCAGCGCGTCGAACGCCTCCGCCGCCCCCTTGCGCGCCAGCGCCGCGCGGAAACCGCCGGGATCGGTACGCGCCGCCTTGAGGTCGATCACGCGACGGAGTCTAGAGAGCGGTCTTACCGACCGAGGAGGCCAAAGGAGAGCAGGCGCAGACGCTTGCGGCGACGCTCTTCCCATTCGTGCTGCTGCGCTTGCCGGCGTTCGAGATCTGCCGCGAGCTGCCGACGGGCCTCGGCCCACTTGGCCCACTGCTCAGGCGGTATCCGCTCCTTCGCCATCGTCGTACTCCGGACGGTCGAGAATCTCATCCAGCTTAGCGTCGAGCTGCATGACCCAGGTCATGAGCGTGACGAGGTCGTCATTTCTCCGCTGCTCGTACCTCTGCCACCACACTTCCCGATGATGCGGATCCGTGACCGCGCCCGCAAGCTGCCCTATCGAGCCAGGTACGCCTCGAGCACCTGGGCGACGCCCTCCTCCTGCACGGGCGGGCAGACGAGGTCGGCGACGGCCAGCACCCGGTCATGCGCGTTTGCGACCGCGACCCCGTAGCCGGCCCAGTCGAGGAGCTCGACGTCGTTCTCGCCGTCACCGAAGGCGACCGTTCGCTCCCGGGAGAACCCGAGCTGCTCGGCCAGGAACGCGAGGCCGCTCGCCTTCGTCACCTCCGGGCTCGCGAACTCGAGGAAGTACGGCAGCGACTTCGAGATGTACATCCGCCGGCCCAACCTGGCCTGCACACGCTGCTCGAGGCCGTCGAGCTCGGCCGGGTCTCCGACCGCGACGAGCTTGGTCGGCTGCCGCGTGAGCCAGGCGAGGAGCTCGCCGACGGCGTGCACCTCCAGGTTCTGGAAGGACGCGTACGCCTCCGAGGCCGGCGTGTGCTCGGCCACGTACAGCTCGTCGTCGACGTAGCAGTTGAGCGGGAAGCCCTCCGCCTCGACGGCGGCGATCGCCTCGCGCGCGAGCTCGAGCGCGATCGGCTCGTGCAGGAGCCATCGGCCGCTGACCGGGTCGGCGACGACCGCGCCCTGGTAGCAGACGACCGGCTCGTCGATTCCGGCGGCCTCGGCGTACGGACGCACCGACCGGAACATCCGCCCGGTGACCACGACCACGTGGATGCCGGCCGCCCGGGTGGCGGCGATCGCTCTCCGAGTGCGGGGCCGAAGGACGGCATCCTCGCCGATCAGCGTGCGGTCTAGGTCGGTCGCGAACGCGTCGACGCCGGCAGGGAAGTCGGCGGGGAGGTTCAGCCCTTTGTCGCCTGAACCACGTACGCGGCGACGTCCGCGATCTGCTTCTCGGACAGCTGGCCGCTGAAGGACGGCATCACGCCCTTGCCGTTCGTGACCCGGTCGACCACGAGGTCGAGCGGCGGCTTCGCCTGGTCGAGGTTCGGCCCGACCTTGCCGCTCGCGCCCGCATCGGCGAGCGTGTGGCAGCTCTTGCACCCGCCCGTCTCGAAGACCTGCTTGCCGGCCGTCGGGTCACCCTTGACCGCGGGGGTCGTCGGCACGGTGCCGACAACCGTCTGCGGCGCGGGGGAGACCGTCTTCCCGCCGGAGCAGCCGGCGAGGAGCAGCCCGCAGGCGAGGAGGATCAGAGCTCGGCGGCGCACCGTGGCGAGTGTACTAACCGGCACAGGACCGCGCCGCACGCCCTGCAAGCGCCGCGAGCGCCCTGCCCGGGTCGGGAGCGAACGTCAGCCGGACGCGGCCGGCCCGGGGGAGGACGAGCCGGATCATTCCGTCGGAGCCGCGCACCGCGCACCCGGCAGACGGCCGCCAGTAGCGTGACGCGCGGACCGCCACCCGGTACGTGCCCGGGCGGGTGACCGTCGCATCGACGTGCGACTCGTCCAGCGACAGCACGCGCGCGACCCCGGGGCCGGTGACGATCGGCGACGGTCGGGGCACCTCGTAGACCGTGAGCTCGGCCGAGCGGAACACCGGCCGGAGCGGGGAGCGCTCGCCGCCGACGATCTGCGCCTCGGCTCTCGCGCTGTAGTCGGGCGCCGCCTTCGTCAGCACGACGTATCGGACGCCGAGCCCGCGCAGCCAGCCCAGGTAAGCCTGTGGCCCGAGATCGTCGTAGAGCACCTCGTTCTGGGGGAAGTCGTCCTGGCGAAACCAGCCGCGGGCGAGCGGGATCCCGGCGCGGGGCAGGTACAGCGCCGCCCAGTGGCCGGCTGTGTCGACCGCCTCGACCCGGTACGAGGGCGTCAGGTGCCGACGCAGGTACGAGACCGCCGGCTGCCAGTACGCGGCGCTCGCCGCCGGATCGCCGGCCGCGCGCGTGTAGCTCAGCGCGAGCGGGGTGACGTTCCACGAGATGGCGAGCGCGAACACGACGAGCGCCGGGAGCCGGGGCCGCCACTCACGCAGCGAGAGGACGAGCACGGCCAGCGGGATCGCGGCGTAGCGAAGGCGGGCGATGTTCTCCCCGACCGCGGAGGAGACGAAGAAGAAGACCAGGCAGGCGACGCCGTAGACGGGGAAGACGAACCGCAGCGCCCGCGCGCGTTCGACGCGCCAGGAGAAGAGCGTGCACAGGACGCAGAAGGCGCACGCGGCGGCCAGCTCCGCAGCCGAGAAGGGGTAGCTGCCCCCGCCCGGGAAGACCCGCCAGAGCAACCCCTCGACGGCTGCGACCGCGGCGAGCCCCGCCCCGGCGGCAAGCTGGAGCCACCGTTCGGTGCGGCGCTCGATCGCCAGTCCGACGACCACGACCGCGAGGAGCAGGAACGCGACCGGGCTGGCGGCCGCGGTCAGCGCGGCAAGGCCCGCGAACCGCCAGGGGCGGCGAGCCTGGAGCGCCCAGAGCCCGAGCAGCGCGAGCGCCGCCCCGAGCGCGAACGGGAACGCGGCCGAGAGCACGATCCCCGCCCAGACCACGGCGAAGGTGCGGCTCGACCACCGGGCCCGCGGACCCCACTCCTTCCAGACGAGCACGGCGAAGGCGAGCGTCGCGGTCGCGACGGTCGCGACCGCGAGCAGCCGGATCCCGAGCGCGGCGGCGAGCGGGTAGTAGAGCAGGCTGTAGGTGACGAAGCTGTAGCGGCCTGCGTACCAGAAGTTGTTCCAGAGGGTGAAGCCGTGGTCGAGGAAGACCGCGCGCTGGTAGACGTGGGCGGCGAGATCGGTGCCCGGCGGTCCTGCCCAGGCGAGGGCGGCTGCGAACGCCGCAGCGACACCTGCCGAGCAGCCTGCCTCACGCGCGAGAGGTGACGCCCGTCGCATCGACCGCGACGCTATCTCCACGGGGCCGCTCACGCGCCGGTTCACGTACCCGCTCGTAGGCCCATAACACCGCATAGGAGAGCGCGCCGGCGGAGGCGACGTCGCCTGGGCTGTCGTTGATGAGCAGCGAGACGGCGAGGCCGGCGAGCAGCGCGTCACCGGCGGGAAAGCGCGGCCGGCGCGAGCCGAGGACGACGAGCGCGACGATCGAGACGGCAAAGACCGCCGCCTCAGTGCGGTCGGAGCCGATGCTCGCGGCCGAGATGTGCACGCGGTGGCCGAGCTCGCCTGCAAGCGACACCGGGCCGGTCCGGAATGCGCGCGTGACGTGGCTCGATCCGCCGGTCGCCGCGTCGAGGCCGACGATCGCGGCGACGGCGGCGACGATCGCGACGGTTGCCGCGGCGATGCGCCCCGGGGTCGGCCTCACGCCGTACATCCGGGCGGCGAGCACGCCGAACGCCGCGAGCAAGACGACGATTCCGCCGCCGTCGGCGCCCGTCCGGCTCCAGCCGATCGTCAGCACGGCGAGTGCCAGCACCGGCAGGATCGCCCTGCGGCCGAGCAGCGCGGCCGCCGCCAGCGAGACGGTCAGTAGGACGGTATCGGTCAGGTTGCCCGCGCCGTAGAAGCGCCCGCCGCCGTCGGGCCGCGCGCCGATCGCGGCCAGCGAGTTCACTTCCGGCCAGAACGCGAAGACGACGAGATAGCCGCCGACGAAGGCGACAAGCGCGTACGGCAACGCGCGCTGCACGCAGGCGACGGCGAGGCTGGCGGCAACGGTCAGGGCGGCCAGCAGCCCGACCACCGCCGCCGTCCTCGAGACCCCGATCGCCGACAGCGTCAACGAGGCGGCGAGGACGGCAGGCGCGGCGAGCACGCCGGCCCGCCCGAGGTACGGCGAGCGGAATCCGAAGGCGAGGAGAGCGCCGCCGAGCACCGAGCCGACGAGGATCAAGGTCGCCCAGAGCCGGGCGTCGTGGGCGTCGGTCATCCGGTCGTCGAGCGTCTCCAGATGCTCGGCCGCCTGGTCATCGGCTCGAGAGCTGATCACCGGACGCTTTCCCGCCGCAAGCGCCTGCGCGGACGGAGCGACATCGGCGATCGAGACCAGGCCTCGGATGCGGGTCGAGGAGGAGGTGAGGATGCCACGGTATCCGTCGCCGACGATCGCGATCGGGTAGCGCTTCGTGTTCGCGTGCTTCCCGGGCGGCGGCAGCGCGACGTAGATCGTCACCGCGGCCGGGCGGCGTGAGAGCGCGATCAGCGGCCGCCCGGAGGGGACGCCGCCGAGGGAGGCCGGCTCGACCTTCC
>JBBRXG010000144.1:0-5344 GCA_038248655.1 Gaiellales bacterium
CAGTGGGGGCTGCCGATGCCGGGGCCGGCGCCGGCGCCGGCCCCGCGGGCCGGGCTGCTGCCGCCTGTTGTGCGACCTGCTCGGCGCGCTGCCGGGCGTCCTCGGCGCGTCGCTCGAGCCGTCCGACCTGCGACGCGGTCAGCCGCTCCTCCTCGCGGAGCCTCGCGACGTAGGCGGTCCGCTCGTTCCACGCCTGCTCGAGGTCGGCGGCTGTGACGGCGAGCGCCGCCCGGGCCGCCTGCGTTCGGGAGGCCTGCGCGGCCAGCTCCTTCTGCGCCCGGCGGATGAGCGTGCGCGCGGAGCGTGCCTGGTCGATCACCGACTCGGTCGAGCGTGCGGTGCGGCTCAGGCTTTCGAGGCCCTCGATCGCCTCGTCGAGTGAGCTTGCTCCGAGCACGATCGCGATCGGATCGGGCTCGTCCTGCTCATACAGAATCCGCAGCTGGCGGCCCAGGCGGAACTGGGCGATCGCCATCGTCCGCTGCGCCGCCCGGAAGCGCTCACGGGCCGACTCCTCCTGTTGCGCCAGCCTGCTCGCACGCGCATCCAGCCGCTCGAGACCGCTGCGCGCCTGCTGCAACCTGCTCTCGAGCGCGTAGAGCTCGACAACGGCCTGGCGTGATCGCTCGGCCAGCGCGGCGCTCTTCTCTTTCAGCGCGCCGGCGCCGGGCGCCTGCGCCGGCCCGGTCGCCGGGATCCCCAGAGCGAACAGGAATCCCACCACCGGGGCGAGAACATGGCGTGTGAGACGATGATTTCGCCCCCGCACGGCCGCCCGACGGTACCACACACGATGCGCCGGGCGGCCGTGGTACGCGCAGGTTTTGCGACGTTTTCGGCCCGAATGCGGCTTCTTCTCGGTTGCCTGCGTCCGCGGGCGCTGCTAGGGTCACTGACCTGTGACGTGCCGGCCCCTCCCGGTGCGCCTGTCGAGAGTGGTGTCGGGCGCATACCCGCACGCCCTCAAGCGTCAGGCGACGGTCGTAGCCCTCGTAGTCGCGGCGACTCTCCTCGCTGCTGCGTCGGCGACCGCCGAGCCCCCGCAGATCGCCGCGAAGCGCGCCGAGGCCCAGCGGGTCCTCGACGAGATCCACTCGCTCGACGTCCAGCTGGAGAAGGCGATCGAGGCCTACAACGGGGCAAGCGACGAGCTGGCCGCGATCGAACGCGAGCGCGCGCTCAACACGAGGCACTATTCGATCGCCAGGCGCAACCTGAAGGTCGCGCAGCGCCGCCTGGGGCTCAGGGTGCGGGCGATCTACACGTCGGGCCAGGAGGACTCGACGCTTGCCGTCCTGCTCGGCTCGCGCAGCCTGAACGACTTCTTGAACAGGATCGAGACGGTGAACAGCGTCTCCTCGCAGGATTCGCAGGTGCTCGGCGAGATCGAGCGCTTCAAGCACGCGGTCGCCGTCCGCGCCGTCGAGTTGCAGAAGGCGCACGTCCGCCAGCAGCAGGTCGTCGCCGAGCGCTCGGCCGCCAAACAGGAGGTCGAGGCGGGACTGGGCGAGCGGCAGCGGCTGCTCGGGTCGATCAAGGGCGAGATCGCCCAGCTCCAGGCGGAGGAGGCCCGCCGCCAGGAGCAGCTCCGGATCGAGGCCGAGAACCGCCTGCGCGCACAGCTCGCCGCCCAGCACGCGGCGGTGGAGCAGGCGCAGGCGACCGACGCGGTCGGCGCCTCGGCGGTGTCGCCGGAGGGGATCTCGGTCGCGCCGCCTTCCCAGTTCGGCGGGGCAGTGGGGATCGCGATCCAGTACCTCGGCGTCCCGTACGTCTGGGGAGGCTCGTCTCCGTCCGGGTTCGACTGCTCCGGTTTCGTGGAGTACGTCTATTCGCAGCTCGGCGTGCCGCTTCCGCACCACGCGGCGAGCCAGTTCAACTACGGGACACCCGTGTCGCGCGATCAACTCGAGCCGGGCGACCTCGTGTTCTTCGACGGACTCGGTCACGTCGGCATCTACATCGGCAACGGGCAGTTCATCCACGCGCCGCACACGGGCGACGTGGTCAAGATCTCCAGCCTCAGTGACAGCTGGTACGCGGCGACGTTCGTCGGCGCCCGCCGCCTCTAGCCGTACAGGCTTTCGATCTCGTCCGCGAAGTGCTCCTGCACGACGCTGCGTTTCAGCTTCATCGTCGGCGTGACCTCCCCCTGCTCGGCCGAGAAGTCGCGGGGAAGGATCGCGAAGCGCTTGATCTGCTCGAAGCGTGAGCGCTCGCGGTTGACGTCGTCGACGACGCCCTGGATCAGATCCTCTGCGTCCCCGCCTCCGGGCTGCCGCCACTTGGCGAGCTCTGCCTCGTCGAGGGTGATCAGCGCGGCGACGAAGGGTCGGCGGTCGCCGATCACGAGCGCCTGAGAGACGTACTTCGACGCCTTCAGCTCGTTCTCGAGGTTCTGCGGCGCGACGTTCTTGCCCCCGGCGGTGACGATGATGTCTTTCTTGCGGTCGGTGATTGTGATGAACCCGTCCTCGTCGATCTGGGCGATGTCACCGCTCCGCAGCCACCCGTCCTCCCCCAGCACCTCACGCGTCGCCTCCTCGTCCTTGAGGTAGCCGGCGAAGACCGTTTCACTGCGGATGAGGAGCTCGCCGTCCCCGGCCAGCTCGACCTCGAAGCCCGGGAGCGGTGGGCCGACCGTCCCGAACTTGAAGCCGTCGGGGCGGTTGACCGAGCAGGCGGTCGTGCATTCGGTCAGCCCGTACCCCTCGAGGATGAGGATGTCGAACGCATGGAAGAACTCGATGATCTCCCGGGAGAGCGGCGCTCCGCCGGAGTTCGCGACCCGAAGCCGACCGCCGAGCCGCTCCTTCACCTTCGAATAGACGAGCCGGTCCGCGACCCGGTGGCGGAGCCCGAGCCACGGCGGCACGGGCCTCCCGGCCTGGCGGAGTGCGCTGACGCGCCGGCCGATCCGGAGCGCCCACCGGCCGATCGCCCGCTCCAGGCCTTTTGCTTCGTCCATTCTCGCGACGATCGCCGCATGCACCTTCTCGTACACGCGCGGGACGCTCGGGAAGACGGTCGGCCGCACGGCGGCGAGCGCGTCTCCGACCTGCAGCGGATCGCGGCAGAAGGCGAGCGTGTAGCCGACGTACCTCGCCTGTAGGTGGATCAGGCGCCCGTAGTTGTGGGCGAGCGGGAGGTAGAGGAGAAACGTGTCCGTGGGCGCGAGGAACCTCGTCGGCAGCCGGTCGACGGAGGCCGCCATCTCGAAGTAGTTGCGGTGGCGGATCATGCACCCCTTGGGCGGTCCGGTCGTGCCCGAGGTGTAGATGTACGTGAAGATGTCCTCCTCCTCGACCGCGGCGACGGCGTCGTCGAGCGCGGTCGGGTGGTTCGCCGCGTACTCGCGACCGCGGGCCTCGAGGGCCGGCAGATCGGCGAAGGTGAGCACGTGTCGCAGCTGGGGCAGCTCGCTCCGCGACTGCTCGACCTTCGCCAGCTCCTCGGCGTCCTCGACGAGCACGCCGACCGCCTCGGAGTGACCGATCACGTAGGCGCAGTCGCGGGGTGAGCTGTTCGCGTAGACGGGGGCGCCGATCGCGCCGACCAGTCCGAGCGCGAAGTCGAACAGGCACCACTCGAGGCTCGTGGCGGCGACGATCGCGAAGGCGTCGCCCTTGCGTACGCCGAGGTCGAGCAGCCCGTTGGCGATCGCGTCGACCCGTTCGACCGCCTCGGCCTGGGAGACCTCTACCCAGCTGCCGTCCCGCTCGGCGAGGTACGCCGGCCCTGCCGGCGCCCGTGCGCCCGCGTTCCGCCAGAGCGCGCCGATCGTCCGCGTCGTCGAGGGCATCCCAGGCGAGCTTACTCAGCGCGAAGGGAAGCGGTCCACGGCCTAGAATGAGACGAGCCGATGCGTACGACCTGGAACGGATCGATCAGCTTCAGCCTCGTGACCATTCCGGTCGGACTCGCGCCTGCAACCAAGCCGTCCGCACGTGCGGCCGACGTCTCCTTTCGGCAACTGCACCGCGAGTGCAAGTCGCCGGTCAAGAACAAGCGCTGGTGCCCGGTGCACGAGCGGGAGGTCGGAGGCGACGAGATCGTCAAGGGCTGGGAGGTTGCGAAGGGCCAGTTCGTGATCGTCGAGGAGGCAGATCTCGAGGCGATCGAGCGCCAGAACACCTCCCGGTCGATCGACATCGAGCGCTTCGTGCCGCTCGGCGAGGTCGATCCCGTCTACTTCGACCGCACGTACTTCCTCGTCCCGGCGAACGCGGCGGCGGGCCGCCGTCCATACGTACTGCTCCTGAACGTGCTGAAGGAGGAGCAGGTCGGGGCGATCGGCCGATTCGTGCTCGCGGGCAAGGAGAAGCTCTGCCTGATCCGGCCGAAGGGCGAGGCCCTCGTGCTCGAGACGCTGTACGTCGCCGAGGACGTGTACTCGCAGGCCGAGATCGAGGAGGCGGCCGAAGAGACGTCGGTGAAGAAGTCGGAGCTCGACCTCGCCCGGCAGCTCGTCGAGAGCCTCGTCGGCGAGTTCGAGCCGAAGGAGCAGCTGACCAGCGAGTACCGCCACGATCTGCGGAAGCTGCTCGAGGCGAAGCTCGCCGGCGAGCCGCTCGCAGAGCCGGAGCCCGAGCCGCAAGCGCCGGTGATCGACCTGATGGAGGCGCTCAAGAAGAGCGTCGCCGAGGCGAAAGAGCGCAGGGCGCCCCGGGTGGACAAGCCCGCAGCGAAGGCACGCGCCCCCCGGAGCGCAGCGGCGAAGAAGTAGTCGAGCCTCGCCCGACCTTTTCGGGCTTAGCAGGTCTTAGCCGAAGGCGGTAAGTTGTAGCCAGGACGGGTCGCGGGCCGACTTGAGCTGCGGCAGGGTCGGGCGTCCGGCTAGCGCTTGGCGGGCGACGCGCCGATCGCCTGCAGCTGAGCCTGGAACAGGCTCTTGTCGATCTTGCCCTGGTAGATCGGGACGCCCTCTTGCACGCAGACGCGGATCACGTCGGCGCGGTCGATCCCGAGCTCCTTCGACAGCTCGTCAGGCGTGAGGTGATTCGGCATGACGCTCCTTCCTCCGAGGGACGAAAAAAGCCCGTCGGCGCGGGCGCGCGACGGGCTCGATCGAAGCCTTGCGGGTGTGCTCGCGGGAGATCAGAGGTCCCGCTCCTCCGCACGATGCATGACCACCAGAGCATACTGCCGCCCGCGACGGCCGGCAAAGCCTCGAAGATCCCGTTCCCGAGGTTCTTTCGCCGCCGCGCCCGACCTGTGCGGGCGCGGCTCGTGTCGGCGGTCGGAGATCCCGTGGGTGGCGCGCTTTCCTTCGTCGGCTCCGTTCCCGCAAGCCCGCCGCTCCCGCCCGCGAGGAGGGGGTGTGCGTGGGGGAACCAGGGGTTCC
>JBBRXG010000145.1:0-5266 GCA_038248655.1 Gaiellales bacterium
GGGCTGGACAACCTGATTGCGATCCTCGACGTGAACCGGCTCGGCCAGCGCGGCGAGACGATGCACGGCTGGGACACCGCAACCTACGTGCGCCGGGCGGAGGCGTTCGGCTGGCGGGCGCTCGAGATCGACGGCCACGACTTCGAGCAGATCGACCATGCGTACGAGCAGGCGCTGGCAGGCGACGGGCAGCCGGTCGCGATCGTCGCACGCACCGTCAAGGGCAAGGGCGTGAGCGCGGTCGAGAACCGAAACGGCTTCCACGGCAAGCCGCTCGCCGACCCCGAGGCGGCGATCCGCGAGCTCGGCGGCCTGCGCGATCTGACCGTGCGGCCGAGCGCCCCCGCAGGCGACACGCAGCCGCACCGGTTCGCGACCGAGGAAGCGCCCGCGGCGAGCTGGAAGGTCGGCGAGCAGGTCGCGACCCGGAAAGCGTTCGGGGAGGCGCTGGCCGCGCTCGGCGCCTCGGACGGCCGGATCGTCGCGCTCGACGGCGAGGTCGGTAACTCGACCTTCACCGAGCTCTTCGCCGACGCTCATCCGGAGCGCTACTTCGAGATGTACATCGCCGAGCAGCAGCTGGTCGCGACCGCGGTGGGCTTCCAGGTGCGCGGCTGGGTGCCGTTCGCGGCGACCTTCGCGGCGTTCTTCTCGCGCGCCTACGACTTCGTCCGGATGGCAGCGGTCAGTCGTGCCGACATCCGTCTGGTCGGCTCGCACTGCGGCGTCTCGATCGGCGAGGACGGGCCCTCGCAGATGGGTCTCGAAGACATCGCGGCGCTGCGCGCGGTGCACGGCAGCACCGTCCTCTACCCGTCCTGCGCAAACCAGACCGAGAAGCTCGTTCGAGCGATGGTCGCCCGGTCCGGGGTCTCCTACCTGCGAACGACGCGCGCGTCGCTGCCGGTGCTCTACGGGCCGGACGAGGAGTTCCCGATCGGGGGCTCTCGCGTTGTCCGCTCTTCGGAGGCTGACGAGATCACGTTCGTGGCGGCCGGGATCACGCTGCACGAGGCGCTGGCGGCCGCCGACGAGCTGGCCGCCGAGGGAGTGGCGGCCCGCGTGATCGACCTCTACTCGATCAAGCCGATCGACGAAGAGACCCTGCTCGAGGCGGCCGAGGCGACCGGCGTCATCGTCACGATCGAGGATCACCATCCCGAGGGCGGGATCGGTGACGCCGTGCTCGAGGTGTTCGGCGACAGCAGCTCGCGGCCGCGGATCGTGATGCTCGCTGTGCGGGTGATGCCGACCTCGGGGACGCCGGCGGAGCTACTCGCCCAGGCCGGGATCGACCGCGTCCGGATCGCCGAGACGGTGCGAAAGCTAATCCCGGCCCACGCCACACGGGCCTGAAGTCGTCAGTCGCGAACGGTGAGGAAGCGGATGTTCCCGCTCCAGATCTTCTCGTCGAAGCGCAGGTCGAGGTGGCGGACGCGGGGCGAGCCCCAGAGGAACGGGCGGCGATGGTAGGGATCGAGCGCGCCGACCGCGACGACCGGGAACTGCCGCTGCGCCTGCGGGTAGGCGGCCCCGAAAGCGAGCAGCTCCTCGATTCGCCCCGAGCGTACGCCGAGCTCGTCGAGCGCGTATTGCACCTCGTCCGTCGATGCGACGCGGCCCACGTGAACGAGGATCAGCTCCCGCGCGACCGGCTCGCCTCGCTGCACCGGCCAGCTCGCCTCGGTGATGTGGCGGTTGACGTGGTCGTAGTCGCCGGCGGCGATCATCTGCGCGAGCGGCTGCCCGTAGTCGATCGTGACGGTGTGGCTCTCGGTCGTGGCGCTCGTCGTCATGCGAACTCCTTCAGATCTCGTCTCGGTAGCCGAAGAACTCGTGGTCTTCCTGGAAGCCGCCCTGGCCTGCGTAGCGCTCGCGGAAGTGGTGGACGAACTCGATCTCGCTGATCCATTTGACGTGCTTGAAGCCGAGCTGGTTCTCGACTCGCAGCCGGAGCGGCCGGCCATGCAGGATCGGGAGCCGCTCGCCGTTCATCTCGTAGGCGAGCAGGCTTTGCGGGTGGCGGAGGTCGTGGATCGAGTGCGAGTCGTAGTAACGGCCGGCGCCTTCGCCGCCGGCGGCGAAGGAGTAGAACATCACCCACTGCGCCTCGGGTAGGGGTCGCACGAGCCCGATCAGCTCGGCGAAGGGCAGGCCGCCCCACTCGGCGATGCCGGACCAGCCCTGGATGCAGTTGTGCATGGTGATCTGGGTCTGCTTGCGCATCGCCTGGATCTGCGCGAGCGAGAGCTCGACGGGCTTCTCGACGAGGCCGTGCACCTTGAGCCGGTAGCCGCGGAAGTCGTCGGCCGCGAGCGCACGCCACTCGGGGCTGTTGGGGAGCCGATTGTGGTTGGGCCAGAAGTAGGGGCTGATGTCGGAACGGGCGTACTCGACGCGGGGCGCGGAGTGGTCGAAGAGCAGGTCCATGAGACGGCCGACGGTGAGGTTCGAGATGCGTTGCAGGGCGCGGGTGTGCGTCCAGGAGAAGCGCACCGCCCAGACGTTGAAGGCAACCACGAGCGCGATCACGAGCAGCCAGATCGCGAATCCGTTCAGATTGTCGTGGTTGGTGCCGAGGGTGATGTCGTTCAGGTTGGGCGCAAGGCCGGTCAGGGCGACCAGGGCCATGTGGCCGATGAAGAACAAGACGAAGCTGACCATGATCAGGAAGTGGAGCGAGCGGGCGATCTGGCGGTTCCCGAACAGCCGTGAGTACCAGCGGAAGCGGTTGTCGAGGGCGGGGGACATGGCCAGGCCGGTGAGGATCGCGAGCGGCGCCAGGATGAAGATGACCGCGAAGTAGGTGAGCTGCTGCAGCGCGTCGTAGCGGAAGTAGCCGCTCGCGCCGCTCGGAAAATGCAGGCTCAGGTAGGTGACGGCGCAGGAGGCAGCGGCGGGGACGATCGAGGCGTGGGTCGGCACGAGCCGGTGCAGCCACGGCGTCGAGAAGAAGAAGGCGGCGTAGACGGCGCCGGTGACGACGAACAGGATGTCGAAGCCGAAGTGCCAGTGGCGGGCGACCCCGATCGTGTGCCGGCCGCCGGGCAGCCCGACCAGCGGGCTGAGCGTGATCGTGTCCTCCTTGGCCGTCCAGACGCGGTCGGTCGGCACCGGCCCGCGGAAGCGCAGCCACTCCCGGCCGGGCGTGCAGTGCACCTTGGTGTAGAGACGCGGATGGTCGGCGAGCACCTGCAGGCCCGAGCGGACGATGATCACGAGGAAGAAGAAGGTGAGCAGGTGCGTCCAGCGGACGAAGGCCGGCATCCCGGCCGGCACGGACGGCGAGACAGGGATGCAGGCGTGCCGGGCGAGGAAGCCGCGCCCGGCGCCGCTGGCTGCATAGAGCTTGGCGGCGACCACCAGGACGATCCCGAGGGCGGTCGCGATCCCCAGCAGCCACCAGACCGACAAGAATCGGCGCCCGAGCCGGATGTGCACGCGGGTGAGCCGCATCCGCGGATGGACGCCCTCCTCGCCGAGTAGCTTCTCCTGCAGGAACTCGTCCTGCAGTTCGGCCTCGCTCGGGGAGCTGCTGTCGGCGCGCGGGTCGACCTCGTCTGGCATCGCTAGCCGGCGCCGGTGTAGGGCAGGTGCCAGCGGTGGGGGGCGACGAGCTCGTCGATCGCCTCCGGACCCCAGGATCCCTGTGCGTAGGGCAGCGGCTTCGGCGCCTGCTCGAGCAGCGGCGCCGAGACCTCCCAGAGCCGTTCGATCCCGTCGGCGCGCGTGAACAGCGTGTGATCGCCGAGCATGCAGTCGTGGATCAGGCGCTCGTAGGCTTCGAGCTCGTTGGCGAGGATGAAGGAGTCCTCGTAGCGGAAGGTGAGCGACCCTGCGCCCAGACGCATCTCGGCGCCGGGCGCCTTGGCGAGGAAGTCGACCCAGATCGCGCCGGGATCGGAGAGCTCGAAGGTCAGCTCGTTGGCGTGGGCTGTCGCAGCCGCTGCCGCATCGAGCTCGAACATCGTTCGTACCGGTTCCTTGAAGCCGAGCGTGACGGTGTGGCGGCTCTCGGCCAGCGCCTTGCCGGTGCGCAGCTGGAAGGGCACGCCGGCCCAGCGCTCGTTGTCGACGTGCAGCTCGAGCGCTGCGAAGGTCTCGACGGTCGAGCCGGCTGTCACGCCTGGCTCTGCGCGGTAGCCGTCGTACTGGCCGAAGACGGCCCGGGCCGAATCGAGCGGCGCGATCGCCTCGAACAATCGAGCGGTCGCGTCGCGCAGCGACTTGGCGTCGAGACGCGCGGGCGGTTCCATGGCGACGAAGCCGAGCAGATGGAGCAGATGGGTGACGACCATGTCGCGGAAGGTGCCGGTCTGCTCGAAGAAGCCGGCGCGGCCCTCGATCGTCAACCGCTCGGGTACGTCGATCTGGACGTAGTCCACGTCTTGGCGGTTCCAGACCGGCTCGAACAGGCCGTTGGCGAAGCGGAAGGCGAGGATGTTCTGAACCGCCTCCTTGCCCAGGAAGTGATCGATCCGGAAGATCTGCTCTTCGGTGAGCACGGTGTGCAACGTTTTGTTGAGCGCGTGCGCGGAGGCGAGGTCGTGACCGAACGGCTTCTCGATGATCAGCCGTGCGCGCTCGGTGAGGCCGGACGCGCCGAGCATCTCGACCATCGGCGCGAATGCATCCGGCGGCACCGCCAGGTAGATCAGGCGCCGAACGCCGCCACCAAGCTCCGCTTCGGCTCGGGCGACCGCCTCCAGGAGCGCCTGCGGCTGCTCGGTCGAGGCGGCCGCGAACGAAAGGGTGCGAGCGAACGGTTGCCAGTTCTCGTCGCTGAGCTCGCGGCGGCCGAACTCGGCGAGCGCCACGCGGACCTGCGAGCGGAAGCCCTCGGCGTCCGGGGCGCCTTCCGGACGGCCGGAGCCGACGATCCGGTAGTGGGCGGGCATCATCCCGGCAACGGAGAGATGGAAGAGACCGGGAAGCAGCTTGCGCCTGGCCAGGTCGCCGGTCGCGCCGAAGAGGATCAGCAGCTGGTCGTCGGGCGTCGCCGGCGTTGCGCCGGGGACCGTGGCGTCGGCCGTCATGCGATGGGCGTCGCGGCGGCCGCTGCAGCGTAGACGCCGATCATCCCGCGATACGCGTGCTCGATCCTTCCGCTTGCCGAGTCGGAGTCGAGTCTGCCGGCGAGATGCTCGCGCAGGGCGTCCTCCCAGATCGTGCGGCCGATCGCGAACCCGATGTAGCCCGGCACCGGGGCGGCCTGCTCCAGCCAGGCGGCGACGCGGGCGGGGTCGGCGCCGCGGCCGAGCACGAC
>JBBRXG010000146.1:0-5199 GCA_038248655.1 Gaiellales bacterium
AGCGGGAGCGACGGGACTCGAACCCGCGACCTCCGGCGTGACAGGCCGGCGTTCTAACCAACTGAACTACGCCCCCGGGCGCGGGACAGTCTAGCCGCGGGGGGCTGCTCCGGACGCGCAATCGCCGGGCCGCGAGGAAGGATGCCGGCAGCGTGCACGTTGAGCCGGAGAGATGAATCCGCTCGCCCGCCGCATCCAGCGCGTGTACCTGACCCTGCTCCTCGGCAACACGCTGGCGGCGTCGTTCATCTGGGGGATCAACACCCTGTTCCTGCTCGACGCGGGCCTCAGCAACCTGGAGGCGTTCGCCGCCAACGCGTTCTTCACCGCCGGCATGGTCGTGTTCGAGGTTCCGACCGGCGTCGTCGCCGACACGGTCGGCCGGCGGGCCTCGTACCTGTGGGGCACGGTCACCCTCGCCGGCTCGACGCTCCTCTACTACCTGCTCTGGCAGACGAGCGCTCCGTTCTGGCAGTGGGCGCTCGTCTCGATGTTGCTCGGCCTCGGGTTCACGTTCTTCTCGGGCGCGGTCGAGGCCTGGCTCGTCGACGCGCTCCACTTCGCCGAGTACGACGGCGAGCTCGAGGCGGTGCTGGGGCGGGGGCAGATGATCTCCGGGGTCGCGATGCTGGGCGGCTCGGTGATCGGAGGCGCCGTCGCGCAGGCGACGTCGCTCGGGGTGCCGTTCCTGATGCGGGTCGGCGTGCTGGTGGCGATGTTCGCGGTCGCCCACCGGCTGATGCGCGACATCGGCTTCACCCCCGACCGCTCGAGCCGGCCGCTCCGGGCGATGCGCGAGATCCTCGACGCCTCGCTCACCTACGGGCTGAAGAACCCGCCGGTCCGCTGGGTGATGCTCGGGGCGCCCTTCGCGTCCGGGGTCGGGATCTACACCTTCTACGCGCTGCAGCCGTACCTGCTCGACCTGTACGGCAACCCGAAGGCCTACACGGTCGCCGGGCTCGCCGCGGCGATCGTCGCCGGCGCCCAGATCCTCGGCGGCTACGTCGCGCCCCGGATCCGGAGGCTGTTCCGGAAGCGGACCTCGGCGCTGATCCTCGCGACGCTGGTCAGCGCCTCGATCCTCGCTCTCCTCGGCCTGACCGACACCTTCTGGATCGCGCTCGTCCTCCTGACGCTCTGGGCGCTGGTCTTCGCCGCCGGGACGCCGATCAGGCAGGCGTACGTGAACGACATGATCCCGTCGAAGCAGCGCGCGACCGTGCTGTCCTTCGACTCGCTGATGGGCTCGAGCGGCGGTGTCGTGATCCAGCCTGCGCTCGGGAGGGCAGCCGACGTCTACAGCTACTCGACGTCGTTCGTCCTCGGCGCGCTCGTCGCGCTGGCGGCGGTTCCGTTTCTCGTCGCCAGCCGCCGCGAGCAGGCGGCGGCCGACACGGCGACCACGATTGCGGCCCCGACTCCCGTCGCGTAGGGGCCGCTACCAGACCGCGCGCGCTCGCGGGTGGCGGTGGGCGCGCAGCCTGCGGTCCTTGGTGACGAGCCGGAGGCCGTGCTCGATTGCCGTCGCGTAGACGAGCCTGTCGGCCGGGTCGCCGGGAAACGAGGACCGCAGGGAGACGGCGGTCTCTGCGATCGCCGGGGTGAGCGGCAGGGTTCGGATCTGGCCGGCGAGGTGCTCGAGCCAGGATCGGGCGGGGATCGTCAGCACGATCCGTTCGTGCTCTGCGAGCCAGGCGAGCTCGAACCAGGAGATCGCCGCGATTGCGAGCTCGTCGGCTTCTGTCAACGCCTTCGCGGCGGCGCTGCTGACCCGCTTCGGCTCCGCCGACCACCAGTGAACGACGTGGCTGTCGAGCAGGATCGTCGTCAGGGGAGATCCCAGGCCACTCCGGTCGTGAACAGCTCCTCGTCGTCGGCCGCGCTCATCGCAACCCCCGTGAGGCTTCCCTCGAGCGCGCGCGGACCGGTGGCGGGCACGAGGCGCGCCACGATCCGCCCGTGCTTGGTGATCTCCACCTCGTCGCCCGCTGCGGCCTCGTCCAGCAGGGCGAGGATGCGAGCTTTCGCCTCGGTTGCAGTCACTCTTCTGGTCATAAGGTCATAATAGCGGTCAGCTGCGAGTGCGCGGAGCCGCGCGCACCGACATCTTCCGGAAGCGCCACGTCGAGACGGACTCGGATGGCCCGACCAGCCGATCGTCCGGACATCGCGGTGCGCGAGGATCAGACGCTCGAGCAACTGCACGAGGCGCTGCGGCTCGCGTTCGGCTTGCGCCTACTCGCCGAAGGCGCTCCGGGCCGCTCGCAAACGGCGATCGCCGTAGCGGCAGTTGACTTTGACTTGCGTGCCTGAGCAGAATCGGCCATGGCCGAGGAGACCGCGGCTCGGAGAAGGGTATTCGGTGTTCGTGCCGCCGACGCATACGGCGTCGATGATTCCCCCGCTACCGATCACATCGAGCTCAGTCGTGCGACGCGCAAACGACTGGTCGACGGGTTGGGGGTGAGCGTCCGCGTCGCCGACGCCCTGATCGCCGCGCGCAGACGTCGTCCGATCCGCGGACCCTCCGACCTGGAGGCGATCAAGGAGCTCTCCGCCGAGCAGGTTCGAGCGATCAGGAGTCGAGCGCTGTTTGCCGGTGAGGAGGCGTTTCACATCACCGACGTTCGGCCGGTCGGCCGCGCCGTGTTCAGCGACAGGCCCTTTGCGCTGCGGATCGGATTCCAGAATCCGGACGGCGGAGCGATGGCGGTGGCGGCCGTCACGGTGCTCTGGGCGGGCCGGCCATTTGTCGTCGAGCGGCGGCTGCCCCGGACCGCGAAGACGCACGGCACAGTCGAGGTGCGCTTCGACGCGAAACGGGCGCTTCCGGTCGGTCCGGCCGAGTTTCAGGTCGCGCTGTACCGGAGCGACGGCGCCCAGGCCTCCTTCAGGAAGACGTTCTACGTGCTGCCGTCCAACCCGCTTGCGCTGACGCTCTCGCCGGCGGGCGCGACGGTGACCGGCACGTGGAGCGCGCGCGGCGACTATCACCCGGAGAACGACACCTTCTTGACCGAATGCACGGTCACGATCGCGAACGGTGACGGAGGAGCGGTCTCGATGAACCGCCGCGTCGACTGGAGCTTCTGGGACGGGCCGGTCGGCTCCGGAACACGCGTCGAGTCCGGATCGTTCAACTGGGGCGGCCCGATCACGGTGCCGGCTCACGGCACCTGGCAGGGCGGCGTCTGGTTCAGCTCACCGAACGGCAGCGGTATCTACGACCGGTACCACCGCAAGGAGGACATGGCAATCAGCATCGAGATGACCGCCTCCGACGGGCGGCGGATCTCGGGCGAGATCACCTGCCGTGTGACGCTCGCCTACGGCGTCAACATCATCAAGGTCGGCGACTTCGGCGCCCAGGAGCACAGCGACCTCTACGCCGCTGTCGACCAGACGCGTCAGATCTACGAAGCCCGCGACATCGCGTTCCGGGGCATCGACCGCCGGATCATCAACAACTCCCTGGCGGGGAGCTTCACGATGCTCAACGACGATCCCGAGTTCCGCAATCTGCTCCGGAGCTGGTCGGTGCCGAACGACTGGGTAGACGTGTACGTCGTCCAGAAGTTCCAGTGGTCGAGCTACAACGGCATGGCCGGCGACATTCCCGGCCCTGCCTCGAAGGGCGGCGACAAGGACGGAGTGGCAGTCGACAAGAGCGGCTACGCGGACTCGTCGGGGACCGCGCGGCTCGACATCACGACGTTAGGCAAGCTCATCGGGCACGAGGTCGGCCACTACCTCGGGCTGTCGCACACGACCGATTCGGGCCGGCTCATGCTCGCCAATACCGGCGTGCGCGGAACGACACTCACGTACGACGAGTACCGTCTGATGTTTCCACACGGCTTCATGGTGTTCCTGTAGATGGCCAAGGGGCGGATCCCACCTGAACCGCGGCGCCCGAGGATCCCGGGCGGGGCCCTCCGGCCTTCGCAGCGGGTGAAGCTCGACGGTCTGGATCAAGTGCGCCTTCGGCAGCGCCTCAACGCCCGTCTGCTCGAGAGGTCGTGCGCCGTCGAGCCCGTACGATCCGAGCTGCGCTTCGACGACGCCGAGCTGCCCTTGCTGCTCCAGATTGCACGCGAGCGCATCTCGCAGACGAACCCTCTCCTCCGGCGGGCGGCGGTTGCGGCACTGGGCACCTTCCAGCGGCTCGATGCGGTCGAGGCGCTCGCGCGGCTCGCGGCCTCCGAGGTCGAGCACGAGTCATTGAGAGGCGAAGCCGTCATCGCGCTCGCAGCTGCGTCGCCGTCGCTTGCGCCCGTAATCCTGCGCAAGCACGTGGACGACCCGTCGCCGCTCGTGCGCCAGTCCATAGCCATCGCCCTCGGACGAAGCGGAGGGCCGCAGGCTGCCGAGGTGCTGGTCGAGCTCGTGGGGAGCGAGCGGAACGCCGGCGTTCTCGAGCGCGCTGCCGCGGCCGCGAAGTCGCTGGGTCTGGCGATGCCAGGCGCGAAGCCGCGTCGCCGAGCTCGCCGACGTACACCTCCTGTCGACCGGGCGCGCGGCAATTCGCGGCCGTCACGCTGAGCTCTCAGTGGACGAGAAGGACCGGATCCACGATTTCGAGAACGCAGGCGACACCGTCTGCCGCTTGATGACCTCCGAGCTCCGCCGGTAGGGCGAGCGCCGTCCGTGCCACCGTTCGCCGCGACGCTCCGGGAGCGCCTCCGAGGGCTCTCCTGGCGAATGCTCCGGCCGACGCCGCAGTCGATCGGCCTGACCGTCGTCCGCGGCGGTGGGCTCGAGGTCGACCTCGCCGGCGTGGCTGCCGGCGCGACGCGCACGTGGCGCGAGACGATCGGCGTAGCGGAGGACAGCGTCCTGCTCGTGCTCGCGAGCGTGAACGTCGAGCACGGGACGCTGGCCAACATCCTCGGCGTCGAGCCGGACACGAATGTCGAGCTGGCGGTAACCGTCGACGGCGCCCGGATCGGCCGGTCGCTCGTGACCGTGCGGCAGGGGACGGCCGCGGGCGTCAGCTGCATGACTGCGATCCTCGTCACCGGCGGCTTGCGGCGCGTCGCCGCGACGTTGCATCCGTTCGACGCGGGCGTGAAGGTCGGCGACCATGTGCTCGCGTCGCTCGTCGTCCCGGAGACGATGGCGGACATCAGCATCACCGAGCACTAGCTGGACTGCACCTCACCCGTCGTTGTCCTGCACACCCGCGACCCGGGACCG
>JBBRXG010000147.1:0-5092 GCA_038248655.1 Gaiellales bacterium
GCCTGATCGCGCTGTCTTCGTGTGCCGGCTCGTAGCGGGCGAGGAAGAGGCCGAGTCCCTCCTCGATCGTGCGCCCGGTGTGCTGTTCGATCACCATCAGGTCGAAGTAGTCGCGGAGCTGGGCGCGGCCGGCGATCGCGTTCAGCTTCATCGCGAGCAGGTCGCCGAGCCCGCCGATCTGTAAGCCGCCGATGGGGCTGGTCGGCTCGAGGCGGCGCTCGGGACTTGACAGTCCTGCTTGAAGGAACTGGACTCGGGTCTCGCCGAGGAGCCCGTTCAGGGTGCCCGGGCCGCGCTCGCTGACGGCGAACGGACCGCGCGCTCGCAGTCGCTCGGCGAGCCGGTCGAGATCGACCACCGGCCGGTGGTAGAAGAAGTCGAGGTCGCGGCTGGGGCGGTGGCGGAGGTGGACGGCCAGCGCGGTGCCGCCACCCAGGTACGCCGCCCGGGGAACGACCGGGGCGATCCGTTTCCAGGTGTTCGCCGTCTCGCCGGGGAGGAGTGCTTCGAGCCAGTCGGGCAGGCTCATCCGCGGGCGGCGCGGGCGAGGTTGCGAGCGAGCGCCCGCTGCCCGGCCGAGAGCCCGCGGGTGCGCGCGGCCTCCTCCCAGTCCTTCGCGGTCAGCGCCTGGGCTCCCCAGGCAAGGCCGTCCAGATCCTGGGTCGAGAGCAGCCGCTCGGCAACATAGGCGCCGTGCGATCGGAGGTCGAGCCGTTTCGGGTCAGCGTTCCAGAACAGGTGCCGCAGCCGGGCCGGCAGCCGTCTGGGGCGGGGCGGGTCGCGACGGGAGGGAAGCCGGACGGGGGCGAGCCGTGCTGCGAGCGCGGGCCACTCGGGCGCGGTCAGGTTTGCGCGGACGAGTTCGAGCTCTCGGGCGCGACCGGCGGCGACCCACTTCCGCTCGCGGCGGACGAGGCCGCGCCGTTCCAACGAGCGAACCGCCTCCGCCGCGGCGGTCGGCGACACGCCCGCCCGCCTTGCAACCGCGCGCGCCGATGCGAGCCCACGCGGGGCCCGCGCCAGCGCCGCCAGCACCTGCGTCTCGACACGACTGAGCCCCTCCATCGACGGCACCAGGCCGAGCTCACCGCGAAGCCGCTCCAGCTGTGTCCCGCTCAGCCGCACCCGACCGCCGCGACCGCGAACGACCTCCACGCCCAACCGATCGATCGCGCGCAGCACCCGCGGCAGGCTCGTCCCCAACCGGCGCGCCGCCTCCGCCCCAGATATAGTGTCCATTACGTTAGCTTAACCGTACGGGCAGCAGCGCGCGATCGCGGCGACGGGCCTGCGGGAGCGCGAACGGTCGTCACTGCCGATGGGACGGCGGCTGTAGCCGACGCCGACGACGTCGAAGAGCGGCACGGCCGCGCGCGCCGGCGCGACCAGCGCGATCACCCGACCTCTCGTTCCCCCGAGCACGACGAGGAGGTTTCCGAACCGGGCCTCGGTGCCCTGCTCACGGCGGAAGACGAGTGCCGTGCGGGTGACGAGCTGGGCGTCGTGCGGCTCGAAGAAACCGCCGGTGACGAGCTTGCTCGGGCGCGCACCGGGCCGCAGGGACGGTAGTCGCCGTGGCCGACGCCGGGCTGCGCGGCGGTCGGGACGAAGAGCAGCCGTCCGCCGGTGACGCCGTGACGCGCCGGCAGCGGCCTCGCCGGGACGATCACGCGTGTGGCGCCGCTCTCGAACGCGCCGCTGTCGCAGGCGATGCCCACTGGCGGGGGAATCCGCGCTGGTCGGTCACGGGGCAGTCGCCCGTGTTGTACCGGTCGATCGCCGGGCTGCCCGGAAGGAGGGCGAGGGTGCGGGTCGTGCCGCCGTTGTCGGCGAGCTTGCCGATTCGAGGCACCGTCGAGGAGAGATCGGGCGCGCGAAGGTGGCAGCCGGCGCCGGTCTCGATGTGGCTTCGGGAGCGCTCAGGCCCTCCGCGGGCGTGAACAGTGCGCCGCTCCGAGAGCAGTTCTGCGCGGGCGGGTCGTCGGCGAGGATCGTCCCGGTCGCGACCGCGTAGACCGGCCTCGCACCGTCGAAGTCGATGCCGCTTCCGGCCGTGGCGGTGTTCCCGGCGATCGTCACCGCGCGGAGGATGGTGGTGCCGAGGCCGCGCTCGATCGCGCCGCCGCGCTCGGCCGCGTTCTCGCTGAAGGTCGTGTTCAGGAACGTGACCGTGTTGCTCGCGTCGGCCGTACCGTTCGAGCGCGTCGCGACCGCCCCGCCGAGCTCGGCGGTGTTGGTCGCGAACAGCGAGCCCTCGACGGTCAGCGAGCCGGGCGCCCGCCAGCCGAGCCCGCCGCCGCCGGCCGCGGCGTTGCTGCGGATCGTCGAGTCCGAGATGTGGACGGTCGCCGCGATGCCGAGCGCGGGCTCGGTGCCGACCATGATCCCACCCCCCTCGGGAGCGACCCCGGGCGCGCCGGTGGCGGTGACCGTGTTGTAGGCGACGAGCGTCTCCGCCAGCTCCAGGGCGTCGACGTTCTGGGCCCAGATCCCGCCGCCTAAGCGCTTCGCGGTGTTGCCGGAGACGGTGCTGGTCGTGATCGTCGCCCCGCGTGAGCTCAGGGCGAGTCCGCCCCCGCCGACCGCCGCGCTGTTGTCGGTCACCCGCGAGCGGTCGAGCACCAGCGGACCGACGCTGGAGACGCCGCCGCCGGCGTCGGCCGAGCTCGAGGAGATCTCGACCCCCCGCAGCGTCAGCCCACCGGAGGACCCGTTGTACACGCCGCCTCCCTGGCGTACCGCATGGCCGCCTCGGATCGACAGGTTCGCGATCGTCACGGGGCCGTCGTGCCGATCTCCAGCACGCGGTCGCGCGCGAGCTGCTCGATCACGGTCCGCCCGGCTCCGGCGCCCAGGATCGTGACCGACGGCGGCGCAACGCCGTGCGCGAAGAGGTCGAGGTCGCCGCCCTGCGCGTCGCGCGCTGCCACGGTCGGGCGGGCGAGCCGCAGCGCAAACGTCCCGGCACGGACGTTGATCGTCACCGGGGTGCCGTCGCCCGCGAGGGCGCTCGCCTCGTTGAGCGCGCAGCGTGCAGGTGCGCGCCTTCGTCCGGCAGACGCCGTCGCCCGGGGCGTCGACCGCGTCGGCGGTCGACGCGACCGCGAAGACGACCTGCGCCCGTCCGCTCGCGACGTCGCCGGGCGTCACGGACGCCACGGCGACGACTCCGATCACCACTCCGAAGTGCCTGATCACGTGGCCTCGCTCCCCCGGCGGTCGCTGGATCGCCAATCGGCCGTGCGGCGTGAGCCCGACCGCCCGGCTACGCTGCTCACGCCGGGCGGTTAGCTCAGCTGGGAGAGCGCCTGCCTTACAAGCAGGAGGTCGGCGGTTCGATCCCGTCACCGCCCACTGTTTAAGCCAAATTCGGGCACCTTCGGGGTCTGGTGCGCTTTACCAACACTCAACGAGTTCGTGACTTACCAGCACTCCGAGCGCTCTCTAGACACTGTTTGTACCTTACCAACATCAGACGCTCTTGAGGCCGTGGAGAGCGCGGTGGAGGTTCTTCTGGACGGTCCGGTAGTAGTCGGGGTCGGCCATGAGCGGCATCAGGTCGGCGAACTCGGCTGTGAAGAGTTTCGATGCCGGTAGTTCGAAGACTTCGCTGATCCGAAGCAACACGGACGTCGATGGTTCGCGACCTGACCGCCAGAGGCTGATCGTTTGCGGAGTCACGCCTACAGCTTGAGCCAACTGCGACTGGGTGAGGCCGAACATGCCGGCCAGCCTCGTGATGTTCGGTCCGAAATGAGTCGATGCAGGCAAGGTCTGTGACTGGGACGGGCGGTGCCCCGTATCTTAGAGACTTCACGTCCAGTCGCATATTCTTAATCACGCGACTTCTTCCTTACCATGGACAATCGAGCGGCGAGGCAGCGTAGTACCGCGTCGCCCTTCGTTGCGCAGATGGCTCAACTATCGAAATCAACTGCTGTTGATGCAACGCAACGCAACAGGGAACGATGGGGGCTGGTCACATATTGGTCACATGGATCCGGTCGAGCCGGGCGGCAAGTCGTCGCGCGGACAACGCTTCTGATCCTGCCACTGGGGTCGCGGGAGCGGCGGGGGTCTTACCCACGTTTTACTCCCATGGAAGTGAGGGAGCCGACCTCTCCCTGGGAGGCGTCATCCCCCACCCCTTGCGCTGAGCCTCTTCGAGCATCAGATCCGGTCTTGTCCCGGCGCAGTCGCATCCGACCCTGATGGCCGTCTTGGCGGTCACCGTTTGATCGCATCGGAGGCGGGAGCTACGCTCGTTCCATGGACACGGTCGAAGTGCGGCGCTCCCCACGGGCACGGCAGTGGCGCCTCGAGGTGCCGTGGGGCAAGCCAGCGCGGCTAACCGTGCCGAGGTGGATGAGCGATGCCGAGATCGAGCAGGTGCTCGCGGAGAGAAGCCTGTGGATCGAGAAGCAGCGGCGGCGCCAGGTGACGAAGCTGGGACTCGAACGACTCGCGGTGAGCGAGTCGGAAGCGCGTATCGGCGCACGGGAGCTCGTCTCGGCCCTGGCCGAGGAGGAAGCCGAATGGCTCGGAGTCGCGTATCAGCGAATCCGGATCGGCGGGCAGCGGACGCTCTGGGGCTCATGCTCTGTGCGCGGCACTCTCTCGTTCAACTGGCGCCTCATGCTGGCACCGCTCGAGGTAGTCGACTATGTGGTCGTGCACGAGCTCTGCCACCTACGCGTGCCCGGCCACTCACCCCGGTTCTGGAAACTCGTCGAGCGGCGACGCCCGCACTGGCGCGACCAACGCTCTTGGCTACGCGAGCACGGGGCCGAGCTTCTCGCCTTCAGCCCCTCCGCTTAAGTGCTCCCGGCCGTAAGTTCGCTCGCCATCATGCTGCCAGCTGGAGTTGAGGCTCGTGCGTTGTGAGACGCTCGATCAGCGCGGCGAGGGTGACCTGACCGACCTGCCCGAGGCGGGGGATCTCGACCACCGTGAGGATGTCCCGATCGCCGTGGATTTTCGGTGACGATGGTCCCGGTGTGATCGGTTAGACGGCTGCGACGATAGCGGCCTCCTCGGTCGGTGTGTGCGCGGTATCGGAGTCACGGCGACGGGTGAGGTCGCGCTCGATCGC
>JBBRXG010000148.1:0-4939 GCA_038248655.1 Gaiellales bacterium
GCGCCTTCAACTCGATGGCCGAGTCGGTGCAGCACGGCCGGCGACGGCTCGAGATCCAGAACGAGCAGCTCCGTCAGAGCGAACGCGCGAAATCGGAGCTGATCGCGATCGTCTCGCACTAGCTGCGCACGCCGCTCTCGAGCATCCTCGGTTACACCAGTCTGATCCTCAAGCGCGATCTCGATCAGGAGACGCTCCACCGGTACGTCGAGATCATCGAGGACCAGGGGCAGCGGCTGGCCGGCATCGGCGAGGGCTTCCTCGCGGCGTCCGAGAGCGATGGCGTGCGTCTCGAGCTTCGCTCGGCGCAGTTCGACCTCGCCGACGTCGTGCGCAAGGAGGTCCGGCTGATCGCGGGCGAGAGCGACGATCACCAGGTCCTGGTCGACCTGCCCGACGACCCGCTCACCGTCGTCGGCGACCGCGAGCGGCTCGCTCAGGTGGTCGTCAATCTGGTGATGAACGCGATCAAGTACTCGCCGGAGGGAGGGCACGTGGCGGTTCGCGGGAGGCCGGCCGGCAGCGTGGTCAGGGTCGAGGTCGAGGACCAGGGCCTCGGCATCCGGGCGGAGCACCAGCCGCGGGTGTTCACGAAGTTCTTTCGCGGCGAGGCGAAGGCGAGTGGGATTCCGGGCGTCGGCCTCGGCCTCGCCGTCTCGCGCGAGATCGTCGAGGCCCACGGCGGACGCATCGGCTTTGCGAGTGCCGAGGGCGAGGGCTCGACCTTCTGGTTCGAGCTTCCCGCCGCGAACGGATCGAGCGCGAGAACGGGATGAGATCCCGAGGCCGGGTGATCGCGGGCGTCCGCCGGACGTGCTACTTCTAGTCGGCTACTCGGGACGCGTCCAGAAGGAGGCTGAACATCATCAGGGGTCGCCGGCGCCGGATTCTGGCTGTGCTCGTTCCGATTACCCTCGGACTGCTCGTGGCTGCCGGAGTCGGCACCGCCAGGCAGGGAGGGCACACGACCGCGTCGGGCAAGCCGCACGCGCGTCCGTCCGGCGATCCGCCGAAGGCGATCAAGCACGACGCGTCTCCGCCGCTGCGGTCGCTCGCGTCCAAGCCTCCGAAAGGGCGCAACGACCACCAGGAGCGAAAGCTCCCCGTTCCGAAGGCGACCGGGAAGTCAGACCCGGTCCGCCAGGCGAACCTGGCCCAGACCGGCTCGCCGACGATCGACGGGACGTTCGAGGGCGTCTCGGCCGTCGACTCGTTGCCGCCGGACCCGAACGGGGCGGTCGGCCCCGGCAACTACGTCCAGATCGTCAACCAGAGCTTCCAGGTCTTCGACAAGAGCGGTGGGTCCCTGTACGGCCCGGCGACGACGAACACGCTCTTCACCGGCTTCGGCGGCGGTTGCGAGAGCAACAACGACGGCGACGCAACGGTCGTCTACGACCGGGCGGCCGACCGCTGGGTGTTCACGCAATTCTCCGTCTCCTCGACCCCGTACAAGGAGTGCGTCGCAATCTCCAAGACCGGCGACCCGACCGGGGAGTACTGGCGGTACGCATTCGAGTACAACGACTTCCCCGATTACCCGAAGCTCGGCGTGTGGCCGGATGCGTATTACGTCACCTTCAACCTCTTCGACTTCGGCTTCATCGGGCCCGAGGTGTGCGCGTACGACCGATCGAGGATGCTCGACGGCCTGTCCGCCACGCAGCAGTGCTTCATCCTCGACTCCCAGTACGGCGGGATGCTCCCGCCCGACGTCGACGGGCCGACCCCGCCGCCGTCCGGTGCGCCCAACTACCTGCTGAACTTCGACACCGACGCGCTCGACCTCTGGAAGTTCCACGTCGACTGGACGACGCCCGCGAACACCGTCCTCGACGGCCCGACCGTCCTCCCGGTCGCGTCGTTCACGCCCGCCTGCGGCGACGGAAGCGCGTGCATCCCACAGCCGCCTTTCGGCAAGAAGGGCAAGGCGAGCCCCGTGCTCGACTCGCTCGGCGACCGGCT
Organism: Gaiellales bacterium; assembly: GCA_038248655.1. Taxonomy (GTDB): domain Bacteria; phylum Actinomycetota; class Thermoleophilia; order Gaiellales; family Gaiellaceae; genus DATBLE01. The sequence goes on from JBBRXG010000148.1 coordinate 1,966, forward strand.
CATGTACCGCCTCGCCTACCGAAACTTCGGCGACCACGAGTCGCTCGTCGTCAACCATGCCGTGCAGACCGATCCGCCGAACAGCACGGTCGGGCTCCGCTGGTACGAGCTGCGCAACACGCCGGCGAGCGCGACCGGAACGCCGTCCGTCTTCCAGCAGGGCACCTTCGCGCCCGACACGCGGTACCGCTGGATGGGGAGCATCGCGATGTCCGGCACCGGTGACATCGCAATGGGCTACAGCCGATCGAGCGCGAGCTCGGGCGACTACCCGAGCCTCTACGTCACCGGGCGTCTCGCCGGCGACCCCGCCGGGCAGATGACCCAGGGCGACACGCAGCTCTTCAACGGCCTCGGCGTCCAGACGAGCTACAACCGCTGGGGTGACTACTCGAGCATGAACGTCGATCCTGCCGACGACTGCACCTTCTGGTACACGGGCGAGTACGAGCCCTCAGGTTCCGGCAGCTTCAACTGGCGCACGCGCATCGGACACTTCCGACTCCCCGGCTGTAGCGGCGCGGGCGGCGGCGGTGGCGGCGGCGGCGGTGGCGGTGGCGGCGCGGTCGCCAACGGAGACTTCGAGGACGGCTCCACGAGCTGGACGCTCGCCGGCAAGCCCAAGCCCAAGATCGTCAGCTCACCGGTGCACGGGGGCTCGAAGGCCGCGCAGGTCGGGTCGACCTCGCCGAAGAAGGGCGACAGCGATCTCGAGCAGACGGTGACGGTTCCGAGCGGATCGCCCCACCTGACCTTCTGGTACCGGCCGAAGTGCAAGGGGACGCTCGCCAAGGATCAGATCCAGATGCAGATCAAGAGTCCGGGCGGATCGGTCCTCGACACCGTGCTGAACGTCTGCGAGAACGTGAGCTCGTTCCAGCAGGTCGACTTCGACCTGAGCGCGTACGCCGGCCAGCAGGTCGTGCTGTGGTTCTCGAACCACGACGACGGCAAGTCGGGCGAGCCGACGTACTTCGTGCTCGACGACGTCGACCTGAGCTGAGGCAGCCGCACGCCGGGGACAGTCGGCCCCGGGCTTCGCCCTGTAGCGTTTTTCCGGCAGTGAGGCTCGAGGGCATCCACCACGTGACCGCGATCACGGCCGACGCCCCCCGGAACGTCGAGTTCTACGCGGGGACGCTCGGCCTCCGGCTGGTCAAGAAGACGGTCAACCAGGACGACCCGACCGTGTACCACCTGTTCTACGCCGACGAGGCCGGCTCGTACGGCTCGGACATCACCTTCTTCGAGTACCCGGGCGCGCGCCGGGGCCGCGCGGGGGCTGGCATGGTGCACCGGGTCGTCTGGCGGGTCGATTCCACGGACGCCGTCGACTTCTGGGCCGGACGGCTCTCGGAAGCTGGGGTCGACTCCGAGCGTGTCGGCGATCGGCTCCGCTTCGACGACCCGGAAGGGCTCGCCCTCGAGCTCGCCGTGGTCCCGACGACCGACCGGCCGCTCGTCGCCGAGCATCCCGAGATTCCGGCCGACCTCGCAATCCAGGGCTTCGACGCCGTGCGCGCGTACGCGTTCGACCCCGGCGAGAGTCGTCCGTTTCTCGGGAGCGGAATGGGCTTCCGGGCTGAAGGCGACGATCGATACGAGGTGCGGGGCGGGGAGCGCGGCTCTCGGTACGTCTACGACCGCACGAGCGAGGCGGGCGTGGGCGGCGCCGGCACCGTTCACCACGTCGCCTGGGCCTCGCCGATCGAGGAGCACGAACCCTGGCGCAAGCGTGTTGCGGACGCCGGCGCCCGGCCGACACCCGTGATCGACCGTTTCTACTTCCGCTCGATCTACTTCCGGGAGCCGAGCGGCGTTCTGTTCGAGATCGCGACCATCGGACCGGGCTTCACCACCGACGAGCCGCTGGAGCGCCTTGGCCTGCGGCTCTCGCTTCCCCCGGCATTCGAGCACCTGCGCGAGCAGGTCGAGCCGCTGCTGACGTCGCTTCCCGACCCGCGGGCGTAGCCTTGCCGGGCGCCCTCGACCGGTTCGAGCGCTATCCGCTCCTGCTCGGCCGCTCGCCGGTCCACCCGCTCGAGCGGCTGACCGAGCATCTGGGCGGGGCGTCGCTGTGGGCCAAGCGCGACGACGTGAGCTCCGGTCTCGCCTTCGGAGGCAACAAAACCCGCAAGCTCGAGTACCTCGTCGCCGACGCGCTTGCGAAGGGTTGTGACACGCTCGTCTCGATCGGCGGGGTCCAGTCGAACCACACCCGTCAGGTCGCGGCGGTCGCGGCGCGGGTCGGGCTTCGCTGCGTGCTCGTGCAGGAGAGCTGGGTCGACTGGCCGGACGCCATCTACGACCGCGTCGGCAACATCCTGCTCAGCCGGATCCTCGGCGCCGACGTCCGGCTCGTCAGCTCCGAGTTCGGGATCGGCTTCAAGGAGAGCTGGGAGCAGGCGCTCGCCGACGTCGAGGAGAGCGGCGGCACGCCGTACGCGATCCCTGCGGGCGCGTCCGACCATCCGCTCGGCGGTCTCGGCTACGCGCGCTGGGCCGAGGAGGTCGCCGAACAGGAGCGGGAGCTCGGCGTGTTCTTCGACACCGTGATCGTCTGCTCGGTGACCGGGAGTACCCAGGCCGGCATGGTCGCCGGCTTCGCTCGGCAGGAGCAGCCGCGACGCGTGATCGGGATCGACGCCTCGGCGAAGCCGCGCGAGACGCTCGAGCAGGTGACGCGGATCGCGCAGGCGACGGCGACGCTGACCGAGCTGGGCCGCGAGCTGCGCCGCGACGAGCTCGTGCTGGACACGCGGTACCACGCCGGCACCTACGGCATCCCTGACGGCCGGACACTCGATGCGATCCGCCTGGTCGCACGTCTCGAAGGGATGATCACCGACCCGGTCTACGAGGGGAAGTCGATGGCCGCGATGATCGACCTCGTCGCCCGGGGCGAGATCCCGCGAGCCGCGAACGTGCTCTACGCCCATCTCGGCGGCCAGCCGGCGCTGAACGGCTACAGCGC
>JBBRXG010000149.1:0-4716 GCA_038248655.1 Gaiellales bacterium
CGCCGAGCGGGACGGACTGCTGTTCGTGCTGCCCACGGACGACCCGACGCTCGGCAAGCTCTTCGTCGCCCGCGAGAAGCACAAGGAGCGCGTCGTGCTCATGCGCGCGCTCGAGCGGCTCGAGGAGACCGGCATCCGGCCGGTGCGGACGACGTTTCTGGACGTCGGCGCGAACGTCGGCACGACCGTCGTCGCCGCGCTCCAGGCGGGGTTCGAGTCCGTCGTCGCCTGCGAGCCGGTCGCCCGCAGCGCGCGACTCCTGCGCGCGACCCTCGCCCTCAACGGCGTGGAGGAACGGGTGCGCGTCGTTCAGGCGGCGGTCGCCGGACGCGATGGAACGGCGAGCATCGAGACGAAGCAGGGGAGCCGCAAGGCGCGACTCGTGCCCGGCGGCGGCGAGCAGGTCCGGGTGGCGAGCCTCGATCGCCTCGCCGCGGACGGCGTCTTCGACCCGGCGGAGATCGGCTTCGTGCTGATGGACGTCGAAGGCTATCGGGGAAGGTCGACGGATCTGCTCGCCGTTCGACTGCGGGACTGATCGGAATCGGACCCGGCTGGAAAAAAGTCCCGCAAGCCGCCAGACTCCCTCGCCCGATGCGATTCCCCCTCGCGTTCGTCGTCGCGGTCGCGGCCGTCGTGGTCGCGTGCGGCCTGCCCGCGGCCGCCACGCCGGCGTCCTCGCATCCGTGTCCGCGTCTGCGGGCCAGCTCGAGCTACGCGGGCGGCGTGCTGCGCGCCCTGCGGGCCAAGCGCGACGTCTGGGGCGACGCGCTGATCTCGCGCCCGAACGGGCCCTCGTACGCGTCGGTGCGGCGACTGCTGAAGCCGCTTCTCTTCGCGCGCTCGGCGCGCAGGCCGCTCACCTCCTCCGGGATCTACTACCTCCCGTTCGCGCAGCCGCTCGGGGAGCGCGGGGCGCTCGCGGTCGCGCTGCACGTCGGCGACGGCAGCGAGATCCTCTCGCAGACCGCGGACGGCCCGAGCCTGTCCGTGCTCGTCGGGCGCTACGGGCAGGAGCGCTTCGGCTCGTGCCTGGCGCGGCTCGGTCCGGCCGAGCTGGGGGACGGCTACCTGCCGATCCTCGAGACGCAGTACGTCGACTCGTACGGGACGCGCTACCGGCAGGAGTCGTTCGCCGTTCGCGGCCTGGGGACCGGGGAGCTCGTCAGCTTCGTCAAGCTGACCGCGCTCCCGGGGAAGGCCGGCGCGACGCTGCGCCTCGTCCCGCACGGACGGTCGAAGAGCAGCCGCACGACCCAGCATGCAGGGGTCGACATGCGGGTCGGCGCGGGCGAGTCGAAGACGCTCTACGCAGGTTGGCTCCTCCAGCCGACCGGTGCCCGGCCCCAGCCGATCGACGAGCGGACGTACGAGCTGGCCCGCCAGCGGCTCGTCGATTTCTGGCAGGCCAGGCTGGGCGATGCGCCGATGTACGACGTCCCGGAGGCGGTCGTCGTCAACGCCGAGCGGAGCCTGCTCGTCCAGGACCTCGCCCTGACCTGGCGCTACAGCGTCGGCAACCAGTACCAGGAGTTCTCGTTCGCGGAGGCGCTCGACGTCGCCGAGGTGCTCGGCGAGTACGGCTTCGGCGGGGTGACGAAGGAGATCCTCCGCACCGGGCTCGGGCGCCTGCCTTCGCTGCGCTCGAACTGGCGGATGGGCGAGAAGCTCGCGGGTACCGCGCACTACTACCGGCTCACCCACGACCGCGCCTACATCGCCGAGACGACGCCGGGACTCCGGCAGCTGGTGCGAGCGCTCGGCCGCCAGATCTGGCGGAGGCACGGAGGGGGGCTCCTCCGCCGGGAGCGGTTCTCGTCGGACATCGCCGCCGAGGTCCTCGGCCTCCACTCGCAGGTCGCCGTCTGGCAGGGGTTGAGCGCGATGGCCGGCGTCTGGGCGGAGACCGGCCGGCCGGGGCTCGCCCGCCAGGCGCGGAGCGCGGCACGGCGGCTGGGCAAGGGGCTGCGCGCAGCGGTCCGGAGCTCCGAGCGGCGGCTGAAGGACGGCTCGCTGTTCGTTCCCGCTGCGCTCCTCGCGAACCACGAGCCCTTCGACGCGCTCACCGCGTCGCGGCCGGGGAGCTACTGGAACCTCGTCGTCCCCTACGCGCTCGCGTCCGGCTTCTTCAAGCCGCATGGACGCGAGGCGAACGGGATCTACCGGTACATGCAGGCTCACGGCTCACGGTTCCTCGGGCTCGTGCGCGCCGGCGCGTACTCGCTGTACGGCAAGCCGCGGTACCCGGTCTCGGGCACCGACCAGGTCTACGGGCTGAACGTCGCCCGCTTTCTCGCAGACAACGACCGCCCCGACCAGCTCGTCCTCAGCCTGTACGGGATGCTGGGCGCGTCGATGACTCCGAACACGTTCGTCTCGGGCGAGGCGGCGAGCGTGGCGCCGCTCCACCGCGCCGCCTTCCGGTCGATGTACCTGCCGCCGAACAGCGCGAGCAACTCCGCGTTCCTCGAGACCCTGCGGCTGATGCTCGTCCACGAGGCGCGCAACGCCGACGGCCGGCCGGTCAGCCTCGAGCTGGCCTACTCGACGCCGCGTCCGTGGCTCGGCGTCGGGAAGACGGTCGCCGTGAACGAGGCGCCGACGAGCTTCGGCCCGCTCTCGTACGAGCTGCACGCCGTGCGCGGCCGGATCGAGGGGACCGTCGACGTGCCGTCGCGGACGCCGCCGCGGTCGGTGCGTCTGCGGCTTCGCCTTCCGCACGGGAAGCGGATCGCGGCCGTGCGCGTGAACGGCAGGCTCCGGCCGCTCGACCGCCGGACCGGGACGATCGACCTCTCCGGCCTGCGCGGGACGCTCGACGTGGTCGCCGTCGTCGTGTAGACGTTTGTCTCCGTGGAGTCGATGGCAATCTGGAGGAGCCGGCCGGCGACGTCGTGACGGCTCTCGCCGACGAGGCAGCTGACCGCGCTCTCCTCGCAGCGGCGTTCGAGGACTGGGAGCGGCTCGCGCGCGATCCGGACGCGCTGGCGGCGTACCGTTCCGAGACGGAGGAGATCGGCGCATTCGAGCCGGCCTTGCCGGACTATTGAGCCTCAGCCTCCGCCATGGCGACGTCGTCCCTACGACGCTCGGAGAGTTGCTCCGCCGCTGCGGCCTCCTGCTGCGTGAGTCCGCGTAGAGCTCCTGCTCAGGACGGGTGACCGCGGGGCCCGACGGCCGGCCTTACGTAGCACGCGTGCTACCTTCCGGGTGTGGCGCGAGAGATCACGCAGCGCGAGCTTCGGAACGAGAGCGGCGAGATCATGCGCGCCCTCGACCGTGGAGAGACGTTCCTCGTCACGCGCAACGGCGTTCCGGTCGGTGAGCTGACGCCTCTTCGGCAGCGCCGGTTCGTTTCGGCGGAGGCCGCCGTCGCCCTCTTTGCCGGCGCGCCGAGAATCGACCTCGAGCGATTCAGAACCGAGGTCGACGCCGTCCTCGACCAGCGACCGGCGCCCCGTGGCTGAGCCGCGCCGGCCGCGCGGGCTCATCGACACGTCGGTCGGGATCGATCTCGGACAGATCGATCCCGTCGACCTCCCGGCGGAGATCGCGATCTCGGGTGTGACGCTGGCCGAGCTCGCGGCCGGACCCCACGCCACTCCCGACCCCGAAGAGCGCGCACGGCGCCAGGATCGGCTTCAGCGGACCGAGGCGACGTTCGAGTGCCTGCCCGTGGACGAGGCGGTCGCCCGTGCGTACGGCCGGGTCTACGCTGCCGTCGCCGCGAGCGGGCGGAAGGCACGCGGACGGCGAGCCTTCGATCTCCTGATCGCAGCTACCGCGCTCGCCCGCGAGCTGCCGCTGTACACGCGCAACCCGGGCGACTTCCAGGAGCTCGGCACCCTCCTCGACGTCGTCGCGGTTCCGGCGCAGTAGCTGGGGGTGGCGCATCCACCCGCCGGCTCGGCCGGGGCCTCGTCTGCGCCTCTGCTCCGCGCGTACCGATGGGCCCCGACGAGGACCTGTTCCGCGAACCTCGAGCACGCCTGGGGGATCCGGGCTCAGGCCTCCAGGAACGGGTTGACGATCTCGACGGTACCGTAGAGGCGACCGTGCTGGAAGTCCTCGGAGAGCAGCTCGGCGAGCCCGAAACGCTCCGCATGGGCCCAGAGGTGGGCGTCGAACCAGGAAAGCTGGTAGGCGGCAGCCCCTCGTAGCGCGATCCGGACAAGCTCCTGGTCGGGGTAGAGCACGTCGAACTGGCTCAGCAGCTCTTCTGCCTCGCGACGCGTCGGCAGGGTCGAGAAGCCGTCCTATCCCCTCGAGCGGCCGCGTGGCGACCGCGACGAACTCGACGATCGCCTGATGTGGACGAACACCGACCCGTCGGTGATCCCAGAAGCAGAAGCTCGGTCGCGAGCCGCTGCTTGTCGGGAAAGCGCCAGTCGTAGCGATAGACGAGGACGTTGGTGTCAACCAGCGCGGCCACGTGCGTACAGATCATCGCGACCCCAGCCCCGCTCCGCGGCGGCCGCCTGGCCCTGCCTGCCGGTCTGCCGCAGGCGTTGGCGCTCCGTAGCGCGGTCGAATAGCTCAAGCCGGCGGGCGCGATCGGGCACACGCTGACGATCTGCATGAGGAACGACGCGGATCGCCTCGCCGGCGGACAGCCACTCGATCTCCGCGCCGGGCTCGATCCCGTACCGCTGCGCGATCGCCTTCGGAATCGTCACCTGAAGCTTGCTCGTCACCCTTGCCACATCCTTACCTTAG
>JBBRXG010000150.1:0-4464 GCA_038248655.1 Gaiellales bacterium
CCCCGGTCGGTGAGCACGGGCGGGTAGATGCCGCGGGCGAGGTCGCGGAGCTCGCGCAGCGCCTCGGCCACGCCCATCCGCGCCTCGGCGACGAGCCGTTCCGCGCCTTCCGGGTCGGAGCGGAACCGTTGCTCCGCCATCCCGAGGCTCAGCCCGAGCGCGACCAGCCTCGCCTGGGCCCCGTCGTGGAGGTCGCGCTCGATCCGGCGCAGCTCCGCATCCTGCTCCTCGACCGCGCCCGCCCGCGTCGTCTCGAGCAGCGCGACACGCCGGGTCAGTCGTCCGCGCGCACCGGCGCGCGTGACTCCGAAGTGGACGCCGAGCGGGATCGCCAGGCCGAGCAGAACCCAGCCGGGCCAGAACGAGCCTCGCGCGGTCACCGCCCAGATCGCGGTCACGAAGACGAAGAGCGCGGCGACCACGCCGCCGTGCACAGCCAGGCCGCGGCCGAGACGGTTCTCCGCCGGCAGCTTCGGGTCGACCAGCTCGACGAGCGCATGGATCGCGAACACGAGCGCGAGCGGCATGAGCACCCACTCCGGCCAGAAGTACCCCCGACCCGTCGACGCCCAGACGACCGTCGCGACGAGAACGAGCCCGCCTGCGACGGACGCGTCGATCCGGAGCGCCCGAAGGCGGTACCGGCGCTCCGCCTCGGGCGACGCCGGCTCGCGCCTGGCCCCGAGGAGCGAGCGGACCTGCCACGCGGACATCGACCCGAGCCCTCGCGCCAGCCAGCCTGCTGCGACGATCGCGACGAGCCCGGCGGGAACGAACAGGAACGCGCGCCCGAGCCTGTCGACGTGCCACGAGCCGTAGTTGTTGTCGGTCCACCGGTACCAGATCGGGAGCGTGATCCAGCCGAGCGCGGCCGCGATCAGCGTGAACTCGGCGACGGCGCCCGCGAACCCGGCGGTCATCCGCAGGAGCAGGTAGGCCTGCTGCCGCCAGAACGAGGGGTCGAAGAACACTGCTTTCGCGCTGCCCCAGAAGCCGCGACCCGCCGACGAGACGGGCGGCGAGGCCTCGGCGCCGAGGAGGGATCTCGGCAGGGCTGCATCGCCGCGGGCGAGCAGGCCGACCACGCCCCGGTACCCGAGCAGCACCGGAACGACGAGCGGGGTGACCGCCAGGACGGCGATCGAGGTCCAGCCGGCGATCACGACACCCAGCACGACGGCGGCGACCGGGATTCCGGCCAGGAGGAAGAGGAGGGAGCGGTAGGTCTCGGCCTGGTACAGCGGACGGATGGGGGACGTGACGTTCATGGGCGACTCCGCGGCTCGACGTTGATGTTGACCCAAGGGTGCCCCCGCGGGCGCGTCGTAGCCATGGTGCTGACAGGCGTCGTTCCCCGCGGATAGCCCCGCGCCACGCTCGGGGCGGGCCGGAGATCCGGCCTGTCCTACTGCGCGTCGGCCTTCGCAGGCTCGTGCACCGGCTCCTCGGCGCAGGAGCGCCGCCAGCAGCCGTGGACGAGCTCGACCGCCGCCGGCACGTCGTCTACGACCTGGAGCAGGTCGACGTCATCGCGCGAGATCTTCCCGTTCGCGAGCGGCCGCTCGGCGATCCAGTCGAGGAGGCCCCGCCAGTACTCCTCGCCGATCAGCGTCACCGGGAACTCGCGCACCTTGTCGGTCTGGATCAGCGTCAGCGACTCGAACAGCTCGTCGAGCGTGCCGAAGCCGCCCGGGAAGAGGACGAACCCCTCTGCCGCCTTCACGAGCATCACCTTGCGCGCGTAGAAGTGGCGGAAGGTGACCGCGAGGTCGACGTAGGGGTTCGGCTCCTGCTCGTGCGGGAGCTCGATGTTGAAGCCGACCGAGAAGCCGCCGCTCTCCTTCGCTCCGCGGTTCGCGGCCTCCATCACGCCCGGTCCGCCCCCGGTGATCACCGCGAAGCCGGCTTTCGCCAGGAGCCGCCCGCACTCGTGGGCGCGCTCGTAGTCGGCGTGACCGGGCCGGATCCTGGCCGAGCCGAAGACCGTCACGGCCGGACGCGGGATCGAGTCGACCGCCTCGAATCCCTTCCGGAACTCCTCGGCGATCATCGCGACGTGCGCCTCGAGGTCGCCGCGTTCGTGCTCGAGGACCCGCCGGTCATGCACTAGAGCCGGTGCTGGGGAACGTGGGCGGCGACCATCCCGACCACGAGCAGGGCCGCGAGCCCGACGTACACGGCGGTTGCGACGTTCGCCTTGCCCGGCGTCCCGCCGAGCCGCATCGTCTTGATCGCGCGCCAGACCGCGCCACCGTCGAGAAATCCGATCGGGATCATGTTGAACAGGTTGAGCAGGAAGCCGACGTAGCCGAGCGCCTGCAGGAGGCCCGAGCCCCGGTGCTCGCCGACGACCCAGACCGCGGCGGCGCCTGCGCCGCCCGTGAGCGGGCCCGCGATCGAGATCCAGAAGCTCTGCCAGGGGCTCATCCGGGCGTCGCGGATCGCGACGTACGCGCCGAGGAACGGGATGAAGACCGGCCACGACGCCTTGAAGCCTCGCCGCCGCGCCTCGACGAAGTGCCCGACCTCGTGCACGAAGATCAGGGCGACGAAACCGATCGCGAACCGCCAGCCCCAGATCAGCGCATAGCCGCCGACGGCGACGAACACCGAGGCGAACTTCGCGGCGGCGAAGCCGAACTTGACGATCAGGCCGACGAGCACCGCGATCGGCGCCCAGATCTTCCGGGCGAGGGCGCGCCAGGCCGGCTCCGGGTGGATCGGGCGGTAGTCGCGTTCCGGGATCTCGGGCGGAAAGTCCACGTGGTACCTACGGAAGCGGGATCGGCCGCCCGTCGGCCTCGACCTCGGGCGCCGAGAAGATGCAGTCGACGTGGATCGTGGCGTCGTTGTCACCGCCGTAGGGGCCGGTGTTGCGGCCGATCGCGACGTGGGCGGTTCCGCCGGCCTTCTCGTCGAGCATCACGTGGCCGCGGGGGCGGACCGCGTGGTTGAGGCCGATCCCGAGCTCGGCGATCACGTCGGCGCCGGTGCCCGCGCTCGCGACCAGGTCGCGGAGCATGTCCGCCGCCCGCCCGCCCGCCTTCGATCGTCGTCACGCGTCCGCTCGCGAACCGGAGCGTGACCGGCTCGTCGACGAGGCCTTCGACCGTGTAGGGGACGGTCAGGTCGGCGACGAGCACGCCGTCCGCGCCGTCCGCGTGCGGGGCGACGAAGATCTCGCCGCCCGGGTAGTTGGCCATCTCCCCCGGCTCGAGCTCGGTCGTGTCGGTCTTCCACGGGCGCCCGTCGATCCGGAGCGTCAGGTCGGTGCCCGCGCGGCCGCGGATTCGGATCGTCTCGCAGCCGTCGATCTGGGCGATCAGCTTCTTTGCGGGGCCGGCCAGGTCGGGAAACGGCCGGGAGAGCTCGCCGGCCAGGAGCTCGCCGTCCACGAAGCCCATGAAGATCTGCCGGCCGCCGTGCTCGGTGACCGCCTGGAGGAGCTGGAAGCGGGTGCCGGCCTCGTCGGCCCGCGGGGCCTGGGTGAGGAAGAACGAGAGATCGGCTGTCCTTGCTCCGTCGAGGACGCCGGGCGGGGGTGCGGCGAGGGGGCGTTCGCCCGCCCAGAGCTCGAGCCGCGGCTCGCCGCCCGCATCCTTCACCGCCGCAGCCAGCTCGGCGCCCTGAGGCCCGAGCGGCTCGTCGACGACGACGAGCACACGCTCGCCGGCGCGGAGCCCGCCCGCCCCGACCAGGTTCTCGCACCAGCCTGGGTGGGCGAGGCGCTCCACTGAGCTCATCGTAGCCGAGGGCTTCTGCTCTCTCGGACGGGCCTCGGCTTCACCGCGAAGGCCAGGCGGGGGAGCGCAGCCGCCGGCGACGACGGGCCGGCGCCGCACTTGTCCACAGCTCGTGCCTGGCACCGCGGGTGGAACGAAGGTGTGACGATTCGCCCCCAGCTCGTGCCTGGCACCGGGGTTGGAGCGATCCAGTGACAATTCGCCCACAGCTTGTGCCTGGCACCGGCTGGTAGCGAGAGGGTGACGATTCGTCCACGGGTGGGAGGCCGGTTGCGACGCTCACGACCCGCGGCCGATCCATTCCTCTCCGCCTTCGTAGACCTCCTTCTTCCAGAGCGGAACCGTCACCTTAAGCGTGTCGATCGCCTCCTTGCAGGCGGTGAGCGCGGCTGCGCGGTGCGGAGCGGAGGCGGCGATCACGACCGAGGGCTCTCCGATCGCGACGCGGCCGACACGGTGTGCGATCGCGAGCGCGCAGAGGCCGTGCCGTTCCTTCAGCTCCGCGCCGAGCTGGGCCATCACGCGCTCGGCCATCCCGCCGTAGGCTTCGTAGTCGAGGTAGTGGACGGTGCGTCCGCGCGACTCGACGCGCGTCGTGCCGATGAAGGTCGCAACGGCACCCGCCTGCGGATCGTTCACCTCCGCGATCACGATCGACGGGTCGAGCGGCTCTTCGCTGAGACGGAAGGCCCCGCCCGAGACCGGCGGGATGAGCGCCACC
>JBBRXG010000151.1:0-4419 GCA_038248655.1 Gaiellales bacterium
GGTGCCAGAGGCGCACCACCCACTTGCGATACGCGAGGTTGCGGATACGGCGCGCGCTGCTCGAGTACGGCGTTCGCGGGCGATGCATGACTCGCTGCCAGCGCCAGGTCTCGTCGCGCTTCGCCTCGATCGCGCCCATCAGCCTCGACATCACCGCCGCGTCGACCGTCGCGACGCGGGCGGCGGCGCGTTCCCGTGCGGTCGCCCGGGGCACGAACGCCACGGCGACTGCGGCGAGCACGGCGAGCATGGCGAGCAGGCATGCGGATTTCACTCGGTGTTCACTCCTTCGACTGCTGGCGACGGCCGAAGAAGCGGACTCCACGTGGGGGCGCGTGCTCGATGGCACGCCGCGGCCGCTCGGCCGTCTGGCTTTGCGCTTGCCGCGCAACGTAGCAGCCGACCCCCGCGGCGGGACTCGCCTAGGTGACCGTCTCGGCCACCTTGCGCTGGACGCTCACGATCAGTGGTTCTCCACTGCGATCTTCAGTCCGCCGCGAGCGCGTACTCGACAGGCTCGCGGAACGCGAGCCCCGGCATCGACCGCGAGCGTGAGACTCGCGCGCGCGTCGGTAAAGCGAGGCGGAGACGTCGGCGTTCACGAACAGGAAGCGGCCCCAGGCCTCGAGTCTCAGCGGGTGGAGCGACAGACCCGCGCGCCTCGAAGCCGGGCTCGCGGTCGGACCGCGGAGCTGCGCGGAGCGACCCGTCGAGGTCATAGGTCCAGGCGTGCTACGGGCACTGGAGCGATTCGCTGCGACCCTCGCCAGAGGCGACCTCGGCGCCGCGATGACGGCACAGGTTGAGGAACGCGCGGAGCTCGCCCTCCCGATCGCGGACGACGACCGTGGGAGTTCCGCCGGTGTCGGAGGCGAAGAAGGGGGCCGCCTCGTTCGTCGTCGAGTAGCGTTCGGCCGATGATCGTGCGCTCGCTGGACGGCGCCGAGGCGTTCACCACTGCGGACGGCAGCACGATCCGCGAGCTCCTAGGCCTGCCCACCGCGCCCGTCCGGAACCAGAGCCTCGCCGAGGCGACGCTCGAGCCCGGTCAGGCGACGGAGCGCCACTACCATGCGAAGGCGGAGGAGATCTACTACGTCGTCGCCGGCGCTGGTGAGATGGAGCTCGACGGGGAGCGCCGCCCGATCGCGCCAGGCGACGCCGTGCTGATCCCGCCCGGTGCCTGGCACCAGGTGCGGGCCGAGGACGGTGGGAAGCTGCGGTTCCTCTGCTGCTGCGCACCCGCGTACCGCCACGAGGACACGTTCTTCACCTGATCGCCGGAACCCCGAGAGCGTGCCGCTAGGGTTCGAGCCGTGCGGGTCACGATCGGGCTCCAGGTCATCCCCCAGCACGGCGACTACGAGCCGATGAAGCGCGCCTGGCTCGAGGCCGACGCGCTCGGGGTCGACCGGATCTACAACTGGGATCACTTCTTTCCGCTCTCGGGCGACCGGGCCGGCAAGCACTTCGAGTCGCTCACGATCCAGTCGGCGATGGCGGCGCTGACGAGCCACGCCGAGATCTCGTCGCTCGTGATCTGCAACTCGTACCGGAACCCGAACCTGCTGGCCGACATGGCCCGGACGATCGACCACATCTCCGGAGGACGCTTCGTCCTCGGGATCGGCTCCGGCTGGTTCGAGCACGACTACGACGAGTACGGCTACGAGTTCGGCACGGCCGGCAGCCGGTTGCGGGAGCTGGCCCGCCACCTGCCGATCATCAAGGCGCGCTGGGAGAAGCTGAACCCTCCCCCGCTCCGCCGAATCCCGATCCTGATCGGAGGCGGAGGCGAGAAGGTGACGCTGAGGATCGTCGCCGAGCACGCCGACATCTGGCACTCGTTCGGAGATCCCCGGACGATGAAGCACAAGGCCGAGGTGCTCGATCGCTGGTGCGCGGAGGTCGGCCGTGACCCGGGAGAGATCCAGCGCTCGACGACCGTGGCGCGCCTCGACGGGACGATCCGCGACGCGGACGAGTTCCTCGAGCTCGGCTTCACCGACTTCGTCGTCAGCGTCCAGGGTCCGGACTGGGATCTGGAGCCGTTGCGCAGGACGCTCTCCTGGCGCGACGGGCTCTAGGCGCGCTCTCCCGAGGTTCAACCGCCGCGCTCCCTGTGTCGATGAGATCCGGGATGGCCACGCGGGCTGCAGTCACGTGACGACCGGCACCGGTGTCGGCACGAAAGCGCGGGGGTACGCGAGCCGGGTGCTGCTCGGGGCCGCGGTACCGGCGCTGGCGCTCGCGTTCGCCTCCGCGGCGGACGCGGGCGTCACCGCCTTTCCCTCGTCCCAGACGATCCCCGCGTCCGGCCCGCTTCCGCAGGGCGGCACCCCGAACGTGACGATCAACGCGGCGATCGGGGAGCACGAGGGCGCCCTGATCGTGGTCACCGGCGGACAGAGCGTCTCCGCCGCGATCGACGGCTTCGGGCTCGGCCCCCTGAAGGTCGCGCTCGCGTTCGGCCACTTCGTCGACGTCGGCGGCCGGTCGGTTCCGGACGCGCTCCTGCCCTGGGACGGTGCGGCGCGACCGATCGAGCGCTCCAATCAGCCCCTCTATCTGCAGGTGGCGGTTCCCCAGGACGCGAAACCCGGCGGCTACCGCGCATCCGTCAGGGTGACGGTCGACGGCCGGCCGACCGCGGTGCCGGTCTCGATCCGGGTCTTCGACGTCCGCCTCCCCCCTCCGAACGCACGCGAAGGGACGCTTCTGACCGCCTTTCAGGTCGTCCCGGAGGCGTACGTCGGCAAGGCCGATCAGCTGTACCGGCTCGGGTCGAACGCCACCCGCTCGGCGGCAAACGCCGCGCTCTTCTCGTTTCTCGCCTCCTACCGGATCTCCCCGTCGGGGTGGGGCTTCGGCGATCCGCGCGTGCCGGCGGGCTACACGTCGTCTTCGAAATGGTGGCTGGACGCCGCCGGGAACATGGTCCGCCAGAACGAGCAGCCGTTCGCGACGATGCGGATCCCGATCTCGAATCAGCGCGCCAGCGCGCGGAACCGCATCGCCGGCATCTCGCCGTTCGAGCCAGACACCTGGTGCGGCTACCTGGGTTCGGTGCGCGGCTTCTGGGAGCAGCACGGCTGGCTCGACGGCCGCGTGCCGTACCTGTACACGCTGGACGAGCCGGGCCCGGAGGGAATGAAGCTCGTCGCGCGCCAGGCCGAGGTCGGCCACCGGTGCTTCCCCGGCTCGAAGATGCTCGTCACCGGCAACCCGACCGGGGCGAACCGCTTCCTCTGGGACGACCGGCACGGCGACGACGTCGACATCTGGGCGGTGCTCTCGCGCCGGTACTACGGCCAGTCGCTCCACCCGCGCGACAAGCTCGCGTCCATCTCGAAGGCACGGTCGGCCGGAAAGGAGGTGTGGTCGACCACGTACACGGGCATCCGCGGTACCCCCGGCTACAGCGCCGCCGAGCGCCTCTCGAACCCGCGGATGTTCCTGCTCTGGAACGCGCTCGAGGGAATCAGGGGGACGCTGTACGCGCAGGGGATGACCTCCTACGGCAGCGGCAACCCGCTGGAGGGCCTCGCGGACAACGGCGAGCACGTGCTGATCTACCCGGGGCCGAGAGGGCCGATCCCGAGCGCGAGGCTCGAGCAGATCCGCGACGGCATCGAGGACTGGAGCATTCTCGACGCGGTGCGGCGGAAAGACGGTTCCTCGGCGGTGCGCTCGGTGCTCGCGGGCGCAGGCCTGTTCAGCGCCACGCCGCGAAGGGTCACCCTCGCCTGCAGGAAGGGGTGCGCGCTTCCGGGCCCGACGGAGTACTCGTGGCCGCAGTGGTCGCACGACGCCGCGACGGCGAGGAAGATCGAGCGGGCGCGGGTCCGGGCGCTCACCCTGGCGTCGTCGTGAGCTCGACCGGGCGATTCTCTACGCTTCCCCGGTGGCCGATCTTCCGCTGACCGGCGGCTGCCTGTGCGGCGCCGTCCGCTACGAGGTCTCCGAGCCTCTCCTCGCCGCCGGCTACTGCCACTGCTCGCGGTGCCAGCGGCGGACCGGAAGCGCCGCAGCCTGCTCGGCCCTGGTCGTGCCGGGGTCGCTGAGAGTCGTGAGCGGCGAGGAGCTGCTCGCGTCGTGGGATCCGCCCGGCGGCTTCAAGAAGGTCTACTGCTCCGCGTGCGGCGGAGCGCTCTGGGCGCAGAGCGCCGACGACCCTGCCGTCGTCTCGGTCCGGATGGGGACCTTCGACGGCGATCCCGGCGTACGGCCGTCGTACCGTCAGTTCGTCGCGTACGCGGCAGCCTGGGAGCCGATCCCCGACGACGGCCTGCCGCACTACGCGGAGCGGCGGCCGCCCGCGGCCTGATGCCCGTCCACGTCACGTCGCCGACCACCGTTCCGGGGATCGGGGAGAAGGTGATCGAGGAGCTCGTCGGCCGCGTGAGCACCGGCACCGAC
>JBBRXG010000152.1:0-4322 GCA_038248655.1 Gaiellales bacterium
CACACACGTTCGCGAGCGTCGTTCCGGCTACCACGGCGGAGGCGGCTGCTGTCGCCGCCAGGTGGGAGCGGCGCGGGTTCTCGGCCGCCTGGTGCGTCTCGACGACGGGCTCGCGCACGCGCGAAGACGGCCGCGAGCCTAGTGCTCGCGTGGCTCCCACCGGAACCTTCGCACCGCGATCGCGAGCCCGGCGAGGCCCCAGGCGGCGACCACCAGCGCCGATTCCCAGTTCGACCAGATCGTCTCGTTGCGGAGGACGACGTCCCGCACCAGCCGGATGAAGTAGGTGAGCGGGAGGATCTCCGCGATCACCTCGAGGAACCGCGGATAGGCGTGCGGCGACCAGAACGACCCGGAGAGGAACGACATCGGCAGGTAGATCGCGTTCACGACGGCAGACGAGCCCTCGTCCGAGCGGATGAAACCGGTCAGCGCCAGCCCGAGCGCTGCAAAGGAGAGCGTGCCGAGGAGGAGCGCGAGCACGAGCGACAGCCACTCGTGCGGAACGCGGACCCCGAACATCGCCCGCGCGAGGACGATCAGGGTCGCTGCCTCGATCGTGAAGACGATCACGGTCGACGCGATCGCCGAGCCGAGATAGGTGGCCCGCGGTAGCGGCGTCGAGCGAAGCCGCTTCAGGATTCCCGCCTCGCGGCGGATGACGAGCATGATCGCGAGCCCGGCGAACGCGGTCGAGGCGATCCCGTACCCGAGAATGCCGGCGAGCAGGTACGCGGATCCCTTGACGTGCTCGGATTTGATCACCTCGTTGCCGTACACCGACCCGAGCAGGACGAAGATCACGATCGGGAAGAGGAAGGTGAAGAAGGCGAGCTCGCGGGTCCGCCAGTACAGCCGCTGCTCTCCGCGCAGCTGGTGCAGGAAGAGCTTCACTCCTCCTCCTCGGTCAGCGCGAGGTAGATCTCCTCCAACGACGGACGGCGGACGCTCAGCCCGTCCAGCTCGCGGCCGTCAGCGAGCGCGTCGGCGGTCAGCTCGTGCAGGACGCGGGTCGGATCGTGCGTCGTGACGACGACCTCCTCGCCGTGAGCCCGATAGCTGATCTCCGTCGGCGGCGCGGTCCCGGAGAGCTCTGCGGGCCTGCCGATCGCGACGATCCGGCCCTCGCGGAGGACCGCGACCCGGTCGGACAGCTGCTCCGCCTCGTCGAGGTAGTGGGTGGTGAGCAGGATCGTCTTGCCGAGCGAGCGCAGCGAGCGGATCACCTCCCAGGCGGCGCGGCGGGCGGCCGGGTCGAAGCCGGTGGTCGGCTCGTCGAGGAAGAGGACATCGGGGTCGCCGATCAGGGCCAGCCCGAGGTCGAGCCGGCGCCGCTGGCCGCCGGAGAGCGTCCGCACACGAGCGTCGCGCTTCTCCGCGAGCCCGACGAGCTCGATCACCTGGGCAGGGTCGCGTGGCCGGCGGTAGTAGCCGGCGAAGAGCTCCAGGTTCTCGGCCACGCTCAGGTTCGGGTACATCGAGCCCGACTGGAGGACGACGCCGATCTGCTGACGCCAGTCGAGCCCGGCTTTCTGGGGATCCTGGCCGAGCACGGAGACGGTCCCCGCATCGGGCGTCCGGTAGCCCTCGAGGATCTCGACCGTGGTCGTCTTTCCGGCGCCATTCGGCCCGAGCAATCCGAACACCTCGCCGGCCTCGATCTCGAAGTCGATTCCGCGGAGCGCGTCGTGCTGCCCGTACGCCTTGTGCAGGTCGGTGACCGTGACAGCCCTCATCGTGAGACGACATCAAACAGAAGATCGGGATCTGCTGATGCGACTCGGCCCGGCGGGGTGCTCACAGCTCGAGCACGGCCAGCCCGCCGGGCGGGAAGGAGTGCTCGGCCCCGCTGAGCTCGGCGGCGATCCGACCGCAGTCGGGCTGGTGGGCGACGACGACGACCTCGTCGCCGCGGCCGGCGATCGCAGCCCTGACGCCGTCCGCGGTCGCTCCGGGAGCGAGGCGCTCGTCGGTCTCCGGCTCGCAGCCGAATGCGCGGCAGAGCTCGGAGGCGGTCTCGCGGGCGCGGAGGAGCGGGCTCGTGAGCACCGTCTCCGGCCGGGCTCCGGCGGCGGCGAGGCGCGCACCGAGCGCACGGGCCGTCTCGCGTCCGGCCGCCGTCAGGGGCCGGAGAGCGTCGGGCTCGCCCGAGGGAGCCTCGGCGTGGCGGACGAGGTAGAGCCTCACGGGCTCAGGATAGAGTCGGCACGGTGCCGGCCACCTTCCGCTACGTCGTCGCCGACGTCTCAGGATCACGGAACCAGCGCGGCGGGACGAAAGCGCGGCCGGCCGGCGCGTCGCACATTTCGGGAGCTGGGTCGGGCGAACATACGAGCCTCTAGCATCGAAACGCCGCATAAACGGAACCCTTGAGGTCAGGCGTTCTCTTCCCTGTAGCAATCCGTAGCATCGTCTGCTACGATACCGCCATAGCACGAACCATCCCCCAGCGCGAGCTGCGCAACGCCAATGCCAGTGTGATCGCCGCCGTCGCTGCAGGCGAGAGTTTCGTCGTGACACGCAATGGCGTCCCGGTGGCAGAGCTGCGGCCGATCGAGCGGACGCGCCGAAGCTTCGTCCCTAAGGCGGAGCTCATCGCGCTCGCCGCGCCCGGGCCGCACGTCGATCTCGCGCAGTTCCGCGCCGACCTCGACAGCGCGATCGACCAGCGTCTGCTGTAGATGGCCGCTGGACTGCTCGATACCTCGGTCGTGATCGACTGGGACGACCCGGCCGTCGCAGCGGCGCTCCCGGACGAGGCGGCAGTGAGCGCGATCACGCTCGCCGAACTGGCCGCCGGCCCGCACCTGGCCGCAACCGGAACCGAAAGCGCCCGCCGCCAAGCCCGTCTGCAACAGGTCGAAGCGGCGTTCGAACCACTCCCGTTCGAAGTCGTCGCCGCCCGCAGCTACGGACAGATCGTGGCCGCGGTCGCCGAGACCGGACG
The DNA here is from genome assembly GCA_038248655.1 of Gaiellales bacterium. Lineage (GTDB taxonomy): Bacteria > Actinomycetota > Thermoleophilia > Gaiellales > Gaiellaceae > DATBLE01. Next base: position 2,948 of record JBBRXG010000152.1, read on the forward strand.
CTCTCACCGACATCGCGTCGCCGACATGCTGATCGCCGCAACCGCCCACGCCAACCAGCTCGCCCTCTACACCCGCAACCCCGACGACTTCGCCGGCCTCACGACTCTCGTCGAAATCATCGCCGTCTGAGTATGTTCGGCTGTGAAGAGTTCCGGTCACAACAGCGCAATCCGAATCAAGAAACCCTTCACCGGCGCATGAACAGCCGCTGGTCGTGTCCGCACTAAGGCGGCCGTTTCTGCATGCGCGACGGGCCGCCTTCGAGCGGCCCGGTCTGCCTGGGGACTTGCACCGCTCGAGAGTGACCGCTCCCCCAACAAGGAGGTGCACTCCCAGGTCAGCCACAACCACCACGTCAGTAACGCCGCTCTCGCTCACCGCGACAGAACAGCGCAGCACCAGGCTCGAGCAGGCCGTGCGCAGCGACCCGGCAGCGTTCCGGGTCCTGACCGGCGACCGCCTCACAGGACCGCTCCACGTCGGCCACTACCTCGGCACGCTCGAGAACCGCGTCCGCCTACGAGCACTCGGCGTCGAGCTGCTCGTCGTGATCCCCGACTGCCAGAGATCACCGAGCGCGGCGCTCCCGTCGGACCCCCGCACGACGTCGAGGGCCTCGTCGCTGACTACCTCCCGTCGGCATCGAACAGCACATCCTCTTCGGCTACGCGACGCTCATCCCGGTCGGAAAGAACCAGCTGCTCCGCGATCCCGACCTCGACTCGAGCCGCATCGTCCCGGCCGGCTGGATCCGGGTCTAGAGTCGCCCGACGGCCGCCTTCCGCAACGTCGTCGCCGACGTCTTCACCGACACACCGCTCGCCGGCAACCAGCTCGCGGTCTTCACCGACGCCCGCGAGATCCCGGAGACATGCTCCAGCCGCTCGCGAAGGAGATCGGCTTCAGCGAGCGCGTCGTGCATGACTTGCCTCTAGAAAAAACGCCCCGATCGGCAACACCCGAGTGTCTGCATATGGCAACACCTGAGGCGCTGCTCGTTCGTGAGGCGCGCGACCGCAGCAGTTCTCGCTTGTCGTGTCGGGTTGCGGCGGAGGGGGAGGGGCTCTATCTCTACGACCTAGCGGTGGTCGATGAGAGCGGGCCCCCGGCTGGCCCCCGCCCGCCCGCGCCTGCAAGACCAACCAAGGCTCGGCTCTCTGGCGCAGCTCAAGGACTTGCGGGCAGACGGGGAGGTCGAGGCGCAGAAGAAGGGTCGAGGCTACGAGTGGCGTGCGGAGGATGTCCCACCGCTCGTAGAACTTGGTAGGTAGGCGGTCCCTCCTGCCCGTCCGCTCCGCTTGGGAGCGTGGCGGGTGATCCGTCGAAGATCGAAAGGAGGAACCGCCGTGAAAGGGAACGTATCGCTCGCGCAGG
>JBBRXG010000153.1:0-4282 GCA_038248655.1 Gaiellales bacterium
ACCGGCGCGCGGCGGATCTTCCAGCCCGCCGCCCTGGCGATGAGATCGCCGCCGAGCGCCGGCTTGGTCTGAAACTCGACGCTGTCGGGGATCTTGGCCTGCGTGCGCCGCACCGGGTCCGCGCACCAGTCCTCGGGCAGATACAGCCGAAACCCCAACGGGACCGTCCCCTTCACAGACACGGCATGCAGCGAGACCGCGATCTGGCAGCTGCCGATCTTCCCCAGCGTCCCGGAGTACTGGCGCTTGACCCCCGGCGAGTGCTTGCCGTCCTTGGGGACCCCGGTGTCATCCAGCACCCACGCCGCCGGCTCGATCACCGCGCACACCCGCTCAGCGACCGCCCGATCAACGACCGCCGGATCCCAGGGACTGTCGGCCAAGAAGTGCTGCAGCGCCTCGTACTCGACCGTCCCGCCACCCAGGCGCGCGACCATCGGCTCCAACGATTTACGGGCCCCGGCCTCCATCAACCCGCGCGCGTAGAACTCCGCGTTGCGACGCTGCTCAGACCGCACCAGCCCCGACGCGACATCAACGAAGTACGCCGCCAGACGCTCCCTGACCTGCGGCGCAACCCCGACCAACTCGTCCTCGATCCCGATCCCGATCCCGATCACGCTCGCGGCAACCATGACAGCCCGATTCGCCCCAGCACTACATAACCCTCCCAACACCTACCAGAGCACTACTAGGAGCCTGTTGAAGTTTCGTCCGGGGTGACCGGGAGCCTGTGGGTATGGCTCTTTCGGCTTTTGCGGTTCGGTCCGGGGAGGAGACCCGGCAGGTGCAGATGGTGTGTGTGGATGATCTGGTGCCGGTTGATGACGATTTGCGCCGGATTGAGCGGCTGGTCGATTGGGATCATGTTCGCGAGACGGCGCGACCGTTTTATCGGGCGGGCGGGGCTGGCCGGCATGGGATCGATCCCGCGGTGCTGGTCAAGTTGGCGTTGGTGCTCGCGTGGCGGGGATTGCCATCGATGCGAGCGACGCTCAGGGTCGCGCGTACGGACGTGTCGATCCGGCGGTTTCTGGGGTTCGGGCTGACCGAGCGGCTGCCGGATCACTCGACGTTCAGTCACGCGCAGACCAAGCGCTTCGCGGATTCTTCGGTGTTTGAGCAGCTCTTCACCGCGGTGTTGAGGCAGTGCACCGAGGCGGGCCTGGTCGGCGGGCGGCGGCTGCTGATCGATGGCACGCACATCGAGGCTGACGCGGCGCTGAAGAGCCTCCGCGCCGAGCTTGAGCCGATCGACGGCGACGGCGACGGCGACGGCGACGGCGACGGCGACGGCGACGGGATCGTGCCCGACGGTTCCGTCCAACCGGGGCCGGCGCTCAAGCTGGCCGAGCCGCGGTCGGGGCCGACTCCCAGGCGGGTCGCGTCGAACGCGACGGCGCTGTCGCGGAGCGACCCGGACGCCAAGCTGCGTCACAAGCCGGGTCATCGCAAGCATCTGGTGCATCGTGGGCAGGTCGCGGTCGACCCCAAGCATCGGGTGATCGTCGCCGTGCAGGCCGAGCACGCGACCGGCAGCGAAGCCGACTGCCTCACCGACATCGTCACGCGGGCGCGCTTTGCCGGGCATGCGGTGAGCGAGCTCGCGGCCGACAGCGGCTACGCCAGCCAGGAGTCCTATGCGGCCCTGGAGAAGCTCAAGACCACCGCGCTGATCCCGCCGCAGCCGGGCGCCCAACATGACGCCGCGGTCGCGGCGCGCGAGCGGATGCGCACCCCGACCGGCCGGGACGCAGCGGTGGATCGCCAAGCGCACGCCGAGGGCGCGATCTCAGAGCTCAAACGCCATGGCGCCGACCGCGCGAGATGCCGCGGCACACGCCTGATCCAGCTGCAGCTGCTGGCCGCGGCGACCGCGATCAACCTCAAACGCCTCCTGGACCACGGCGACGCCGCCAGCACCAGCCAAACCGGCGATCCGGCCGTCCGCCACGCCGCCCACAACGGCCAAACCGGCGATCCGGCCGCCCGTCACGCAGCCATCCGCAGCCTGACCCGCGCCCTAATCGACGTCCTCACCGAGATCGATCACCTCATGACGACCGATCTTTCAACAGGCTCCTAGCGCCTAGGCGCGAGCGAGCTCGATCAGCAGGTCCAGCCCGTCGATGGTGGCGGCGGCTCCGTTGCCGTCACCGTCGAACGTGAGCCGCTCGGCGAGCGTCTCACCCCTGATGTAGCGCTCGTGGGCACGCGCGGCGGCGAGCACCTCCTCGTCGCCCCCGAGGCGCAGCTCGATGCGGTCCTCCACCTCGAGGCCCGCGTCCTTGCGCGCGTTCTGCACCGCGTGGACGACCTCGCGTGCCAGCCCCTCGCGCCGCAGCTCGTCGTCGAGCTGGAGCTCGAGCGCCACCGCGTGGGAGCCCTCGCGCTCGAGCTGGTAGCCGTCGAGCGGCTTCATGGCGAGTTGGAGGTCCTCGGCCGCGAGGTCGTGGTCGTGGCCGTCCACGCTCACCCCGACGCGCGAGCCCGAGCGCACCGCCGCGGCGACGTGCGCCGGGTCGAGGGACTCGATCGCGTCGGCGACCTGCGGCATCAGCTTGCCGAACCGCGGCCCGAGCGAGCGGTAGTTCGGCCTGATCTCGTAGCTGCCGAGATCGTCCGCCTGCTCGACGTAGCGGATCTCCTTGACGTTGAGCTCCTCCCGCACGACGTCGCCGAGCCGCTCGAGCGCGGCGCGCTCGCGGTCGGCCGCGACCACCACGGCGGCGCGCAGCGGCTGGCGCACCTTGAGCTTGGACTGGCTGCGGGCGCTCAGCCCGAGGCCGACCGTCTCGCGCGCGACGCCCATGTCGAACTCCAGCGACTCGTCGCGGGGGTGGGCGGGATCTGAATCAGGAAAGTCGCAGAGGTGCACGCTCGGCTCGGCCCCGTCGAGGTTGTCGTAGATCTCGTCGGCGATGAACGGCGTGAACGGGGCGAGCAGCTTCGCGACCGTGACGAGGCAGGTGTGGAGCGTCCCGAAGGCGGCGGGATCGCCGTCCCAGAAGCGCCGGCGCGAGCGCCGCACGTACCAGTTGGAGAGGTCGTCGACGAAGGCGGCGATCGCGTGGCCGGCGCGCGTGGCGTCGTAGTCGTCGAGGCGCGCGCGCACCTCGGCGACCGTCGCCTGGAGGCGCGAGAGCGCCCAGCGGTCGAGGTCGGTCTCCGGGCCTGTGCGCTCGGTGACGTCGTTGACGTTGGCGTAGAGCACGTAGAAGCCGTAGGTGTTCCAGAGCTGGAGCAGGAACTGGCGCACCGACTCACCGACGGTCTCGGTCGAGAACAGGTAGCCGTCCCACGGCTGTTTGGAGGTCAGGAAGTACCAGCGGAAGGCGTCCGCGCCGTGGCGGTCGATGACCTCCCAGGGCACGACGATGTTGCCCAGCGACTTCGACATCTTCTTGCCCTCGGGATCGGCGATGTGCCCGAGGCAGAGCACGGTCTCGTACGGCGCCTGGTCGAACAGCAGCGTCGACACCGCGATCAGCGAGTAGAACCAGCCGCGCGTCTGGTCGATCGCCTCGCAGATGTAGTCGGCAGGGAAGCGCTGCTCGAACAGCTCCTGGTTCTCGAACGGCGCGTGGTGCTGCGCGAACGGCATGCAGCCCGAGTCGAACCAGACGTCGATCACCTCGGGGACGCGGCGCATCGGCTCGCCGCAGTCCCGGCACGGCCACGACGGCGTGTCGACGTAGGGGCGGTGGGGGTCCTCGAGCGTCTCGCCCGAGCGCTCCGCCAGCTCGGCGAAGGAGCCCATGCACTCCGCGTGGCCGTTCGCGCAGCGCCAGACCGGCAGCGGCGTGCCCCAGTAGCGCTCGCGCGAGATCGCCCAGTCGACGTTGTTCTCCAGCCAGCGCCCGAAGCGCCCGTGCTTGATGTGCTCCGGGTGCCAGTCGACGGTCTCGTTGGCGGCCAGCAGGCGGTCGCGCAGCTGGGACGTCCCGATGTACCAGGACGGCTTGGCGTAGTAGAGCAGCGGCGTGCCGCAGCGCCAGCAGTGCGGGTAGGCGTGCAGGTAGGTCTCCGCGCGCAGCAGGCGGCCGCGGTCGCGCAGGTCCTCGACGAGGTCGGGGTCGGCGTCCTTGACCCAGCGCCCCGCATACGGGCCGATGCGCTCGTCGTAGGTGCCGTCGAGCCCGACGGGGTTGACGACCGCGAGGCCCTGTTCCTGGCCGAGGCGGTAGTCGTCCTCGCCGAAGGCGATCGCAGTGTGGACGATGCCGGTGCCGTCGTCGGCGGTGACGAAGTCTGCGGGCAGCACGCTGTGGCCGAGCGGTCC
>JBBRXG010000154.1:0-4246 GCA_038248655.1 Gaiellales bacterium
GAGGGCTGGGAAGGCGTCGCGTGACGCTCAGGCAGACGCGCCCGGCGCTGCCCTTCGCCGGCGGTTTCGAGCCGAGCGTCGAGAAGGTTCCCCCGCACTCAACGTGAGTACGTCGTCTCCATGCATGCGGTCGACGAGCTCGAGGACGACGGCCTTTCCACCCTCGATCTCGAGAGCATTCTCCTGACCGGCCGGATCATCGAAAGGCAGTGCGATCGCGCCACGCGCGGTGTCCCTTCGGCAAGCGTGCATGAAAAGACCGGGTCATTCGGACTAGCCTCCCGAGCTGCGGCACGGAAGTCGGGGAGGACGGGACATGAGCTTGAAGGCAGGCGTCGAGCAGTCAGCCGGGGCGAGGAAGGTCCGGGAGCGAATCGCGCAGTGGCGAGGGACACGGGAGAAGCGGACGGCGATGCCTGCCGGTCTCTGGGCGGAGGCGGTGGCGCTGGCGGGGAGGGAAGGCACGTACGCGACGGCGTGCGCGTTGGGCTTGAATTTCGAGTCGTTGGCGCGACGGGTGGCGGAGGCTCGAGCAGGCTCGGAGAAGGACGGGGCGCAGGCGAGCGCGTTCGTGGAGCTGAGCGGCGCGCAGCTTCTGGGTGCGGCGGCAGCGGCTGGGCCTGTCGTAGAGATCTGCGGCTGCGACGGAATGCGGCTGACGATTCGGTTGGGAGGGGACACACCGCTGGACGTCGTCGGAGTGGTGCAGGGCTTCTGCCGGCGCGGGGCATGATCCAGATCACGCCGCAGATGCGGGTGCTGGTGGCCATCGAGGCGGCGGACTTCCGGCGCGGCATCGACGGTCTGGCGCGGCTGTGTCGCGAAGCGCTCGGGGCGGACCCGTTTACGGGCACCGTGTTCGTGTACCGCAACCGACGGGGTACGGCGGTCAAGCTGTTGGTCTACGACGGACAAGGGTTCTGGCTCTGCCACAAGCGGCTGTCGCAGGGACGGTTTCGGTGGTGGCCCTCGCGGGAGGAAGGGGGCGGGACGTCGCTGCGTGCGCACGAGCTGCAGGTTCTGCTGTCGGGCGGCGACCCGGGGGGCACGAAGGCTGTGCCGGTGTGGCGAGCGGTCGGCGTTGCGGCGGGGTGACGGTGTGCGTTTGGAGCTTGCGTTCTATCGCCCGTTCTGGTATTCATGGTCGGCATGGACACGGTCTTCGCGTATCGCGGTCGGCAGCTCACGAGCGCTGACGTCACGTTCGTCCGCGAGCTGATAGCGGAGCACCCGGGTGGGAGCCGGCGAGCCCTGTCGCTGGCGTTGTGTGCAGCCTGGGGTTGGGTCCAGCCCAACGGCAATCCGCGGGACATGGTGTGCCGGGGGCTGCTGCTCGGGCTGGAGCGGGCAGGTCACATCACCCTGCCGGTGGCGCGCTGGTCGCCGCTGGCGGCCCGACAGCGGCGAAAGCCGGCACAGGTGGAGATCGACGCGACGCCTGTACGTGGGCGGCTGGGCGAGCTGGGCGCCTTGGAGTTCCGTCAGGTCCGGCGCAGCGCCGACGAGAGTCTGTTCGACAGCCTGATCGAAACGCACCACTACCTCGGCTACACGCAGCCGGTCGGGGAGCACCTGAAGTACCTGGTGTACGCCGGAGCGCGGCCGCTGGCGTGCTTTGCGTGGAGCTCGGCGCCACGACATCTGGGGCCGCGGGATCGGTTCCTGGGCTGGACGATGGCCGCGCGGCGAAGCAACGTCCATCTCGTCGCCTACAACAGCCGCTTTCTGATCCTGCCGTGGGTCGAGGTGGAGCACCTCGCCTCGCACCTGCTCGGCCGTATGGCCAGGCTGTTGCCTCGGGGATGGGAGCGTCTGTACGGGCACCCGGTGTACTTCGCGGAGACCTTCACGGATCCGACCCGGTTCCGAGGGACGTGCTACCGGGCGGCCAACTGGATCTTTCTGGGGCAGACGACCGGTCGGGGCAAGGCCGACCTGACGCATCGGGTGAATCGGCCGCTGAAGGACGTGTGGGGGTATCCCCTGTCGCGGGACTTCCGGCGCCGGCTGGCGGAGGTGGCATGAAGCGCAAGAAGCAGAAGCAGCGTTCGCGACAGGCACCGCCACACCGCCGCGAGCTGCACCTGGACGAGCTCATTGGGATCGTCGAGCGCGCAAAGGCGTCGCTGACCGAGCAGGAGCACGCCACTCTCAGCGCAGCGGTTCAGACGCTGGCTTTCCTGACCCAGGAGCTGGAGGCCAAGGGGACCACCCTGGATCGGCTGCGCAAGCTGCTGTTCGGAGCGCGCACGGAGAAGACCAGCCAGGTTCTCGGCGACGAGCCTGCACCCAGCGAGAGTGCCAGGGCTCCTGCCAGTGCGGGCGCAAATGGCGCCGGCGTGGGCGAGGCCACCAGCGAGAAGCCGAAGCCTGCGGGCCACGGCCGCAACGGTGCGGCAGCCTACCGCGGTGCCGCGAAGGTCACCGTACCGCACGCGTTGCTGCACGCGGGACAGAAGTGCCCCTCGTGCCACGAGGGCAAGGTCTATCGGATGGCCGAGCCGGCCGTGCTGGTGCGGGTACGCGGGATGGCCCCGCTTGCGGCCACGGTCTATGAGTGCGACCGGCTGCGCTGCAACCTCTGCGGCGAGGTCTTTACTGCCGATGCGCCGCCGGGGGTCGGCACCGAGAAGTACGACGAGACGGCCGCGAGCATGATCGGCCTGCTGCGCTACGGCGCTGGCCTTCCGTTCAATCGCATCGCCAAGCTGGAGCGGGGCTTCGGCATCCCGCTGCCGGCCGCGACCCAGTGGGAGGTCGTCGAGCGCGCAGCCGGCCTGTTCGCGCCTGCGCACGAGGAGCTGATCCGCCAGGCAGCGCAGGGCGACGTGCTCCACAACGACGACACGACCATGAAGATCCTCGAGCTGGAGACGGCGGATCGCAAGGAGCTCACCGCTGACGACGCGGCCGACGAGCGGACGGGGGTGTACACCTCCGGGATTGTTGCCGTGGGCCACGGTCACCGCATCGCGCTCTTCTTCACCGGCCCCAAGCACGCGGGCGAGAACCTCGAGACGGTGCTGGCTCAGCGCGCCAAGGAATTGCCCCCACCGATCCAGATGAGCGACCTGCTCTCGCATAACACGGCGGGCGACTTTGAGACCATCCAGGCCGGTTGCATCGCCCACTCCCGCAGACGCTATGTGGAGGTGATCGACAACTTCCCTGTCGAGTGTCGCCACGTCCTCGAGACGTTGCGCGAGGTCTACAAGCACGACGCCCTCGCAAAGGAGCGCCAGCTCTCGCCGGAGCAGCGCCTCCAGCTCCACAAGGCCGAGAGCGGACCGCTCCTGGAGAAGCTCGAGCAGTGGCTCCGCGAGCAGATCGAAGAGAAAAAAGTCGAGCCCAACTCTGGCCTCGGCGAAGCGATCCGCTTCATGCGCAAGCACTGGACTCGCCTGACGCTCTTCCTGCGCGTCCCCGGGGCGCCCCTGGACAACAACCTCTGCGAGCGTGCTCTGAAGATGTCCATCTGCCATCGGAAGAACTCGCTCTTCTACAAGACCCTCAACGGCGCCCACGTCGGCGACGCCTTCATGGCCCTCATTCATACCGCCGAGCTCAACGGCGTCGACCCCTTCGACTACCTCGTCGCGTTGCAGCGTCACCACGAGCGCGTCGCCGAGAACCCCGGCGACTGGATGCCCTGGGCCTACAAGGACACGCTGGCGCAGCTCGCGAAGGATCCAGTCCCGCCTCCGTGACGCCGCTGGCGGCTGCGCCGGCTGACCCTTCCCGAGGCGCTCTTCATACTGCTGCAGTTGACCGCCCCTCGGTCTCCGCCGGAGCGCCATGCTTGTCCGCAGCGTCCGCCTGTGGCCGTCCGGCGGCACGATTCACCTCGACTACGCACGCTTACCGAAGAGACACGATCCAGTGGACTCCGAACGCCGCGCCCCCCCGATTTATTAAGCACATGAGTGTAGATCATCGTCGTCGAGACGTCGCTGTGTCCAAGCAGTTCCTGGATGGTCCGGATGTCGTAGCCGTCCTCGAGGAGGTGCGTCGCGAAGGAGTGGCGCAGGGTGTGGCAGCTGGCCGGCTTGGCGATCCCGGCGGAGACGACCGCGTTGTGGACGGCTCGTTGGAGGACGGTCTCGTTGAGGTGGTGGCGCATCTCGCGGCCGGAGCGGGGATCGCGCGAGCGGGAGGCCGCCGGGAAGACCCACTGCCAGCCCCAGAGGGTGGCGGCGTCGAGCGCCTTTCGGGCGAGGGCATCGGGGAGCCAGACGCGGCCGAAGCC
>JBBRXG010000155.1:0-4135 GCA_038248655.1 Gaiellales bacterium
CGGAACCGATCGGTGCCGCGACCGCCATGTCGGTCGCGGCGGCGGAAGACGCTCGCTCCGGCTACAGGGACAGGCTTCAGCCTGTCCCTGTAGCGAGGCGTCGGCCTGAGGGCGGCTGGCTTCCTGCCTGGACACCCCGTCCTACATTCGCGGCCTAGCCTCGGTGGCGCGTGCGGAGCGACTCCAACGCGACCCGCGTCCAGAGCACGACGAGGAAGCCGATCGCCCCAAGAACGGCGACGACGACCGGCGCGAGGACCACCGCCCGCTCGAGCGGCCAGTCGAGAAGGGACGCGAGCAGGGCGTCAAAGCCCGCGCACGCCGCGAGCCAGACGAGGACGAGACGACCCCGAGCCGGCATACGGACCAGTGTAGGGCCGCTGTTATCCTGGACCGCAGTGGAGAGCGGCGCCGGCCTGAGCGGCACGAACTACTCGTCCGGAGACGACTACGTCGTCGAGTTCCTCGGCTACCACTTCAGCTTCAACGGCGCCGACTTCGAGCAGCGGGTCGTGGCAGCCGCCGTCAAGCTCGGTCTCCTTGCGGGGAACGAGCTCGACGACGACGAGACGGCCGACTTGGTCGAGCTTGCAGCCGAGGCTCGCATCGGCGAGCCCCGGAGCCCGCTCGGCCGCTACCTCGTTCGCCATTGGGAGCGCGTCTCCTTGATCAAGGGCGAGTCGCTGGTCTACTGGCTGCGGAAGCTGATCTTTCGCGGCGCCTGGCTCGACCATCGCGTCAAGGAGAACATGCTCGAGGTCGCGTGGGACGAGGAGAGCTCCGAGTTCGCCTACCGCGATCCGCGCGGCGGCCGCGCGCTGCTCGAACTCGCCCCGGTCCCGAGCTGGCACGATCTGCAGTACAGACCCTGAGGCGCTCGCTCCGCTCGCTTCACGGGGGAAACCACCGGCACGCGAAGCGTGCAAAGCGAACAGGGCCCCCCAGGGCGCCGCAGGCGTCCCGTGTACCCCCTTCCCCAACCGCTCGCACCTCAGAGCGTTTGCAGGCCGCGCCCGCCATGTCGGTCGCGGCGACGGAAGCGCGAATTCAGAGTGTCCAGACCCACATGACGCATCCCTCGCCGGACGCGCCAGTCGATTCGTAAAGTGCGTTCGCCGCAACGTTGTCCGGCTCGGTGAGGACGTACATCTCGAAGGCGCCTGCCTCCCGGGAAAGTCGTTTCGCTTCTTCGACGAGCGAGCTTCCGATTCCACGACGACGGGCTTGCTCGGCTACCCCCAGCTCGTACAGGGAGACTCCCAGCCGTCCGTCGATACGAGGAAGCACGTAGGCGAGAAGGAAGGCCTCGAGCTGACCTGCGACGAGCACGACGTGTCCACGGTTGGCAACGAAGGCCTCGGCGTCCTCCAGCGACGGCACGTCCTCCTTGAAGCGGCGGTTGAGCGCCCGCAGCTCCTCGCCGTCGCCCGGCCCCAGCCTGCGAATCACGACGCGGGCGGGACCGCGAACCCGAGCCGGCCGCGCTCGTCCGCAGCGCTGTCGACGTCGATGCGCCTGATCGACCCGATCGGAACGATCACCTCGGCCGGCCCGTCCTCCTCCGGGTGGGGACGAGTCGTCACGTAGCCGTATCCCGGCTCCGCGCTCAGTGTCTCGACCGGGAACCGCGAGCCGTCGGCGAGCTCGACCCCGACGTACGCGTGCTCGATCCCCGCCTCACGGGCAAACGCCTCGATGCGGCGGTGAATCCGTTCGATCAGGTCGTCGAGCGGACCCGCGAAGCCGGGAACCCAGAGCTCGGGCATGCCTAGAAGAGGCTGTCGGCTCGTGCCGCCTGGGCTTCCGCGACATGCTCCAGGCCGAGCGCGGTGATGATCCGCCCCCGGGGCGTGCGCTGGATGAACCCGAGCTGGAGCAGGTAGGGCTCGTACACGTCCTCGATCGTGTCCGGCTCCTCGCCGAGCATGACCGCGAGCGTCGAGAGGCCCACGGGGCCGCCGCCGAACTTGTGCACGATCGCGTCGAGGAGCTCGCGATCGGTGCGCTCGAGGCCCTCGCCGTCGACCTCGAGCAGCTCGAGCGCCTCCTGCGCGATGCCGGCGGTGATCTCGCCCTGATGGCGGACGTCGGCCACGTCGCGAACGCGGCGGAGGATGCGGTTGGCGACGCGCGGGGTACCGCGAGAGCGCCGGGCGATCTCGTCGGCGGCCTCGTCGGAGATCTCCGCGCCGAGGATCCGCGCCGAGCGGTGGACGATCCGGGCGAGCTCCGGCGGCTCGTAGTAGCCGAGCCTGAACGTGATCCCGAACCGGTCGCGAAGCGGCGTCGTCAGGAGGCCCGTGCGCGTCGTCGCACCGACGAGCGTGAACGGGGGCAGGTCGAGGGTGAGCGTGCGGGCGGCCGGGCCCTGCCCGACGATGATGTCGAGCCGGAAGTCCTCGAGCGCCGGGTACAGGATCTCCTCGACGGCTGCGTTCAGGCGGTGGATCTCGTCAATGAAGAGGACGTCGCGGGCCTCGAGCGAGGTGAGGATCGCCGCGAGGTCGCCCTTGCGCTCGACCGCCGGGCCGGCGACCGTGCGAATGCCGGCGCCGAGCTCTTCGCGGATGATGTGGGCGAGGCTGGTCTTGCCGAGGCCCGGCGGTCCGACGAGCAGCACATGGTCGAGCGCTTCCGCCCGTGTGATCGCCGCGGCGAGCACGACCTCGAGCTGCTCCTTCAGCCGCTCCTGGCCGACGAACTCCGCGAGGCGGCGCGGCCGCAACGAGCAGTCGAGCTCGTCGTCGTCCCCGCGCAGGGCCGGAGCGAGGAACGGGATGTCGCTCTCGCTCACGGGCCGATCTTTGGCCTCTGAGCGGGGAGGGGTCCCAGGGGAACCGGGAGGTTCCCCAAAGAGATCGGCCTCCCAAAGAAGGGGGCTCGTGGGGGAAACATGGTTTCCCCCACGAGAGCGAACCGAAGGCGAGCGACGCTCACGCCGCTCTCCTCAGCGCGAGCCGCACGCGCTCCTCGGCCGGGAGCTTCGGGTCGACCTCGGCGAGCGCGCGCTCGGCGTCGAGCAGCGTGTAGCCGAGCTCGACGAGCGCGTCGCGGGCGACGAGGTGGCCATCCTGAACGAGGGTCGGCGAAGCGGCAGGCGAACCGACCTTCTCCTTCAGCTCGAGCACGACGCGCTGCGCGGTCTTCTTGCCGATCCCGGGGATCGCCTCGAAGCGGGCGGTGTCCTCGAGCACGATTGCGCGCCGCAGCTCGTCGGGGGCCGAGCCGGACACGATCGCGAGCGCGACCTTCGGCCCGACTCCGCTGACCGACAGCAGGTGCTCGAACAGCTCGCGCTCGGCGGGCTCTGCGAATCCGTACAGCTGAAGGGCGTCCTCACGGACGTGCAGGTACGTCTCCAGCGTCACCTCGCCGGGCCCGTCGGCGACGCGCAGGGCGCTCGGAGTCGCCGCGATCAGGTAGCCGACCCCGCCGACGTCGAGCACGAGCCCGTCCGGCCGCCGCGCGACCGGAGTGCCGCGCAGCCGCGTGATCATCCCGCTGCCTTGAGGAGCGGCGGGGCGAGCGCGTGGCAGATGGCGACCGCGAGCGCATCCGAGGCGTGGGAGGAGGCGGGCGCAGCGGCAAGCGAGAGGATCGCCTGAACCATGCGCTGCACCTGTGCCTTCTCGGCCCGCCCGTAGCCGCACACGCTCTGCTTCACTCGGGCCGGCGCGTATTCGGCGCACTCGACGCCGGCGAGCGCCGCGGCGACGAGCACGGCGCCCCGTGCCTGCCCGACCGACAGTGCGGTGCGGGCGTCGGCGCCGACGAAGGACTCCTCGAGCGCGACGGCATCCGGCTGGTACTCCTCCACCAGCTCCCGGACGCCCTCGAAGATCGTCCTCAGGCGGAGCTCCGGACGCTCGCGCGGCAGGGTTCGCCAGCAGTCGTGGACGAGCGCCCGGAGGCGGCCGTCGCGTTCGTGGACGATGGCGTATCCGCATGCTGCAGTGCCCGGGTCGATGCCGAGAACTCTCACGGGGTGAGGTTAGGCGCCGGATCGGACGTTCCTCTGCGCGGGGGGGACCAACCGTTTAACCCCCCCCCCCCCGAACCCAACCCCCCCCCCCCCCCCCCGCCCCCGCCGGGGGGGCCCCCCCCCGGGCGGGGCCCCCCCGGGGAAACCCCCAGA
>JBBRXG010000156.1:0-4020 GCA_038248655.1 Gaiellales bacterium
GATGCACGGGCACGACCACGGGACGCGCCGGGGCGGCGATCGGCGCCTGCTCGCAGGCGCGCTCGTCCTGATCGCCGCTCTGATGATCGGTGAGCTCGTGGCTGGGATCCTGGCCGGATCGCTGGCGCTGCTCGCCGACGCCGGACACCTGATCTCCGACGTGGCCGCGCTGGGGTTCGCGCTCGTCGCGGCGACGATGGCGGCGAGACCCGCCGGCGGCCGGTGGACGTACGGGTTCCGCCGGCTCGAGATCCTGTCCGCGCAGCTGAACGGCCTGGCGCTCGCGCTCGTCGGGATCTGGATCGTCTACGGAGCGATCCGCCGGCTGGTCGCGCCGACCGAGGTGCGCGGCGGCGTGGTGCTCACCGTCGCCCTGGCCGGGATCGCGGTCAACCTCGCGGCCACGGCACTGCTCGCCCGGGCCGGCCGCGAGAGCCTGAACGTCCGCGGCGCATTCCTGCACGTCGCCACCGATCTCGCCGCGTTCGCCGGCACCGCCGCCGCCGGCGCACTCGTCCTCGCCACCGGCTGGGACCGCTTCGACGCGATCGCGGGCCTCGTCGTCGCGCTGCTCATGTTCTGGGCCGCGTTCGGCCTGCTCCGCGACTCGACGCGGATCTTCCTCGAGGTCGCGCCCTCGAACATCGACCCGGACGAGGTCGGGCACGCGCTCGTCGCCGAGCCGGAGGTGGTCGAGGTGCACGACCTGCACGTCTGGACGCTGACGAGCGGCTTCCCCGTCGCCTCCGCACATGTGCTCGTCGCTCCCGGCGCCGACTGCCACGGGCTGAGGCGTCGCCTCGAGGAGATGCTCGCCGAGCGCTTCGGTCTCGACCACTCGACGCTTCAGGTCGAGCACGCTCCGGGCACCCTGCAGCTCGGGCCCTCCTTCCGCCGCCGCTCGCCGCTCGCCGGATAGATTCCGCGACGTGGGTCTCTCGCTCGAGGGCAAGACCGCGATCGTCACCGGTGCGTCCAGTGGGATCGGCGCCGCGACCGCGCGGGCCCTCCGCGGCGCCGGGATGAAGGTCGCCGTCGGCGCACGACGGGTCGAGCTCCTCGACGGCGACTTCGTGCAGGCGCTCGACGTCTCCGACCCGGCCGCCTGCGAGGATTTCGTCGCCCGCGCCGTCGAGGCTCTGGGCGGGCTCGACGTGCTCGTCAACAACGCGGGCGGCGCGCTCGGCCGCTACCCCGCCTGGGAGTCGACGGAGGAGGACGAGGAGTGGATGATCGAGGTCAACGTCCACGGCCTCGTCCGCATGACGCGGCTCTGCCTCCCGCACATCCGCGACGGCGGTCACATCGTCAACGTCGACTCGATCGCCGGTCGAACCGCCTACGAGAACGCCTCGGTCTACTGCGCGGTCAAGGCCGCAGCAGCGATGTTCAGCCAGGCTCTCCGCGAAGACCTGCTCGGCCGGCCGATCCGTGTCACCGCTGTCGCCCCCGGGCTGACCGAGACCGACTTCTCGCTCGTCCGCTTCAAGGGCGACGAGGAGAAGGCCCGGGCCGTCTACCAGGGGGTCGAGGCGCTGACCCCCGACGACATCGCAGACTGCATCGTGTTCGCGCTCACACGGCCGCTCCGGGTGAACGTCGACGAGGTCGTGGTCAAGGCGCTCGCGCAGACGAGCGGCGGTCGCATCCTCCGCGACCACTAGCGTTCGGTCGGTGCCGCTGACGATCATCGAGGGCTCGACCTTCTGCATCTGCGACGAGCGCGGCGACCTGTGCGAGGCGACCGGCGGCTTCTTCGCCGAGGACACCCGCTTCCTCTCCCTCTTCCGCCTGACCGTCAACGGCGCGGCACCGCTCCTGCTCTCCTCCGGCAAGGTCGAGTACTTCTCGGCCGCCTTCTACCTCCGCAACCCGCTCGCCGGCGGCCTCCCGCAGGACTCGATCTCGATCGTCCGCGAGCGGTTCGTGTCGGAAGCGATGCAGGACCGGATCGTGATCGAGAACGTCGGCCCCGAGCCGGTCGCGTTCGATCTCGCCCTCGAGATCGCCAGCGACTTCGCCGACATCTTCGCCGTCAAGGAGCACGACTTCGCGCTTGGCCACCCGGTCGCGGCCGAGCCCCTGCCGGAGTCGGTCGACGCCGAGCTCGACGCCGACAACGGCAGGCTGGTGCTCGCCGACCGCGAGGAGGGAGGGGCGTGGACGCAGGTGGCGCTGTCGCGACTCGGCGAGGTCGCCGCCGGCGTCGTCCGCTACCGCGTCGAGCTCGAGCCGCGCGAAAGCTGGGAGGTGACCACGGACGTCGTCCCGCAGACGAACGGCATCGGCCCCCCGCCGCGCGCGGCGGGAGCCCACCGCTTCGGCGAGGAGCTCGCGCGCGTGCAGGACTCGCTGACCGCCTGGCAGCTCCGGGTCCCGCAGCTTCGAGCCTCGTGGGATGCCCTCCGGCACTCGTTCGACCACTCGGTCTCCGATCTCGCCGCCCTGCGGATGCGGGGCGAGAACGGCGGCCTCACTCGCCTGCCCGCCGCCGGGATGCCGTGGTTCATGACCGTTTTCGGGAGGGACACGATCATCACCTCGCTCCAGACCCTTCTGTTCGGCTCCGAGCTCGCGCGCGGCGCGCTCGAGGTCCTGGCCGACCTGCAGGCGACCGAGGATGATCCCTCGATCGACGCCGAGCCGGGGAAGATCGTCCACGAGGTCCGTCACGGCAAGGCCGCGAAGGCGTGGTTCGAGCGCTACTACGGCACGGTCGACGCGACGCCGCTCTATCTCGTGCTGCTCTCGGAGGTCTGGCGCTGGACGGACGACGCGACGCTCGTCACGAAGCTGCGCGGACCGGCGATGCGGGCGCTCGAATGGATCGACCGGTACGGCGACCGCGACGGCGACGGGTTCGTCGAGTACGAGAAGCGTAGCGAGCGCGGTCTCGACAACCAGTCGTGGAAGGACTCCGGCGATTCCCAGCGCTTCGCCGACGGAGCCGTCGCCGGGACTCCGATCGCCCCCTGCGAGGTGCAGGGGTACGTGTACGACGCGAAGCGGCGAACGGCGGAGCTGGCCCGGGAGGTCTGGCGCGATCGCCCGCTCGCCGAACGGCTCGACAACGAGGCTGACCTGCTGAAGCAACAGTTCGACGAGGCGTTCTGGGTCGAGGAGCGCGGCGGCTACTACGCGCTCGCGCTCGACCGCGCGAAGAAGCCCGTCGATTCGATGTGCTCGAACATGGGCCATCTCCTCTGGAGCGGGATCGTCCCTTCGGGGCGCGTGGACGCGGTGGTCGATGCGCTGATGGGCGATCCGCTCTGGTCCGGCTGGGGGGTCCGGACGATGTCCACGGACGACCGGGCGTACAGCCCGCTCTCGTACCACAACGGCACCGTGTGGCCCCACGACAACTCCTTGATCGCCGCCGGGCTCGCACGTTACGCGCGCTGGTCCGAGGCGCACCGGATCGTCCAGCGCATGCTGGAGGCCTCCACCTACTTCGACTTCGAGCTGCCGGAGGTCTTCTCGGGCTTGCCCCGCACCCAGACCCCGTTTCCGATCGCGTACCCGACTGCAGCGCGCCCCCAGGCGTGGGCGGCGGGGACGCCGGTGCTCCTCCTCCAGGTGCTGCTCGGGCTCAGGCCCAACCGCCGGCGGCAGACGCTCGAGACTCTCGCCCCGCTCGAGCTGCCCACCTGGGCCGGCTCGATCCGGCTCTCCGGGGTCCGCGTCTTCGACGGCTCGTGGAACGTCCACGTCGAGGACGGCCACGTCCGCGTGGAAGCGTCGTGAGGCAGCCGCCGGACCTGTCCGGACCGTGGTCGGCTTGTCCACAATCCCTGCAAAACGGCGCCCCGCGCGCGAGGAGCTCCTGCGCGGAGTGGCGGGCAAGGACGGCCTGATGCTGATGCTCACCGATCGCGTCGACGACGACCTCCTCGACGCCGCGGGGCCCGGGCTCCGCATCGTCGCGAACTACGCAGCGGGGCTCGACAACGTCGACCTCGACGCCTGCCGCCGCCGGGGCGCCGTGGTCTCGAACACGCCCGACGTGCTCACGGAGACGAC
>JBBRXG010000157.1:0-3977 GCA_038248655.1 Gaiellales bacterium
CGGTCACCGCGTGGACGATCTTCGCCGACGCGCGCCTGCCGCTTTCGACCTGGTTCGCGGCGGCCTGGTACGCGACGGGGACGAAGCACGGCGTCAGTGCGCTCTCGCTCCAGCGCGTGCTTGGACTCACGAGGTATGACGCCACCTGGGCGCTGCTGCACAAGCTGCGCCGGGCGATGGTGCGTCCCGGCCGCGACCGGCTTCAAGGCGAGATCGAGGCGGACGACCCGATCGCCGCGATCTCCGCCCGCCGTTCCTCGTCTCAAATCGCACAGGGGGCGTTAAGCGGGTAGCCCACCTGATCGAATCAGTCCGCAAGGACCTGCTCAGCCTGTCCCGGGACGACCAGCCGATCGTCTACCCCGAGTGGGCGATCCGCCGCTACATCAAGCTCCTCGTCCTGACCAAGCTCGACGCTCTGGAACCGGAGTCGGTCTCCGACGCGTACGAAGTCCTCCTGGACGAGGAGTCCGGCATCGAGGAGGAGCTCGACCGGTGCATTGAGGAGCAGGAGCTCGGCGAGGTAGTCGATCGCGTCCAGCGCGAGGTGCTGATTAGCGGCGACGAGATGGAGCGAGGGAGGAAGCTCGGCGACAGCGCCGACTCGAGCACCTGGGAGAGCTAGGTGTCGCGGTGTCGGACGGAGCGTCGGCCTAGAGTCCGCGCAGGATGCTTGCGAGCTTCCCGAGGTAGCCGCTCGCGCCCATGATCTCCACGGCCAGGCTGGCCTGGCTGAACGTCTCGGGGGCGAGTGCCCCCGCGGGGTGCATCCCATAGTTGCGCAGGTCGCGCCAGAAGCGGGCGACCTCCGCGACGGAGTCGAGTGCCGACCGGGCGAAGCCGAAGCGTTGCTCGAAGTCCGTTCGGCCGACCTGGCGCAAGTCGGCGAGCGTGTGCTGCTGAACGCGAGCGATGCTCGGGCTGACCTCCTGGAGCTCGCGTGAGAGGTTCGTGCCGGCGAGCCCGGTGCCGACCATCTTTTCGGCGAGCTGATGCCATGCCGCCTCGCTGGCGGCCCCAAGCATGTTCGCGCCGGCGAGGAAGAGGTCGTCCCGGTAACAGGCGAGCGCCTCCTCGACGCAGCGGCCGTCGCGCAGTTTCCGCGATCGACCAACCGAACTGCGCGTCCGGAAGCGGTACGCCCGGAAACTCGGCCCCCTGGACACGCTCGCCGGGCTGACCCAGGGGCACCTTCGGCCCGTCGGTGTTCCAGGCCGACACGGGACGCTCACCCTGAATCTCCGGGATGAGGATCCCCTTCTGAACGAGGTCGTAAATCGCGTAGCGAACGTCGAGCCACGGCTGCCAGTAGGCGATCACCTGGTCTTGATTCGCCGGATCGCGCGAGTCCAGGATCGACGGGTCACCATACGGGTACGTGGCGCCCGTTTCGAGCGCGTACTCGCCGGACACGCCAAGGTTGGACGTATCCGCTTTGCTCTAGTCGCTCGACGAGCCACGCCTTCGCCGTCGCAAGACGCTCGGGTGTCGGACGGAGCAACTCGGCCACGTTCGCAACGTCGGCCTGCGTGTAGGTCACGACCCAAAGAGTCGCAGCCGAACGTGACGGACGTCGCCCTCGAGGCCCGAGGCGGGCCGGGGGGTGCTGTGAGGCCCGCTGAGCGCGAAAACGGCCGCAGTCGGCCGATTTCCCAAGGCTCGTCGGACTTGGCTCAAACCATGCGGTTTGAGACGACAGGCTCCTCGGCTTGTTCAAGCCGTTTCTCGAGTGCAGAGACCGTCATTCGCCCGGTACGGAGTCGGACGCCGAGGAGTAGCCCGTCCCGGCGCCTCGCGGAAGAACGCGAGGGGCGCCGAAGCGCTCCGCTTCAACGCGTCAGCTCGCCGCCGCCCGCGCGCCGCCGCCCGCGCGCCGCCGCCCGCGCGAGGGTGTGCTCATGCACGCCCGTGACGCGCGCCCGCCGATGAACCCGACGCGCTCGGCCGGGGTCGTGATCGCCTCGGGTGAGTTCCACGCGCTGTGGGTCTACATCGTCGCGCCGATCGTCGGTACGTCCGTCGGCGCGCTCGGGTATCAGGTCGTGCGCGGGGAGACCTCGACCCGGGTCGCTCAGCAGCAGCCCCGGCCGGCGCTCGCGGCGGGGAGCGGCGTCGGGTCTCGGGTCGTCACCGGTTTCGTCGCCTTCACGATCGCACCGTGCATCCCCTCGGCGGCCTCGTACGGTTCGCCCGTCGAACAGATCAGGCGTGTGGACGGTATGTCCGGACGCCCGCAACTCGTCCGCGAGTGCGACGACGCCGGCGGTAAGTCGCCTATCACGTAAACCATCTTCTGGAGGCAGGTCTTCTTCGCGTAGTGCGCACGCAGCGCGTGCGCGCGATCGAAGAGCGGTACTACGGACGCATCGCGCGCACCGTCTACGTCGGCGTCCTGAGCGGCCCCGCGGAGAAGCAGTCGTCACCGCGATCAACGGACTCGCCCAAGCGGCCGCCGAGGCCGCTCCCGCTCATGCGGCCGACGAGTTTGCTGTGTACGCTCGTTCACGCACGAATCCCGATCGAAGAAGTACGAGCCTTCTGGGCTGAGGTGCAACAGCTCGCTCGTACATCCGCCCAGATCCCGCGATCGGGCGACCAGGGCTACGGATTCGCCGCCGGTGTATGCCTCACTGACGCGCCGACTCTGCTCCCAAAGATGGAGTGACAGGCTGAGCGAGGAGCGCCTCGCCGCTCACAGCGATCTCGAGGGCTCTCCCTGTCATCCGAAGCGGCCGAGCGGTACGTAAGGCATGCCCTGGCTTCGGCCTGGCGGGCTCGGGAACACAGGCGAATCCGGCGTTCGGCGGGTTTGCGGGCCCACGGCTTCATCGAGAGGAAAACGGCTGGAAGCAGTCTTGCGAGTGTTCCTTAGGGATGGGGCAGTAATTAAACGCAGGGTTTTGGGTGGGGCGGTAGAACAGATGGTGCGTGAGTGATCCCGAGGCAGCGATCGCGGAGCGTTACCGGCTGTTGGCTCCCCAGCTGAACGAGCGTCAGCGGCGGGCGTTTGCGGCGTCGGAGGCGCGGACGTTCGGCTATGGCGGGATCGCGGCTGCGGCGAGGGCCTGTGGGCTGGCGGAGAACACGGTCCGGAAGGGATTGCGTGAGCTTGATCAGCCCGAGCCGCTGGCGGCGGGCCGTGTGCGCCGGCCGGGAGCGGGCAGGCCAGCAGCCGAAGACAGCGATCCGGAGTTGCTGGACACGCTGCGTGGGCTGGTCGAGGACGAGACACGCGGTGATCCCGAGCGGGTGCTGTTGTGGACGGCAAAGAGCTCGCGCAAGCTCGCTGACGAGCTCACCGAGCGCGGGCATCCGGTCGGCTTTCGGACCGTGCCGAAGCTGCTTCGCAAGCTCGGCTACAGCCTGCAGTCCGCGCGCAAGACGCTGGAGGGCAGGCAGCACCCCGACCGCGACGCGCAGTTTCGCCACATCAACCGCACGGTCAGCTCCGCGATCGCGGCCCGCCAGCCGGCGATCAGCATCGACACCAAGAAGAAGGAGCTGGTCGGCGAGTTCAAAAACGCGGGGCAGGAATGGCATCCCGCCGGTCAGGCGCCCGCGGTCAACACCTACGACTTCCCGAGCATGGCCAACGGCAAAGCGATCCCCTACGGGATCTACGACATCACCCACGACACCGGCTTCGTCTCGGTCGGGATCGACCGCGACACGGCGCAGTTCTCGGTCGCCGCGATCCGCGCCTGGTGGCAGCAACTCGGACGCGAACGCCACCCCCACGCCCACACCCTGACGATCACCGCCGACTGCGGCGGCTCCAACGGCAACCGCACCCGCCTCTGGAAGACCGAACTGCAGCGCCTCGCCGACGAGGCCGGCCTCCAGATCACGGTCTGCCACTTCCCGCCCGGCACCAGCAAATGGAACAAGATCGAGCACCGCCTCTTCAGCTTCATCTCCAAGAACTGGCGCGGCCGACCACTCGTCTCCTACGAAGTCATCATCAACCTGATCACCGC
>JBBRXG010000158.1:0-3948 GCA_038248655.1 Gaiellales bacterium
CCTCGGAGGAGAACAGGTAGAACAACATCAGCACGTCGGCCTGTTTCGAGAGCTTGTAGCGGTTGGCGCTATCGTTCTCCGCCTCGAGGATGAGATCGAGACGCTGGATGTTTCCGTACCGTCTCCGGTAGTCCTGCCAATCGAGCTCGCGGAGCGCGTCGTAGCCTTCGAACTGGCTGATGACCCCGTCGTGGAACGGCACGACCATCCTGCGACTGATGTCGCCCCAGCGCGCGATCTCCTCCGCCGAGATGCCAAGCCGGGTCGTCAGCTCGGTGCGACGGATGTCGGAGAGCAGCGCGAGCACCTCCAGCGCGCGGCACAGCACCCACACGGCCATGATGTTGGTGTAGGCGTTGTTGTTGACGCCGGGTGTTGCTGAATCCGGATAGCCGTCGTGAAACTCGTCGGGGCCCATGACGCCGCGGATCTCGTAGCGTCCGCGCTCGCCGTTGAAGCTCGCGATGCTCGACCAGAACCGGGCGATGTCGAGGATCAGCTCGGCGCCGTAGAAATGCAGGAACTCGAGGTCGTGGGTGACCTGGAAGTACTGCCAGACGTTGTAGGCGATGGCGCTTCCGACATGGCGTTGCAGATAGGAGTTGTCGCGCACCCAGCGCTCGGAGCGCGGGTTAAGATTGAACGCCTGGGTCTCCTCCTGGCCATCGCTTCCGCTCTGCCAGGGAAACATCGCGCCCTTGAAGCCCGCTCTCTCGGCAGCGGCGCGGGCCTCGCCCAGCCGCCGGTAGCGGTACATCAAGAGCGACCGGGTGATCTCGGGCATTCGATAGTTGAAGAACGGGAAGATGAACAGCTCGTCCCAGAAGACGTGGCCCTGGTACGCCTCCCCGGTCCAGCCTCGCGCAGGCATACCAATATCGAGCCCGATGGAGTTTGGTGATACCGCTTGCAGCAGGTGAAACATGTGCAACCGCAGCAGCATCGGGACGTTCACCTTGAATCCGTGGTCGGCCGGGTCGACGTGCACCTCGAACTGGCGCCAGAGGTGCTGCCAGGCATGCACGTGGTTCGCCATCTCGACGTCGAAGTCCCGCGCGCGCGCGATCGCCTTCTTCGCCTCCAGCCCGCACTCCGAGATCGCGGGATCTCGAGAGGTGTAGAGCGAGGCCAGTTTCTCAAGCACCAGCGTCTCACTGTGCTTCAGGTCGACGGAGAACTCCTGCGCGATGTAGCCCGGCTCCTCGATGGTTCGGCGCCGAACATTGAGACGCTGACCGTCCTTGAACGCTCGCGTTCGTGCCGCCTGCGCGACGTGAACATTCGATTGGCACGTCCGCACGAGCAGGTGCACTGAGTCCTCTTCAAAGACATGGCTTGCCAGCGGCTCGAGGTGCTTGTTGTTGAACTTTCGATAGAGCTTTGCGCCCGCGTTGACGACGCGCCCGTCGATCGCCGAACGGACCGTGACGCCTGCGGACCAGTTGTCGGCGGTCAGCGCCAGCTCCAGCGCGCCCAGGTGCATGCTGCCCATCGAGACCAGCCGACGCTCCTCGAGCGTACTCTGTCGCCCTTGGTTGTCTTCGAAGCTCACGCGCCGGAGCAGCATGCCGCGCCGCAGATCGAGCTCCTGCCGGTAGACCAGGAGCTTGACGGTGCGGAGGTCGAACCAGTCCTCTTCGCCGATCCGAAACTGGAGCGCGAGCCAGTTGGGGAAATTGACGAGGTCCTCGCTCTCGATGACCCGGCCGGCGATCTCGGTGGAGAGCCGATTGTAGCCGCCGGCGAGGTAGGTGCCCGGATAGTGGATGCCATCCGCCACGGCACCTGCGGCGGCACCGCGCGTCGCGAAGTAGCCATTTCCCAGGGTGCATAGGGCTTCCCGGATGCCCTCCTTCGCCACGTCGAAGTCTTCGAATACGAGAGACCACGCGGAAGACGGCTCCACCGCGACCTGGACCTGCGCCAGATCGGTCAGCACGACGTCGGCGCCGGCATCGCGCAGCGCCTGAGCCTGCCCCCGGCGATCGACGCCGATGACGCAGCCGAATCCGCCGGCGCGCCCTGCCGCGACTCCGGCGATCGCGTCTTCCACGACGACGGCACGCGAAGGAACCGCGCCGACGCGGCGTGCCGCCTCCAGAAAAGCATCTGGCGCCGGCTTGCCGTCGAGATCGAGGCGGGTGAGATCCAACCCGTCCACTCGCGCGTCGAACAGCTCTGCGATGCCCGCGGTTTCGAGCACCAGCGCGCAGTTGTTGCTGGAGGACACAACGGCGGTCTTGATCTCATGCGCCCGCAGTGTGCGCACCAGCGCGAGCGCCGGCTCGTAGGGCTCGACCCCGTGCTGCTCCAGCTGCTCGAGAAAGTATCGGTCCTTGAGATTGCCGAGCGCGCGCACGCTCTGCTCGTCAGGTCCGTCTTCAGGTGCACCCAGCGGCAACGCGATCCCGCGTGACTCGAGGAAGTCAGACACGCCGTCGTAGCGGGGTTTGCCGTCGACGTAGCGTGGGTAGTCGGTCTCGATATCAAAAGGCACGAATGGCGTACCCGCCTTGGTGGCGCGCTGCTCGAGAAAGCCGTCGAAGAGTTTCTTCCAGGCCGCCGCATGCACGCTCGCGGTCCTGGTCAGCACCCCGTCGAGATCGAACAGCACGACGTCGTAGTCCCGCGGGGAGATGGTGACGGCGACCTTCATCTCGCCTCCCGGCTGCCAAACGCGAGCTTGGCTCTCGCCACGCGACCGCTTGGGGGCTCGTGCGTGCGTCGACCGCTCCAGGCGAAGATCGGCGCGAGGCAGAGGAGCAGTCCGCTGGCGAGCCAGAAGGGAACGGCCACGGACGCCCCGAAGAGCACACCGCCGAGGAGTGGGCCAGTGATCTGGCCCAGACTCTTCGCCCCGCTTTCGAGTCCCAGCGCGGCCCCCGCATGCGCGCCGCCACGCCTCGACACGAGCGCTGACACGGCCGGCGTGAGAAGCCCCATCCCGATCGCATACAAGGCGACCAGCGCGAAGACGGTGGCGGTGCCACGCGCCAGAGCCAAGAGGGCCAGGCTCGTCCCCATGAGAGCGAGGGCCGCCGAGGCGAGATGTACTTCTCCAAAGCGGCGCGCGAGGCGCGAGACCACGCCGAGCTGGACGATGAGCATCATCAGGCCGCACACCATGAACACCACACCAATCTCGACGAGGCCCATCCCGAGGTCGGTGCGGGCATGAAGGGCGAACGTGGTCTCGAAGAGCGCAATGGCGACCTGGCCGGCCATGGCAACGGCCAGCGGCAGTCCGATCCGGCGCGCGAGCTCGGTCCAAGCCAGCCTGCCGGGACGCTGCGCGGCCGCCGGGATCCTTGGCTCCTCGAGCCAGCGCAAGGTGAGCAGCGCAAGCAGCGCGCAACCTGCAGCCGCGAAGAACGGGAGGGAGTAGTCGGCGATAGGCAGCCCGATGGCGGACGGCTCGATGCCGCCGAGGAGCCCGCCGATGGCCGGGCCGATCACGAAGCCGATGCCGGCCGCTGCGCTCACCTGCGCCATGCCTCGTGTTCGATCCTCGTCACTGGTCGTGTCGGCCACGAAGGCGAAGGCGGCGGGGATGATCGCCGCGGAGAAGATGCCGGTGCCCAGGCGAATCACATAAAGGGTCAAGAGCGACGTAGCGAGGCCGCAGAGCGCCTGGCCGACAGCGAATCCGATGAGCCCGATCGCCAGAAGCGGTCGCCTGCCGAGCGAATCCGACAGTCGACCCCAGAGCGGCGCGAGAAGCAGCTGCATGAACGCGTAGCCGGCCGCGAGCAGGCTCACGTGCAGCGCCACTTGCTCGGTCGATGCGCTGGCGAGCCCCAAGCGCCCGATGTGGGAGGGCACGACCGGGATGATGATCCCGACCCCGGACATCGCCAGGGCGATCGCGAGCGAGAGCGCGAAGAGCTTGCGCGTCGTCCCTGGAGCCCTCCGCGCTGGCTTCATGTCTCGTCTCCGAGCGCGTAGGAG
>JBBRXG010000159.1:0-3931 GCA_038248655.1 Gaiellales bacterium
GGCCTGGTCGCCGCCGGAGCCACTGCCCGGGCAGATCGAATCGGTCGTCGGCGAGGTCGAGCGGAGGACCGAGCCGTAGTCGGCGGGATCCCCCTGACCGATGCCCCGGGCCTGCGGCGGATCGCCCGCCGCACCGGCCTCATTCGGGGGACGCTCGCCGCGCTCCTGCTCGCGCTTGCGGGTGTGCTCGTGGCGCTTGCCGGACACGCGCGGGTGCGCACGCTGCATCTGCTCGCTCCCGGCTCAACCGCGATCGTCGTGCTCGACCTGTCGGCCAGCGTCTCCCAGGACACGTATTCGCAGATCGGTACCACCCTCTCCGACCTGATCGCGTCCAGGGGGCGCTACGGCGTCGTCGTCTTCTCCAGCAGCGCCTACGAGGCCACGCCGCCGGGCACCCCGGCCGCCGAGCTCGAACCGCTCGTCCGCTACTTCACGCTGCCGCGGCAGGCGACGCCGGGGTTCATCCCGACCTTCCCCCAGAATCCCTGGGCACGCACCTTCAGCGCCGGCACCCGGATCTCGTCGGGATTGGAGCTCGCCCACCGGCTCGCGCTCGACAGGCGGCTCCGCCGTCCGGGCGTGGTGCTGATCTCGGATCTCTCCGACGATCCGAGCGACCTGCGGCGCACCGCGTTGACGATCCTCGCGTACCGTCGCGACCGCCTTCCGCTCCGGGTGGTAGGCCTGAGCCCCGCGCCCGCCGACGAGCGGTTCTTCCGCCGGCTGATCGGTGGAAACAACACGATCACTGGCGCCCGGCTGCCGCAGGAAGCGTCCGCGGTATCGGGGCGAGGCGGCTTCCCGTGGACGCTCGCCGCCCTGGCGCTGGCGGTGGCGCTCGCGCTCGCCCTGAACGAGCTGTTGCTCGCCCGCGTGACCTGGAGGGAGGGGCGGTGAGGCTGCGGCGCGCGGCGATCGCCGCAGCGCTCGTCTCGGTCGCGACGCTCGCCGCGCTGCTCGCGTCCGACCTCGGTGCCTGGCACGAAGCGCTTCGAAGCGGCGATGCCCGCTACCGCGCCGCGCCTGCCGCCGCGCGCTGGCACGCCTCGACCATCCTGCCCTCCGTCGCCGCGAAGAACTTGCTCGCCGTTGGCGACGATCTGCAGGCCCGGCGTGCGATCCGACTCTTCCGGCTCAGCTACGGAGCCGGCGGAACGCTCGACACGGCACTGCAGGTCCAGGGCACGCGTGCGGTCGCCGAGCTGGCGCTGGCAGACCTCGCGCGGGGCAACGACCGCCGCCGCGCGGCACAGGCGAGCGACCTGCTGGGCGTGCTCGCCTTCGGTGACTTCGCAGCCGGGGGCGGGCGTGACACGAACCAGGCCGAGCGGGCCGTCTCCGCGTTCGGGAACGCGGTTCGGCTCGACCCCGACGACGAGGCTGCGAAGGTCAACCTCGAGCTGGCGCTCCGCCTCTTCCAGGCCCGCGGGATCCGTCCCGGTGCGAGCCCGAGCATCGGCGGACGGGGTAGCGGCCGGCGCGGCGCGGGCTCCGGCATCCCGGGGACCGGCTACTGATCGTGGCCGCCTCGCTCGTCTTTCTCACGCCGCTCGGAAGCCTCACGGGAATCGCAGCGGCGCTCGTGCTCGCAGCCTGTCTCGCCGGCTACCACCGGGCGGAGAGAGTCCGGTCCGCGATCGGCCTCGAGCCTCCCCGGAGGAGACGCGAGCGGACGCATGTCGCCGCTCTCGCGGCCGTGCCGCTGCTGATCGCATTCGTCGCGATGCAGCCCGCCTGGCGGACGAGCGACCGCCGCCGCGTGCGCACCGACGCGCAGGTGTTCGTCGCGATCGACACCTCGCGTTCGATGCTCGCGTCGGCCGGCCCGACGTCGGCCACGAGGCTCGACCGGGCGAAGGCAAGGGCGATCGCGGTCCGCGATGCTCTCCCCGGCTTCGCGACCGGCGTGGGCACGCTCACCGACCGCGTGCTGCCCAATCTGCTGCCGAGCCCGAACGAGCGCAGTTTCGCCTCGACGGTACGCGAGGCGATCGGGATCGAGCAGCCTCCCCCGGTGAGCGTGGGCGTGAAGGCGTCCACCCTGGCCGCGCTCGCCCAGGTTCCGGGCGGGGGCATCTTCGCCCCGTCGGCCCGACGCCGCGCTCTCGTCGTCCTCACGGACGGCGAGAGCCGCCCGTTCGACCCGGCGGCGGTCGCGGCCGCCCTCGGCCGGGCGCCGGCGACCGCGCTCGTGCTCGTGCACATATGGCGGGCGAACGAAGCGATCTACACGACCGACGGCCGGCTCGAGGGCGCCTACCGGCCCGATCCGGCGAGCGCCGACGCGCTCGCGTCGCTCGCCGGGGCGGCCGGCGGAGCCGTCTTCAGCGAGCACCGGGCGCCGGCGGCGGCAGGCGCCGTCCGGAAAGCACTGGGGAGCGGCCCGACCGTCGCCGTCGGGATCGAGCCGCGCAGCCGTCCCCTCGGGCGGTACGTCGCCGTTGCCGCGCTCCTTCCGCTGGGGTTCGTGCTCTGGCGCCGCAACCTGCACTGATCCGCAGCCACTGTGCTCAGCGCCCCGGCGGAGTAACATCGCTTGATGTTCGGCCGCCCCGACCGGCGCACAGGTCTGGGTGTGGCAGCGGTGGCCGCGTTCGCCGCCGCCGTCTCGCTCTCCGCCGGCGCCGCCGGCCCGTCGACCAACGACTGGGCCAGTTGGGGCAACACGGCCGACCAGAACCGCCACTCGCAGCTCACGCAGATCACACCCGGAAACGTGGCCAGGCTCGGGCGCCTCTACACGGTCGACTTCCACGCGATCGACGCCGCGATCAGGCGTGGAACGCAGTCGTATCCGCTCGTGATCCAGGGGCGCATGTACGTGACTACGAACGACGACAACATCTTCGCGCTCAACGCCGCCACGGGTGCGGTGATCTGGCGCTGGAAGCCGGACAACGTCGCCATCTTCCGGAACTTCGGCATCGCCGCGAACCGCGGCGTGGCGTACTGCGAGGGGAAGCTGTTCCTGACCACCCTCGACATGTTCCTGGTCTCGGTCGACGCCAGAACGGGGAGGCTGATCAAGCGTGTGCCGATCTCTGCCGCCGTGCCGAGGGCGACTCCCAGCTACGGCTACTCCGAGACCAGCGCACCGATCTGCGCCGACCGGCGCGTCGTGATCGGCGCCGCCGGCTCGGAGTACGGCGTCCGCGGCTTCGTGATGGCGTACAAGACCGACCTGACCCCGGCATGGCCGAGCCCCTTCTGGACGATCCCGCCCGAAGGAACGAGCTGGCGGCGGCTCTCGCGCATCGTCGGCGGCGGTGTCGTCTGGACGCCCCAGACGATCGACACGACCACGCACACGCTCTACTTCGGAACCGGCTCGGCGACGCCGCTCTACTTCCCGCAGTTCAGACCCGGCCAGAACCCGCGCACGGACTCGCTGGTCGCCGTCGACCTGCGTACGGGAAAGATGAAGTGGTGGCAGCAGCAGATGGCCTTCAACGAGTGGTCGTACGACACGGCCCAGCCGGCGTTGGTCTACACCGGCAAGGTGGGCGGCAAGACCCGCCGGGTCGTGTCGGTCGCGACGATGGAGGGGGTCTGGTTCGCGTACGACGCCGCCACCGGCGCGGCGATCTACCAGCGGATCAAGGTGATCGACCGCACCGAGCACCCGCGCCTGCAGCCGGGCAAGGCGGTGCCGGTCTACCCGTCCTCGCTCGGCGGGCTGAACTACTCCCCCGCCTCGTACGATCCGAAGACGAACTACGTCCTCAACGCCGCGGCCGAGACGGCGTCGCTGATGACCCAGGCGAAGCTGACGCCGACGCAGAAGAAGCGGAAGCTGACCCAGGGTGACGTCTTCCTCGGCCTCGACAGCGGCAACTTCGGCCAGTACCTGCCCGGCTGGCACGATCACGGCTCGATCAGCGCGATCGACGTCAATACCGGCAAGCGCGTCTGGAAGGTCACAACTCCC
>JBBRXG010000160.1:0-3694 GCA_038248655.1 Gaiellales bacterium
CGTGCCGTCAAGGGGATGCTGCCGCACAATCGGCTCGGGACGCAGCAGCTGCGCAAGCTGAAGGTCTACCCCGGGACCGAGCATCCGCATCAGGCCCAGCGGCCTGAGCCGCTCGCCTGATCAGGAGTCCAACGACCATGTCGATCCCCGCCTTCTACTCCGGTACCGGCCGTCGCAAGACCGCCATCGCCCGTGTCCGGCTGCTGCCGGGTGAGGGCGAGGTCGTGGTCAACGGTCGCTCGCTCGACGAGCACTTCGGGAACGCGGTCAACGAGGCCGACGTTCGCATGCCGTTCCGCGTGACCGGCACCGAGGGCCGCTTCAACGTGATGATCAAGGTCGAGGGTGGCGGCGTCACCGGTCAGGCCGGCGCGATCCGCCACGGCATCGCCCGCGCCCTCCTCGAGCTCGATCCCGAGGGACACCGTCTCCCGCTCCGACAGGCCGGCCTCCTGACAAGGGACCCGCGCATGAAGGAGAGGAAGAAGTACGGGCTCAAGCGAGCCCGCAAGGCGCCGCAGTACACCAAACGCTGATTTAGCGCCGCCCGGAATCGCCCATGCGCGCGTTGCGCGACTGCGCTCGGTCGCTCACGCACCTTGGGGTGCGCTCGCTGCCTCGCTTGCTGGCGCCTTCGCCCGGACGGTCCGGGGCGGCGCGAGGCAGTTCTCCGGCCTGTGGAAACCCATGAGTTCGCTACGGGGGCGGGATCTGCTGAGCGTGGCTGACTTCTCGGCTGGTGAGGTGGAGCGGATCTTTGGGACGGCGACGGAGCTGAAGGCTGAGTTCCGGGCCAGTCGCCGGCATGCGGTGCCGCCGCTGCCGGGGCGGACGATCGCGATGCTTTTCCAGAAGCCGAGCCTTCGGACGCGCGTCACATTCGAGGCGGGGATGGCGCAGCTCGGCGGTCATGCGATCTACCTGACCAACGACGTCGTCCTGGGCGCGCGCGAGAGCGTCCGTGACGTGGCCCGCAACCTCGAGCGGATGGTCGATGCCATCGTGGTCCGGACCGGTCCGCACGAGGTCGCTGTCGAACTGGCGGCACAGGCCGGCATCCCGGTCATCAACGGGCTCACCCTACGCGAGCATCCCTGCCAGGCGCTCGCCGACGTCTTCACGATCCGGGAGCACTTCGGGCGGCTCGAAGGGCTCGTCGTCACGTTTGTGGGGGACGGCAACAACACCTACCACTCACTCGCCCTGCTCGGCGCGGCGCTCGGGATGGAGGTGCGACTGGCGCACCCCGTCGGCTACGCGCCGAATGGGCGGATCGTCGCCCGAGCACGGGATCTCGCGGCGACGTCCGGCGGCCGTCTCGTCTTCGGACGCGACGCCGCTGAGCTCGTGCGCGGCGCCTCTGTCGTCTACACCGACGCCTGGACGTCGATGGGGCAGGAGGCCGAGACGGAGGAGCGTCGCGACGCCTTCGCCGCCTACCGGCTCGAC
This sequence comes from Gaiellales bacterium, assembly GCA_038248655.1. Classification (GTDB taxonomy): domain Bacteria; phylum Actinomycetota; class Thermoleophilia; order Gaiellales; family Gaiellaceae; genus DATBLE01. Next base: position 1,450 of record JBBRXG010000160.1, read on the forward strand.
GACGCGCTCCTCGATGGGGCGGCGCCCGATGTGGTCGCGATGCATTGCCTTCCGGCACACCGGGGCGAGGAGATCACGTCGGCCGTGATGGACGGACCGCGCAGCCTCATCTGGGAGCAGTCCGAGAACCGCCTTCACGTCCAGAAGGCGCTCCTCGTCGAAGTCCTCGTGGGAGCCGCGGCATGAGCGAGGTCCTCTACGAGCAGTACAAGGACGCGCTTCGACGCGGTCACGTGGCCGCCCTGCGCGGGCGGCTCGATGCGGCGGCGGGGGCCTATCGCGAGGCAGCGAGGATCGCGCCTGACCGCGCGCTCCCGTACGTTGGTCTCGGTGGCGTTCTCGCCCGGCTGGGCAGGGCCGACGACGCGCTGGCGGCCTACGGCGCCGCGCTCGATCGCGCGCCGTCCGACGAGGGAGCGATGCATGGGCGCGCGGACGTACTGGCCGCGCTCGGACGTCGTTCCGAGGCCGCCGAGACGCTCGATCGACTCGCCGCGATGCTCGAACGCGATGAGCGTCTCGGCGACGCCTGCGACGTCGCCCGCGGCGCCCTCGAGCTCGCCGAATCGCGTGGTCGTCGCGGGCATGTCGAGCAGCTCGTGGCGCGTCTCCGGACGACCGCCGGCGCCGACAGTGCCGCAGCGGAGGCCCTCGAACGGGCGCTCGGCGTCCTCGATTCGGTGCCCGGCGTGGGGCCCAAGGTCAAGGTCGAGGAGACGGCCGAACCCGGCACCGCCGATGCGATCGCGGTCGTTGCGCCCGCCCCGCCCGCCGAACCGGCCGCACCCGATCCAGCGCAGCTGACGCTCGCCGTTGAGGAGGCGCTTGAGGCGGGCAACCTCGACGAGGCTCGCCGTCGCGCGCTCATCGCCGCCAACGGGCACCGCGCCGTTGGCCAGTTCCACGCGGCGATGGATGCCTGCTACCAGGCGCTCGCGATCCTCCCCTAGGACCCGGATATCCATCTGCTCCTCGCCGAGCTCTACCTCGATCGTGGCTGGCGCGGCCCTGCGGCGGACAAGCTCGTCCTGCTCGGCCGGCTCTCGCAGCTCACCGGTGACGGCGCGACGCGGGCCCGCCTCTGCTACCTCGCGGCCGCGCGGTTCCCCGACGATACCCGGCTGGCGGCCGTCTGCGGCTGACGCGTGCTCGCGGCCATCGCCGCTGAAGGGCCGCTCGGACCGGGTCCGCCCGGAGCGCGATGCTACACTCGGGGACGATGTCCCTCCTCTCGTCGATCTTCGCGCAGGGCGTGAGCCTGACGACGATCGTCGACATCGGGATCACCGCGCTTCTGATCTACTGGCTCTTCAGCCTGATCCGCGGGACGCGGGCGGTCCGCCTGGTGATCGGCGTCAGCGTCCTGGTGCTCGTCTACGCGCTGGCGGTCGCCTTCGACCTCCTGCTGCTCACCCGAATCCTGCAGGGCGGCGCGGTCGTCGGCCTGTTCGCCCTCGTCGTCATCTTCCAGCCCGAGCTGCGGCGCGCGCTCGAGCGGATCGGCCGGGTCGGATCGTTCGGCTGGCTCCTCTCCCCGGCCGAGTCCCGCGCCGTCGTTCACGTCTCGACCGAGGTCGCCCGTGCCGCGGCCGCGCTCTCCGCCGAGGGCCAGGGGGCGCTCATCGTGCTCGAGCGCGAGACCGGGCTCGAGGAGGTCGCGGAAACGGGCGTGATGGTCCATGCCGACCTGTCGTCCGACCTGCTGCGCACGATCTTCACCCCGAAGTCGCCGCTTCACGACGGGGCGGTCATCGTGCGTGACGGGCGCATCGTCGCCGCCGGCGCGCTCCTGCCGCTCGCCGAAACGTCGATCCATACCGAACGCTTCGGGACCCGTCACCGTGCCGCGCTCGGCATCACCGAGCAGACCGACGCCGTCGTGGTCGTCGTTTCGGAGGAGAACGGCCAGATCAGCCTCGTCGAGCGGGCACGGATCGTCCGGAACCTGACCGAGGCGGGTCTCGCCCGGGCGATCCAGGGACTGCTCGATCCGGCCGGCGGGCGTCGCGGGGCGTTCGGCTGGCGCTCGGTCAATCGTGGCCCCGATCTCGATGGACGGGCGCCGCGGCTGCGTGAGCTCGGGCGGTTCGTGGGGCGCCAGGCGCCATGGCGAGAACCGCAGGCGACCCAGACGACCCCGGCGACGCCAACGAGTCCATCCCCGGCGACCGAACGGGCGACCGAGTTCCCGGCTGCCGAGCCGACAACCGGGACGGTGCCTCCGGCGCCCGAGCCGGCGAGCCAG
>JBBRXG010000161.1:0-3694 GCA_038248655.1 Gaiellales bacterium
AGCTCCGTGCAAGTTCACTTCGCACGCATCAACGGTGGCCTCTCGATCCAAGGCGGCGAGGGGTTCTTCTCGACCGTCGAGGACAACGTCATTCACGGCGGCGCCACGATCAACGGCTCTGGCGTGCTCCGCACCTCGTTCAAACCCGCACGGCTACCGGGTTCGGCTGCACCATTGGCGTAGTGGCGTAGTTGGCGTATTACGCCAGTGAGAAGAGGTCGCGTATCGATCGGGCAACGACGCGAGCCAACAGGCTTCGTCGCACTTCGGCTCACCCCGGCCAAGCGAAGCGGACTGGCTCGCACACGGTCGCATCGCCCTTCCGCCAGATCGCGACAAGCAGAACCCACGCGAACGTTGAGCCGTCGAGGGGCGAAGTAAGGTGCCGAGTCATCATTCAGCCGAGTTTTGCCTCGTTGCTGGCGAGGCTCGCACGCGCAAACCCGCTTCCACAGTGAGGTTGCGCTTGCGAGCAGAGCACTTTGTTGCCTAATTAGACAATATCTCTCTCTCCGGCAGGTACGCCAAAGTGAGCTTTGGCGTTTTCTCTGCAGCAGCGGAAGCGCAGAACACTCCGCCTCACGAAGCGATGGCGATGGCAGCAGCTGGACCGCGAGGTGGAGGTCGACCTCGCGGCGAGCTGCGAGCTCGCGTGCAGCCCGGAAGCGATAGCCAGCGCTGCGCAACTGCTCGATCCGCCAGCCAAGCACGAGTTCGTCTTCGCTGATCCGGGTGATGGTGGTGAGTTCGGCGGTCTTCATAGCGATCTACTGCGTTCGACCACGTTCACGGTTCGGAGATTCGCGTGCGGTCGAGTGAATCCCGCCGCTGCCTCCCTCATCTAACGAGGTAGAGCCAGAAACGACTTACAGAGGGGGGTCAACTCAGGATGCCGAGAGCGATCTGGAACGGTGCGGTAATCGCAGAGAGCGACGACACGGTCGTCGTCGAAGGGAACCACTACTTCCCGCTTGAGTCCATCAAGAACGAGTACCTGGTCGAGAGTGACGCGCACACCGTCTGCCCGTGGAAAGGCGTCGCGAGCTACTACACGCTCGAGGTCGACGGCGAACGCAACGTCGACGCCGCCTGGTACTATCCGGAGCCGAAGCGCGCGGCCGAGAAGGTGCGCGGCCGAGTTGCCTTCTGGCGCGGGGTCAGAGTCGTGCCGACTGAGGAGGAGCGGGCGGCACGGAAAAGTCGCGGCTTGCTCGCGCGGCTGCTGCGAGCGGCGTAATCGGTCCCGCCAGGTGGGCGATTACAACTACGAGCGCTTCGACGCCTATGTCGAGAACGGGGAGGACGAGCGCGAGTTCGGCGCCTTCCCGAACATGCTGCACGCCGGCGAGCGCGCGTCCGAGGGCGAGCTGACGCTTCTCGACGGCGAGCGCGTGCGCCTGTCGGAGCTGTGGCGCAGGCAGGGCGTTGTGCTCGAGTTCGGCTCCTTCACCTGACCGTACTGCGCGGCAGAGGGTCCTCTGCTCGACCAGCTCGCAGCGCAGTACCCCGAGTACGGCTGGTGCTTCGTCTACACGCGCGAGGCGCACCCAGGCGAGCACCTGCCCGCGCACGCGAGCTTCGACGACAAGCTCGCCGCGGCACGGCGGCTACGAGACGAGCTGGGCATCACGCGCACCATCCTCGTCGACGAGCTCGACGGCACCGTCCACGCCGCCTACGGGCTGATGCCGAACATGTCCTGGGTGCTCGGCCGCGGCGGCACGATCCTCTACAAGGCGATGTGGACCTCGGCCGCTCGGATCGGCCAGTTCCTCGAACGACAGTCCGCGCAACCGGGCGGGCTTGCCTACACGCCCTTTCATACCCAGCAGCTGGAGCCGCGCCGGCGCGACGGCGAGGCGTTCCAGCGCGGGCTCGAGCGCAACGGGCCGCGGGCGGTCAGCGAGTTCGCGCGAGCGGAGCAGACCTGGGCCGAGCGGGCGCGGCACCGCGCCAGCCGCGGCTCGCGCCCGCTTCCGCTGACCCGAAAGGAGTTCGGCGTCCTCGAGATGCTGCTCGCTGCCGACGGCGCCCTGGTCAGCGCCGAGGAACTGCTTGAGCATGTGTGGGACGCGAACGTTGACGCCTTCAGCAACATCGTCTCGGTGACCCTGGCCCGGCTGCGGCGCGCCTTCTTCTGGCGGCTGCGGGAGAAGTACGTGATCCGGGACTTCCACCCGCTCGTGTTCTTCTACGCGCTCGGACTCCTGATGAGCGCCGCCGGGCTCGGGCTGGGGATCGCCCTGATCGTGCTCCGCATCCTCGGCCACGGGATCACGGCCGCGACCGGCGTGCTGGTCGCGCTGCTCCTGATCTTCGGCTCCCAGTTCACCCTGTTCGCGATGTGGTTCGACATGGAGTCGAACAAGGACCTGCGCTGATCAGGCCAGGGCCGGCTTCCGGCCGAGATACACCCAGTGGCCACGCAGCGCCCCGCTCAGGAACGTAATCGGCGGGTGATAGATCGCCCGCCGCCAAGGGCTGCTGTGGAACCAGCGGACTCCGACGCTGCGTGCCTCGAAGCCTGCCCTGCGGAGGAAGGCCAGATACTGCGGGCGGTAGTATTCGCGCTCGAAGCTCCCGTAGTCGTCCGTGATCCCATGATCGCGCGAGCGCTTCAGGACGTTGAGCGTCGGCTCGCGCATCAGCATCACCGAGCCTGCGGGCTTCGTCAGGTCGAAGAGCACGCTGGCCATCCGAGCAGGATCGGCTGCGTGGTGGAAGGCAGCGTCCATGATCACCAGGTCGGCTATGCCGCTGGGAAGCCCGTGAGCGTAGAAATCGGCAAGACGCCGCTCGATCTTCTCGGCCGGCGCGGAGAGGATCGCCATCGACGCCGGAGCGATCTCGGTCAGCCGGCGTCTCGAGAACTCGACGGCGACCACTCGCTCGACCTCGGGGAAGCATGCTAGGGCGGCGCTGGCCCAGCACGAGCCGGCGCCGAGCTCGACGACGGTCCCGGCCGGAGTGATTCCGCAGCGTCTAAGCGCGTTGTCGAAGAAGTCGAGGACGCGCTTCTGGCGGAAGAAGCCGTACGCAGACGCCAGACCGTTGCCGAAGTCCTCCACGTCCTCCCAGAAGACGAGCTCCTGCCGATCGGCATGATCGGAGAACTGAGGGCCGAGGACGAGCGGGCTCCGCTCGGCGGCGGCAACGATCCGAGGGTCGTCGGGCGCGCTGATGCCCGCCAGCGCCCAGGGTCGCCGCTTCAACAGCCAGAGCAGCACGACCGGTCAGAGTAGCGGCGACGCCCCCGGGTGCTTCTACTTGCTGTCGAATTCCCGCGGAATTGGGAGCACTCGGCTGGTCTTGGCAGCGCCCCGGTGTGCGCTTTGAGCGAGTGAGAATCCGCTTGTTCTAATTGTGATTTGCGTCTCGCACCACCGCCGGGGAGGCGCGGAATCGCGAACAGCAGGTGCACCGGCAATTCGGCCCATGTACGGCAGCGCTGGGCGGACGAGTCGCGTTGCGCCCTCGCGCGCGAGCGAGATCAACACTGACAGCGCCATCAGCACGACGGCCATCCCGACGCCGTAGGCGACGAAGGCGGTCAGCTTAGCCTCGATCCACCGAGCGATGGGACCTGATCCGTCCGAGCTGATCGTGAAAATGACCTCCTGAGCAGGCAAATAGCGGCTGATTGGAGCAGCCGCGGCCTGACGTCAGGAGGTCACTCACATGGTGAGCGGTTCTG
>JBBRXG010000162.1:0-3654 GCA_038248655.1 Gaiellales bacterium
CCGACCTTGCGGGTCAGCTCGTCCTTGCTGCTCTGGTCGATTCCCTCGTACCGTCTCACGGTCGCATGCATCTCTGCTCCCAACTGTCTTCTCACAAGATCGGGCGGCTCAAGTCGAGCTACCCTCGTGCACTCAGGCCAGGTGTGACAGTCAGAAAGGAATCGTGCGAGCCTCGCCGGCTTCCGCGCTAGGCCTACGCGCTCAGCCAGTATAGCTGCGATTTCCCGCTCCGGTTGCAGAGACGGTCTCGAATGAGGACAACCCTTCGGTCAAGACTATGGGTCAGGTCCTGCTGCCCAGCCCTGACCTACCGTGGCGCGCGTCCTCGTGCCGAGCCGGGTGCACTTCGCGGCTCCGCCCGAGCCCGAGACCTGAGCTTGGAACACGAACCTTCGACCCCAGACTGGAGCCTTCTCAAGGGCAGGGGGAGGGCTTCGAACGATGCCCATTTTGGCTCATTCGTCGCAATTGGCACGACGCTGGAAGGCGGCGCGTGTCAGGCGCAAGGCGAATCATCTTCCGCCGCGCAAGCGGGTCTACGTCGTGAGAGCCGACGCTGTTAGCCGATCGTCTTCTCGGGTGGCGGGAGCTCCGTCACGTAGAGAAGCTCGAGCAACGCGCCCAGCTCGGGGATGTCGAAGTAGCAGAACTCGCCGAGCTCGCCCATGTCCGCGCTCTGGACCATCTCCCGCCCCTGGCGCACTAGCTCCGCCTTGGCCTCTCCCATCGCCTCCCTGCTCGGATATGCGATGCAGGTGTGATGAAACCCCTCGCCGTTCGCCTCCAGGTGGCCCACGTAGATGCTCTCGCCTTCAAGTGGCGCTAGCAACTCGAAGTTCGAGCCCCCTACGGACGCGAATGCGATGCGGAAGGAGACGGGAACCTCACGACCCCGAACCGTGGCGGCCACCGGCTCGATCGTCCAGACACCCCACGGGCCGATCCCGGACTCTGCCAACGCCGCCGCCGTCTTCTCCACGTCTCGTACGACGAAGCAGGTGTGATGGAGCGTCGTTCCTGAGTCTGTGATCTTCATCCGTGCCTCCCGGGAAAAGGGCCGACGACTGCCGCCGGTCGCTCATGGCGCGACTAGCTCGACGAGTCTAAGCCAAGCCTTTCACACATCGGCCGCGCAGCGATCCAAACGGCGGAGCGTCGGGTCGACACCATCCACGATTCTGTTGCGCCCCTACCAAAGCTCCCCGGCCCCACTCGGGCCTGAACCACCGGACGCTCCACGAGGTCGCCCGGACCTGCCAGGATCAACAGGAACTACAAAAACAGGTGGCCGAGCCTGTCAACACAGGCGGGAGCAGGTCGAGCACTCGAAGACGGTCGCCTCGTTCTGGGGCGGCGGCTGCGTCGAGGAGCCGGAGATGCGGCGCGAGTTCCTCGAAGAGGTACGGAGCCGAAACCCATGGAGCTAGAGTGGCGAGGAGGAGTCGTATGCGTACGTATCGCTACCTGATCGTTGGCGGCGGCTTGACGGCCGACGCGGCCTGCAAGGGCATCCGCGAGCGCGATAGCGACGGGTCGATCGGTGTTGTCGCCGAGGAGGCGTTCCCGCCCTACGCCCGGCCGCCGCTGACGAAAGCGCTCTGGAAGGGCGACGATGAAGACACGATCTGGTGTGGGACGGCCGACCTCGGCGTCGACTTGCGGCTCGGCCGGACGGTCGTCTCGCTCGATCTGGCGGCCCGGCAGGCAACAGACGACGCCGGCGAGACCTGCGCCTACGAGCGGCTGCTGCTCGCGAGCGGCGGCCGGCCCCGTCGTCTGCCGTTCGGAGGCGACGAGGTGATCTACTTCCGCACCCTCGACGACTACCGGCGGCTCCGTGCGCTCACCGTCGGAGCCGCGCGCTTCCTGGTGATCGGCGGCGGCTTCATCGGCTCGGAGATCGCCGCGGCGCTGGCGATGAACGGCTGGCCGGTGACGATGATCTTCCCTGAGCCGGGGCTCGGCGCGCGCATCTTCCCGGCCGAGCTGTCGGCGTTCGTTACGGACTACTACCGCGACAAGGGTGTCGAGGTGCTCGCCGGCGTGTCGGTGACCGGGGTCGAACGCAGCGGCGGCGTCGCGCGGGTCTCGACCAAAGACGGGCGCACGCTCGAGGCGGATGTGGTCCTGGCCGGGGTCGGAATCGAGCCGCGGACCGAGCTTGCCGCCGCCGCCGGACTGCCGGTCGAGGACGGGATCGTCGTCGACGAGCGCGGCCGCGTCCGCGGACGTGAGGACGTCTTCGCGGCGGGAGACGTCGCTCGCTTCCCCGCCGCCGCCCTCGACACGACGATGCGGGTCGAGCACGAAGACCATGCAAAAAGCCACGGGCGCCTAGCCGGGATCAACATGGCCGGGGCGGACGAGTCCTACGGGCGCCTGCCGTTCTTCTATTCGGACTTGTTCGACCTCGGTTACGAGGCGGTCGGCGAGCTCGACCCACGCCAGGAGACGCTCGCCGACTGGGAGGAAGAAAACCGGAAGGGCGTCGTCTACTACCTCGACGCCGAGCGGCGTCCGCGCGGTGTCTTGCTCTGGAACATCTTCGGCGGCGTCGACGCCGCCCGCGACCTGATCGCCGCCCGTCAGCCGATCGAGGCGAGCAAGCTGGGCGAGCCGGTCGGGTGAGCGCAGCCGCACTCGCCGCTGGCCCGCCGCCGGCTGAGTCGCTCGACGAGAGCCCGCGGCTGCCGCCGCGAGCGCGCACAGTGCCGGCGCGGCGGCTCGACCCGGATTCGCAGTCCTGGTGGGTCCGTCTGCACGACGCCGAGCCGGTGCGTGGCCGCGCCATCGTGGAGCTGCACGAGCGCCTGCGGCGTGAGGCGTGGTTCCACATCCGGCTGCGCAGCCGCGGGATCGCAGATTTCCCCGGCAGCGATCTCGACGATCTCGCCGTCCAAGCCGCGGACGACGCGCTGCTTGCGATCTTGCGCAAGCTCGACGAGTACCGGGGCGACAGTCAGTTCTGGACCTGGGCGCGACGATTCGCGCAGCTCGAAGCACCGGTCAGCATCCGCCGGCGCCTGGGACGCGATCGGCTCGCCAACGACCCGGAGTGCGCCTCCGCGCTTGCCGACCCCGGCCGCTCACCGCAGGAACGCGTCGAGGCGCAGGAGCTGCTGCGCACGCTGAGCGGCGCGATCGGCGGCCGCCTGACCAGCCGCCAGCGAACCGTGCTGATCGCGGTCGCGATCGACGGCGTCCAGGCTGCGACGCTCGCGCTCGAACTCCACACGACTCCCGGCGCGATCTACAAGACGCTGCACGACGCGCGACGAAAGCTCGGCGCTTCGATCGGCGTTCGGTAAGAACGGGACCGCGACGGACGCTAGAGAGGCACGAGCACTCCACGACGCGCAGGAGGACAGATGCCCACGACGCAGGACAACGTCACGCTGATCAAACTAAGTGCTCTGGCTCGGAAGTTCGCCGACGTATTGGTGGGTCAGGCGGCTTGGTCGGCGGGTTGGTCGAGTCGGTGTGCGAGGCGGTGGAGGTCGGCGCGGGTGAACGTCCATTGGAAGGGAGCGGCGATCTGTTCGTAGCGGCGGCCGAACGCGAGTAGGTGGTGCTCGAGCGTGTCGAGGTCGGGGAAGTCGTTGGGGGTGAGGGCCTTGCGCTGGACGATCGAGAAGTAGATCTCGGCCTGGTTGA
>JBBRXG010000163.1:0-3624 GCA_038248655.1 Gaiellales bacterium
CGTACGTCATCGTTACGGTCACGGCCGGACCCTCCTTCCATTGCATGGGGTCAGCCGGAGCCAGTCTCCGGCCAGACAAACCCCCGAACTGCAAAACCGGAGTGTCCGGCCTTTCCTCGCTCCCGGCTACTCAGCCGCCATAGGGTCTAGACGATTGATCGATCAATCGTCTAGCTCTTCGCTCCCAGCCTGCGCTCGAGCGCGGCCCTGACCTCGGGCCAGTCGTCGTCGATCACGGCGTACCAGGCCGAGTCGCGGCGCTCGCCCGCGCGGACGATCATGTGCTTGCGGTGGATGCCTTCGAACTCGGCGGGGATCGCCGCCAGCGCCGCCCGTGCGCGGTCGTTCTTCGCATCGGTCTTGAACTCGACGCGGTGGGCGCCGAGCACCTCGAACGCGTGCCGGAGCAGCAGGTACTTCGCCTCCGTGTTCACGCCAGTGCCCCAGGCGGACGGGTTGTTCCAGGTATGGCCGATCTCGAGCCGCAGGTGCTCCGGGACGACGTTCAGGTAGCTCGTCGAGCCGACGACGACACCGTCCTTCAGCACCACGAAGTGGTACCTGTCGGTGGTCTCGAGCGCCTGCCGGATCCAATCCTCGGTGTCACGGGTGGTCATCCAGGTCCAAGCCCGTTCGTCGCCGGCGGCGGCCCGCAGCCCGTCGACGTGCCGCGGCTCGATCGGCTCCAGGATGATGCTCGGTCCTTCGAGGCGCGGTCTGAGCAGGGCGTCGTCCCACATCCGTACGGGATTCCTATCGCAAGGACAGTCGCTAGACTGCCCTTGCGATGCCGATCTACGAATACGTCTGCATGAAGTGCGAGTCTCACTTCGAGGAGCTCGTCCGGAACGGCGAGACGCCCGCCTGCCCCGACTGCGGCGGTGCGAAGGTGCAGAAGCAGTTCTCCGTCTTCGCGACCCACGGGGCCGAGTCGGCCCCGAGCTTCGGCCAGACCGCGGCTGGCGGCGGGTGCTGCGGCGGCAGCTGCGGCTGCGGCCACTAGGCTTTCGCTCCGCGAAAGCCTAGTAAGGGGTATCCATTAGCAATCGTCGCCGCGTGGCCACACGCGGGCGGATGAAATGGGGGATGATCGGCTGGTCGTCCGTCGACGCCGTCCGCCTTTGGTGCCTGTGAGCCCGTGTTTAGCATGGCGTTGGAGTCTCCCCGGTACACCGGACTGTTGCCTTCGAGCACGCCCATCAGACTCGTCTGTTGCTGAGGCTCCGCGGACGACGACCGCCGTTTCATCGTCGGAGAGGAGGCGTCGAGATGGAGACGATCGTCGAGCGCGCCGCGGGACTGGACGTTCATAAGGCGCAGGTGACGGCGTGTGTGCGCGTCCCTGGCCAGCGGGGCGGGCGGGCGCAGGAGGTAGCGGAGTTCCAGACGACCGTGCGCGGCCTCTTGGCGCTGCGCGATTGGCTGCAGGCGCACGCGGTGACGCAGGTCGCGATGGAGGCGACCGGCGTCTACTGGAAGCCGGTCTGGGCGATCCTGGAGGACGAGTTCGACTGTCTGCTCGTCAACGCCCGCCACGTCAAACAGGTGCCGGGCAGAAAGACCGACGTCTCCGACGCCGCCTGGCTCTGCCAGCTGCTCGAGGCGGGGCTGTTGCGGCGGAGCTTCGTGCCGCCGAAGCCGATCCGGGCGCTCAGGAACCTGACCCGCTACCGCAAAGCGCAGATCGGCGAGCGCCAGCGCGAGGCCAATCGGCTGCACAAGATCCTCGAGGACACCGGGATCAAGCTCGACTGTGTCGCCACCGACATCCTCGGCGTCTCCGGCAGATTGATGCTCGACGCGCTCGTCGCCGGCACCACCGACCCGGACGTGCTCGCCGAGCTCGCGAAAGGCAAGCTGCGCAAGAAGATCCCGGCGCTCAAGGAATCGCTGGTCGGCCGCTTCGACGCCCAGCACGCGCTGATCGTCTCGGCGATCCTCGCCCACCTCGACTTCCTCGACGAGCAGATCGACCTGCTCTCCGACGGGATCGAGGAGCAGCTCGCCCCTTTCGCCGCAGCGGTTGAGCTGCTCTGCACGATCCCCGGCGTGCAACGGCGTACCGCCGAGTCGGTGCTCGCCGAGATCGGCACCGACATGAGCCGCTTCCCCTCCGAGCGCCACCTCGCCAGCTGGGCCGGCCAATGTCCAGGCAACGACCGCTCCGCCGGCAAACGCCGCTCCGGCAAGAGCCGGCACGGCTCGAAGTGGCTCGACACGGCCCTCACCGAGGCCGCGCTCGCCGCCACACGAACGAACGACGTTTACCTCGGCGCCCAGTATCAGCGCCTGCGCCCGCGGCGCGGACACGGGCGTGCGCTCGGCGCCGTCAAACACTCGATCCTCTGCGCCTGCTGGCACATGCTCACAACCGGCGAGCTCTACCGCGAACCCGGCGGCGACTACTTCACCCGCCGCGACCCCGAACGCACCACCCGCCGACTCGTCGCGCAGCTCGAACGGCTCGGACACCGCGTCACGCTGGAAGCCCTTGCCGCTTGACCCATCGGTCATTTCCCATCAGCCGGAGTAAGATGGGCGGATCGCCAGTCTCGAAGCCGGGAAGCACTATCCACGCTCGTTGGGCGAGGTGCAGGCGTGGTTTCGGACTGACGCCGACTGCCTGGACTACCTGGAGTGGCTGCGTTGGCCGGCGGGGTTTGTCTGCCCGGACTGCGGTCACTCGAAGGCGTGGGCGCTTGGGGACGGGCGCTATGAATGCCGCGAGTGCCACGAGCGGACCTCGCCGACGGCCGGCACGATCTTCGACAAGACGCGCACGCCGCTGACGGTGTGGTTCATGGCCTGCTGGCTGTTCGCCTCTCAGAAGGACGGGATCTCGGCGCTGTCGCTCAAGCGCGCGCTCGAGATCGGCTCCTACCAGACCGCGTGGGCGATGCTGCACCGGCTGCGCTCGGTGCTGGTGCGGCCGGGGCGGGAGCGGCTGGCCGGCAGGGTCGAGGTGGACGAGACCTACATCGGCGGCGAGGAGGCAGGGCTGGCCGGCGGACGCGCCCGCGGCAAGAAGGTCCTGACCGGGATCGCCGTCGAGGTGCGGGAGCCGAAGGGGCTCGGGCGCTGCCGGATCGCGCCGCTTCCTGATGCCTCCGCCGACTCGCTGCACGCCTTCGTCACCGATCACGTCGAGCCGGGCGCGGTCGTGATCAGCGATGGCTGGGCCGGCTACGCGGGGCTGGAGCGGCTCGGCTACATCCACGACCGGCGCAGCCAGCGGGCCGCCCGCGCCCTCGGTGAGGATCCCGACGAGCTCCTGCCCGCCGTGCACCGGGTCGCCTCGCTGGCCAAGCGCTGGCTGCTCGGCACCCATCAGGGATCGGTCGACGACGCGCATCTGCCCAGCTACCTGGACGAGTTCACGTTCCGGTTCAACCGACGTACCTCCCGCAGCCGCGGCCTGGTCTTCTACCGGCTGCTCGAGTTCGCCGCCGCACACGACCCGGTGCGCTACCGCGAGCTGATCGTCAACCCCCAGCCCGGCAGACGGCGCCCTGCGCCACCGAGGACGCGCGGCCGTCCACCCAGCCTCGAGCGACCCAGAGCGCGCCGGCCGTGGCGGCAGACCTAGCGCTACTCCGGCTAAATGGATACCCCTTAGGCGACTTA
>JBBRXG010000164.1:0-3596 GCA_038248655.1 Gaiellales bacterium
GGACGATGAGCACACCGCGGCCCAACGTCCAGCTCGCCGGCGCCTGGCTCGCCTCGGACTGGCCGGCGACGATGGAGGCCGCGGTCCGCAGCGGTGTGGCCGCGGCGCAGGCGGCCATGTTGCCTCGCAGAACGGTTGACCATTTCCCGACCGAGGGGAGGGAAATGGCGTGACCGCCGTCCGGGAGCTGACCAGTCTCGATCATGCGGTCGACGCCGGCGCGAGACGCCTCCTCGACCTCCAGCATCCGGACGGCTGGTGGGTGGGCGAGCTCGAGTCGAACGCGACGATGGTCGCCGAGCACCTCTTCTGGCTCCACGTCCTCGGCCTGCGCGATCCCGACACCGACCGGCGGCTCGCGAACGACATCCTCGCCCGGCGGCGCGACGACGGAACCTGGTCGAACTGGTGGGAAGGGCCGGCCGACCTGTCGACGACGATCGAGTCGTACGTCGCGCTCAAGATGGCCGGCGTCGACCCGGGAGAGGAGACCGTCGCCGCGATCAGGCGGATGGGCGGGATCCCCCGCAGCCGCGTGTTCACCAAGGCGTTCATGGCCCTGCTCGGCCACTGGCCCTGGCAGCGGGTGACCCCGATCCCCCCCGAGCTGATCCTCCTCCCGCCCGGCGCGCCGTTCTCGGTCTACAACTTCGCCTGCTGGGCACGTCAGACCGTCGTCCCGCTCTCCGTCGTCTGGGCGCTGCGGCCGGTCCGGCCTGCCGACATCGAGCTGCGCGGGATCGGGGCGCGGCCGGGCGCATCCCGGCCGGCGGCCCGCCCGAGCGAGCTGCGCCGTCGCGCCATCGCGGCGGCGGAGCGCTGGGTGAAGGAGCGCCAGGAGGCGGACGGATCGTGGGGCGGGATCCAGCCGCCGTGGGTCTGGTCGATCGTCATGCTGGCCGCGCTCGGCCGCGGCTTCGAGGACGAGACGCTGCGCCGGGCGGTCGAGGGCTGGGGATCGTTCATGGTCGAGGACGGCGACCGGCTGCGCCCCGAGGCCTGCCAGTCGCCCGTGTGGGACACGGCGCTCGCGGTCCTCGCCCTCCGCGCGGCCGGGGTCGAGGCCGATCATCCCCAGCTCGAGAAGGCGGGCGAGTGGCTGCTCGCCGAGGAGGTGACGGCGACGGGCGACTGGGCGATCCGCCGGCCCGACCTCCGGCCGGGCGGCTGGGCGTTCGAGTTCGAGAACGACCTCTACCCCGACGTCGACGACACCGCCGTCGTCGCGCTCGCGCTGCGGGAGCTCGGGATAGGCGGCGAGGCCGTGCGCCGCGGGCTCGACTGGATCGACGGCATGCAGTCGGGGAACGGCGGCTGGGGCGCGTTCGACGCCGACAACTCGAGCTACTGGCTGTACAAGCTCCCGTTCTGCGACTTCGGCTACGTGATCGACCCGCCGAGCGAGGACGTGTCGGCGCACGCGCTCGAGGCCCTCGCACCCGAGTCCCGCTACGCCGACTCGGTTGCGCGCGGGCTCGACTACCTGTTTCGCGAGCAGCAGTGGAACGGCTCCTGGTGGGGGCGCTGGGGCGTCAACCACGTGTACGGCGTCGGCGCCGTCCTCCCGGCACTCGAGGCGTGTGGTTTCCCCGGCTCCCACCCGGCGATACGGAAGGCTGTGGACTGGCTCGACTCGGTTCAGCACCCGGGCGGCGGGTTCGGAGAGGACATCCGCTCCTACCACGAGACCTCGATGCGGGGTCGCGGCGATCCGACCGCTTCACAAACAGCCTTCGCCCTACTAGGCTACGTCGCTGCAGGTGACGCCCAGACCCCGCCGGCCCGCAGGGCAGCCGAGTATCTTTGCGCGGAGCAGGACGAGAACGGCGACTGGAGCGAGAAGCACTTCACCGGAACGGGGTTCCCAACCGATTTCATGATCCGCTACCACCTCTACCGTCTCCATTTCCCTCTGATGGCCCTCGGCCGACTACGAGAAAGGCTCAACGCATGAAGTTTCCGCTGCGCTCGACCGTCCAGATCGGGAAGTACGTCGCCACCCAGCGCCGCAGGGGCGAGCTCTACCCGCTCGTGCTGATGCTGGAGCCGACGCTGGCCTGCAACCTCGCCTGCATCGGCTGCGGGAAGATCCGCGAGTACGAGTCGAACAAGGCGCGGCTGTCGGTGGACGAGTGCATCGACGCGGGCGTGCAGTGCCCGGCGCCGGTCGTCTCGATCTGCGGCGGCGAGCCGCTGATCTACAAGGGGATCGAGGACGTCGTCGCGGGGATGCTCGAGCTGCGCAAGAACATCGACCTGTGCACGAACGCGCTCAAACTGGCCGAGTACCTCGAGGTGTTCACCCCCGATCCACGGCTGACGTTCGTTGTCCACCTCGACGGCATGCGCGAGATCCACGACTACGTGTGCGACTACCCGGGCCTCTGGGACATCGCCGTCGACGCGATCAAGGGCGCCCGTGCGGCCGGCTTCCGCGTCACGACGAACACGACGATCTTCAAGGAGACGTCCGTCGAGGACGTGATCGAGATGATGGGCTACCTGACGAACGACGTCGGGATCGACGGGATGCTGATCGCGCCCGGCTACCAGTACTCGCAGATCGACCCTGCGCTGACGATGACGAGGGACGAGCACGAGGTGAAGTTCCGCTCGATCCGCGCCGCCACGCGCGAGCACGGCTACCGCTGGCTCGCGAGCCCCATCTACCAGGACTTCCTCACCGGCGACCGCAAGCTCAAGTGCGCGCCGTGGGGCTCGATCACCCGCAACCCCTACGGCTGGAAGGGGCCCTGCTACCTGCTCACCGACGGGATCTTCCCCACGTACGAGGCGCTGCTCGGGAACATCGAGTGGGAGTCGTACGGCCCGGGGAACGACCCGCGTTGCGAGCACTGCGGGATCCATTCCGGATTCGAGCCGTCGGCCGCCTACGAGGCGACCTCGAGCGTGAAGGAGACGGTACGGAGCATGGCGTGGACGCTGACGGGCTGACCTTCGCCTGCGCGACCGGCACCGAGGAGCGGGCGGCCAGGCGCGCAGGATTGCGCACCGCCCGGATCGGCGTTCGCGCGCGGCGGGGCGTCCCGGCGGGCGAGCTCGTCTCGTTCGGGTTCGCCGGCGGCCTGGACGGCCTCGAGATCGGCATGCTCCTCGACGCGACGAGGATCGTCGACGAGCGGGGACACGTGTTGTGGGAGGGCGAGGGGCTCGGCGTCGAGGGCGCGCGCCGGGTGACGGTCCTCGCCGCCGACCGGCTGGTCGAGGATCCCGACGAGCGCCGCCGGCTGCACGAGCTCACCGGAGCCGACGCCGTCGACCTGGAGAGCGGCGTCCTCGCGGCGACCGGCCGCCTGCGCGGCTGCCTCCGTGCGGTCAGCGACACCCCCGTTCGGCCGCTCGGACCCTTGGCCGAGGCTCTCACGCCCGACGGCCGCCCGCGGCCGCTCGGCTTCCTAGCGCTCGCACGGCAGCCTGCGGCTACCGTCCGAGCGCTGGGAAATATTCGACGTGCATTGCGAGCCTTGTCCAGCGCTTCGACCGGAGGTCGAAGCGCATGAGCGTCGCTCGCCTCCGCCTCTCTCCCGTGGAGGAAACCATGTTTCCCCCACGAACCCCCTTCTTCCAGAGGCCGA
>JBBRXG010000165.1:0-3559 GCA_038248655.1 Gaiellales bacterium
CGATGCAGGGCATCAAGAACTGGGCGGCGGCCAATCCGGGAAGACTCGATGCGCTGCTGAATCAGAATCCAAGCTATGTTTTCTTCCGCGAACTGCCCGCGCTCAAAGGCGGGTCCAACACCGGCGAGGACGGCCCGATCGGGGCACTCGGCGTGGACGAGAGGAGCGGGCCAGTGGCCGGCGGTTGCGCGCCCGGCGGCTCCGCGGCCGGCGGTTCCGCTGCCGGTTTGGCGCCGAGCGACGGCTCCGCGGCTGCCGGCTCGGCGGCCGGCGTCGTGGCGGGGAGCGGCGTGGCGCCTGTCCCCCATCCTGGCGCGGGCCCGGCCCCCGGCACAGGAGCCTGTCCGGGCGGCGACGGAGGCGTCCACGCGACCGTCGGCTCGTCCGAGGCTTCGGACGGGTCCGTCTCCCACGGCAGGCGATGCCGATCATCCGGTGGCTGTGACATCGATCCCCTTCCGCGGCTGAACGCCCCCATCCTAGCGGGCACCGCGGGCGAGGATCGACCGACCGCGATCCCCTCGGAAAGCCGCACCAGATCCCCCGACGACCGGCCCCGAGTCAGCGTCCTGGCGTGCCAGTCGGCTGCGCGATGCCCCACAGAAAGCGATCCCCGACGGAACGCACGTCCGCGCGCCATCCGAGACCCGATAGCTGGGCGGCGAGCGCTCCGGGCTCGTGAAAACTTTTGATCGCGACATGCACGCTGTTATCGGCGAGGGTTCTCAGCACCATCGGCACCGATGAGCCCTCCACCAGCTGCTCCGTGGACTCGGCGCGATGATCGTCATCGACAAAGTAGACCCGTCCATGCGGCGTGAGTGCACGCTGGAGAACCGCCCAGAAGTCAGCGAAGCGAGATGGCGGCACGTGCGACAGCCAGAACCCGAATACGACTGCGTCGAAGACTTCTTCGGGCTCCCACCGGAACAGATCGCGACATTCGCGGCGCACTCGGGCGTCGTCGATCCGCGATTCGTGGATGGCCAGCATCTCCGGCGCGGAATCGATGCAAAGAAGGGCATCCACCGGATGACGCAGGATCTCCGCCGTCCAGATCCCCGTCCCGCACGCGATCTCGAGCACACGACCGTGGGGCTTGAACGCGCTGAGCGACCTCGCGAGTTCCGGAGTCGGGTGGTGGTGTCCGCCGTCGAACTCGCCAGCTCGGGCGCGATAGTAGGCGATCTGTCCGGCGATGAGCTTGTCGTCGTAGCGCTTGCCTTGCATGATCAGATGGTAACCGCGTGACCTCGTGGCCTAGATCGCACCGAGCACGAAGCATGGATGCCTCGCAGCGTGTGCGCGAGGTCGACCACGGTCTCGCGGTCACTCTCGGCGACGAACCGAAGACTCCATGCCTGGGCTCGGTCCCGCTCAAGGAGCATCAGGGCGCTCAGGAACATGATCGTGACGAGGTTCCCGACAACGGTGATCACGGCGAGTGGCAGGCCGGTAAGCGCGCCGCTGAGGTCGCCCAGTTGACCTGCGACGAACTCGAGGGCCCGGGTCGCATCCCACTGCACGCCGAATAGATCGAGGATCGGTCGCAGGCGGTCGACCAGCATCTGCCCGATCTCGGGAAGGTCGCGCGCGAGCTCCGAGAGCTGCCCGAGCAGCGGCGGGACGGCGAGGATCAGCATGGTCACGAGCAGCGCGATGAGCGCGAGGTAGGTGATGAGCACCGCGGCCAGTCGCGGCAGGCCGCGCTCCTCGAGCCATCCAGCCGGGCCGTGGACCCCAGCGGCGACGATGAAGTCCGAGAAAGGCAAGAGTCCAGACGCTCAGCGTCTAACAGATGAGCCAGGCGGCGACGAGGACGGCGACGACGGTCAGCGCAGCGCGAGCCGTCACGGGTGCCGCGAGTCGAACGGCCGGGTCTCGTCGACGGTGCGTCACGAAATCACCGTTGGCTCGTGTCGGGGTGCCGTTGCGCCGGGCCGGCGGTCCCTACGTCCAAGCCCCCGGCAGGAAGGCCGAGGCCGGCGCCAGATCCGCCACGACCGAAAAGGTCCCGTCGGTTTCGAGCACCACGAGATCGGCGCGTTCGATAGATGCCACCCCGTGCTTCGGTGATGAGCCGGAACTCGCCGTTCGTCGCGCGGTGCCCCTCGGGTCGCGGTCCCGAAGCGATACATCGGAAGATCCCATCGGGTGAGGAGACCCCATCGACGGCCGGAAACGCTCGGATCGACTGGGGGATCGCGAGCACGACAAGCAGACGAGCCGCGACAGGTGATCGTGCTCGTCCAGGCACGGGCGGAGGCACTACGAAGATGTCCACGCCTCGCGCCGGCCCAACCGGATGCACAGATGGCCCCCGCGGAGCCGGCGGGTTCAAGGGGTCATCGCAACGAGGTCGGCGAGTCAACGACGATGAGTTGACTCGAAGCGGAGGTTCCCGTGTCACGCCACCTGACCACGGAGCAGCGACTCCAAGCCCGCCGACTACGCCGCGATGGCCGGTCGGTTCGCGAGATCGCGGCCGCGCTCGGCTGCTCGACCCGGACCGTCAAGCGTGTGACGCGGGGACCCGGGCTCCGCGAGTCTCGACGGATCGTCTGGTCGCCGGGACCCAGCCGCCTCTCGCTCGCCGAGCGTGAGGAGATCAGCCGCGGGCTCGTCGCCGGCGACTCGCTGCGGGCGATCGCGGCCCGGATCGGCCGGGTGCCCTCGACGGTCAGCCGCGAGGTGATGGCGAACGGCGGCCGCGTCCATTACCGGGCTGTGGGGGCGCACCATGTCGCCCATGCTCGATCTCGTCGGCCGAAGCGGGCCAAGCTCGCGGCGGGGCCGCTCCTCGACTGCGTCGAGGCGTGGCTCGAGCAGTGGTGGTCGCCCGGCCAGATCGCCCGACGGCTGCGCCTCGAGTATCCGCACGACGAGGCGATGCGGGTGAGCCACGAGACGATCTACCAGTCGCTCTTCGTCCAGGGCCGCGGCGAGCTTCGTCGCGAGCTCAGCCGTTGCCTGCGAACCGGGCGGGCGCAGCGCCGGCCGCGGGCCGGGCAGGAGCGCCGCGGCCGGATCCCCGACATGGTGCTGATCAGCGATCGCCCGGCGGAGGTCGAGGATCGCGCGGTGCCCGGGCACTGGGAGGGCGATCTCATCATCGGCAGGGGCGGCCGGTCCGCGGTCGGAACGCTCGTCGAGCGCACGAGCCGCTTCCTCCTCCTGCTGCACCTGCCCGATGGACGCGAGGCCGCCAAGGTCAACGAGGCGATGCGGCGGGCGATCGGCGCGCTGCCCGCGGAGCTCGTCCGCTCGCTCACCTGGGACCAGGGCAAGGAGCTGTCCTCGCACGTCGCGTTCACGGTCGACACCGGCGTCCAGGTCTACTTCTGTGACCCGCACAGCCCATGGCAGCGCGGGTCGAACGAGAACACCAATGGGCTCCTCCGCCAGTACCTGCCCAAGGGCACAGACCTCGCGACGTTCAGCGCAGATGACCTGGCGCGAATCGCCGTGAGCCTCAACGACCGTCCGCGCGAGACCCTCGGATTCATGAAACCATCCGAGAGGTTCGCCGACCTCGTTGCGATGACCGGCTGAATCCGCC
>JBBRXG010000166.1:0-3484 GCA_038248655.1 Gaiellales bacterium
ACCGCGAGTGGACGCTCGTCCCTGGGCGGGTGTCCCTCAGTGTTCCCTCGGCGGGCGGTCTTCAGCCGCCGAACGGGAGGCGGCGGATCCGTATGCGTTGCGGTTCGAAGACGACGACGGCGCCGGCTTCGAGTTCGTCGGCGACGGCGGCGAGGTTGCTGAGCAAGACCGCTGCCTGCTGCTCGGGACGCCGTTCGGTGCGTCGACGGAAAAGCACGACCGAAGGCCGATCGACGCGGCGAGTCGCGAGGAGCGTCGCGAAGTCGGTGTCGGCGGAGACAGGAACGCGGTCCTCCGCCGCAGCGCGCTCGAAGATCTCCTCGTCGGCTGCTGTCTGCAGTCCGTAATCGCGGACGTGCACCGCATGGTGGCCGGCTGCTGTGAGTTGCTCGGCCAGGCGTGGCGAGAGCGCATTGCCGATGAGGAATCTCACCCGGCGGCGAGCGGGAGCTCACGCTCCTGCACCGCTTCGGCCGCGTAATGGAGCGCCTCTTCGACGTCGGCGGCCTCGAGGTCGGGATAGGCGGCGAGGATCTCCTCCGTGCGCATCCCGTCGGCGACCATGCCGACCACCGTGGCAACCGGAATCCGCAGGCCGCGGATGCAGGGGACGCCGCCCATCTGGTCGGCACGAATGGTGATTCTCTCGGACGTCATCGCGCTCTCCTCGTACGCTCAGAGTACGCGAACAACCGGGAGCCGAGCCTATTCGCGCTCGCCAACGCGCGCGACGGCGAGGTCGATCGGGTAGAGGTAGCCGCCGCGGTTGTACGGAGTCCGGCGCAGATGTCGGCTCATGGCGGCGGGGTCGCAGCGGCCGAGTCTGCCGGCTGACCAGGAGCGTGGCCAGGGCCAGCACGATCGCGAGGCGAGGCACGATTGCGAGAGAGTAGACCCCGAGGTCGGCCCGATCGGAGGACGCGGGCCGACGGTACCGAAGAGCCTGCTGACGATGAAGCCGTTCGAGCCGCGTGATCCCCGGTCGCCGTCCAGGCGGAGCTCTCTACGTCTCGTCGCCGTCCTGGGAGTCGGCCTGCTGACGGCGGCTTCGGCCGTGGCCGCGCATCCGGCGACGTCGGTCGCCGTCTCGACCCGGACCGCTTCGAGCACGGAGCTGACCGCATGTCCGCCGGAGCGATATCGCGTCCGCTCCGGCGACACCCTGTTCTCGATCGCGCGGCGATTCCACACGAGTGTTGCCGTCCTGGCGCGGGCGAACTCGCTCGATCCGAACGGAGTCCTCCTCGCCGGGGCTCTGCTCGAAGTCCCGTCGCGCGGCTGCGCGGACCGTCGCGCCGGGCCGGCCGGCGCCGGAGGAGCGGGCGGCGCGCTCGTCGCGTCGCTCGATCGGGCGGTGGCCGTGCCGGGTGTCTCTCGCGGGCGGACGAGCGTCGTCGTGGTCGATCTCGCCGCGGACCGGGTGATCTACGCCTTGAACGCCGACGTGCCTCTCGAGCCGGCCTCGACGGAGAAGCTCCCGCTGGCGGTCGCCGCGCTCCGGCGGCTCGGCGCGGGCTTCCGGACGCATACCGCCGTGCTCGGGCAGGGCTCCCTGGTTGGACGAACCTGGCGGGGAGATCTCGTCCTCAAGGGGTACGGCGATCCGACCCTATCCGGCGCCGGTCTCGCCGCCCTCGCCCGGGCGGTGCGCGCGCGTGGGATCGGCGCTGTCTCCGGTGGCGTGATCGGAGACGAGACGTTCTTCGATGCCCTCCGAACGTGTGCGGGCTGGAAGGCGTCGTTCGCGAAGAGCGAGTCGCCGCTCCTGTCCGCCCTCGTCGTCGACCGCGGCCTCTTCGACGGCGTCGCCACCGACCAGCCGGCGCTCGCCGCCGCCACGCTGTTCGAGCGCGCGCTCGAGCGGGCGGGGGTCTCGGTCGCCGGTCGGCCGAGGGCCGGAAGCGCGGCGCGCACGGCCGTTCAGCTCGTCCGCCGAGCATCCCCGCCGCTGGCCAGGCTCCTCGCGTTGATGGACACGTGGAGCGACAACTTCGTCGCCGAGATGGTGCTCAAGCAACTGGGGGCGCAGTCGGCCGGCCGAGGCAGTAGCGCCGCCGGCTCGGCGGTCGTCAACGCGACACTGTCGGCGGAGGACGTGCCGCTGGCCGGCGCGCGCTTCGTCGACGGATCGGGCCTCTCGAGCCTCGACCGGGTGACGGCGCGCTCGCTGGCGGCGACGCTCGAGACGGTCTGGCACGAGCCGCGCCTGCGTCCGCTCCTGGACACGTTCGCCGTCGCGGGCTCGACCGGGACGTTGCGCCACCGTCTGGTCGGTGTGGCGAGACACGATCTCGTCTCCGGGAAGACTGGGACGACCGACCATTCGTCGGCGCTGGCCGGTTTCGTCGGCCGGCGGTTCGCCTTTGCGATCCTGAACAACGGCGCACCGGTCGACTGGCAGGCAGCCCATCTCCTGCAGGACCGCGTCGTCGAGGCGCTACTGGCCCAGGTCAGGTGAGGAGCGTGACGCGGGCGACGGCGGTGGCGACGACGTAGCCGGCGGCGGCGGTGAGCACGATCGCTCCGCCGGGGGCGAGGTCTGCGTAGTAGGAGACCGTCAAGCCGATGAAGACGGAGGCGAGACCGATGACCATCGAGATGCAGAGCGCCGAGCTGATGCTGCGCGCGACCCGTGACGCGGCCGTGACCGGCAAGACCATCAGGGCGGCGATCAGCAGAATCCCGACGATTCGCATCGACAGCGCGATCGTCACTCCGGCCATGCCGGCGACGACGACGTTGAGGAAGCGGACGGGCACTCCGGAGACCTTCGCCCCCTCTTCGTCGAGCGCGACGGCGACGAGGGCGCGGTAGAGAAGCGCGATCAGGGCGAGCCCGGCGGCGCCGAGGCTGACGACGAGCAGCAGGTCGCCGCGCGTCACCGTCAGGATCGAGCCGAACAGGAATGCGAACAGGTTGGCGTTCAGCGCGCCGGCCGCGGAGACGAGCACGACCCCGAGTGCGATCCCGGTGTAGAAGAGGAGCGCCAGCGCCTGGTCGCCGGCCGTCCTCCGGTTCGCGCGCAGCCACTCGACGGCGATCGCTCCTGCAACCGACGCGACGAGCGCCGTCGCCACCGGGGAGACGCCGAGCAGGTAGCCGGCGGCGACCCCCGCGAAGGCGACGTGGCCGATTCCGTCCCCGATCAGGCTCATCCGGCGCTGGACGAGGAAGAAGCCGACGGCCGGGGCGAGCACGCCGACAACGGCCCCCGACGCGAACGCCAGGCGCATGAACTCGTGGCTAAGCATGGGCGTGGGAGGGGTCGTGCCAGAACTCGGGGAGGTCGGACGGCCTGCCGTCGAAGGCGATCCCGCCGCGGACGAGCACCAGTCGCTCGGCGACGTGCTCGATCGCGCCGAACTCGTGCGAGACGTAGACGACCGTGACCCGCAGCTCCCGGTGCAGCTCCGCGAGCAGCGCGGCCAGCGCCTCCTGGGCATCGGCATCCACTCCCGCCGTCGGCTCGTCGAGGATCAGCAGC
>JBBRXG010000167.1:0-3449 GCA_038248655.1 Gaiellales bacterium
GCATCATCAGACTGACCGCAAAGCGACCGTCGTCGCAGCGCCCGACGCCCACCCGAGCAGCCACCTCACCCGGTCAACAACTGGGCGATAAAGCCTGGACCCTTGACAAACGCGCCTCCATATCAGCTGAAGCCGGAATTCGAGATCCCAGGGGCATGCACAAAACACTACGGCAGGACTCAACGCCGTCACGTCGAGTCGCATCACCTGCTAGATGATTGATCGATGAATTTCCGATCAATCATCTAGACTCTTCGTCGCCCGGTATCCCCTCGAGGAACTGGAGCGAGCGATGGTCGAAAGCGTGAACGTGATCGGTCGCGGCCGCGTCGGCTCGGCGCTCCATGCGCGCCTGCGCGAGCGGGGCGTCGAGCTGCGGGACGACGGCGCCGAGCTCGTCCTCCTCTGCGTCCCCGACCGGGCGATCGCCGGGGTCGCCGCCGAGATCGACCCCGGCCCGTGGGTCGCGCACGTCAGCGGTGCGACGCCCCTGGCTGCGCTCGAACCGCACGAGCGGCGGTTCTCCGTCCACCCGCTCCAGACGTTCACGCTCGACCGCGGCCCTGAACAGCTGGACGGCGCCTGGGCGGCGGTCACGGCCGAGAGCGACGACGCTCGCGCGCTGGGTCGGGAGCTCGCCGAGACGCTCGGCCTGCGGCCCTTCGACCTCGCCGACGGTGCGCGGACGCTCTACCACGCCGGCGCGGCGATCGCCTCGAACTACCTGGTCACGCTCTACCGCGCCGCCGCCCGCCTGTTCGACGACGCGGGCGCGCCGCCGGAGGCGCTCGTCCCGTTGATGACGAGAACGATCGAGAACGGCTTCCAGCTGACGGGGCCGATCGCCCGCGGCGACTGGCACGTCGTCGAGGCGCACCTCGAGGCGATCGGCGCCGATCAGCCTCGACTCCAGCAGCTCTACCACGTCCTGGCAGAGGTGACCCGGGAGCTCGTGGCATGAAGGTCGTGCGGACGATTGCCGAGACGCGTGCCGCCCTTCACCGCAAGGACGACGTCGGCCTCGTCCCGACCATGGGCGCGTACCACGCCGGCCACCTCGCGCTGTTCCGGGCGGCGCGCGCCGAGAGCGCGACCATCGTCGCCAGCCTGTTCGTCAACCCGGCCCAGTTCGGGGACGCCGCGGACATCGCCCGCTACCCGCGTGACGGGGCGCGTGACGCCGGGCTCGCCGCGGAGCACGGGGTCGACCTGCTCTTCGCCCCCGCGGCGAGCGAGCTCTATCCGCCCGGGTACGAAACCTGGGTTGAGGTCGAGAACGCCTCGCGGGGCCTGGAGGGCGAGTGCCGCCCCGGCCATTTCCGCGGCGTCGCGACGATCTGCCTGAAGCTCTTCAACATCGTCCGGCCGGACCGTGTGTACTTCGGCCAGAAGGACGCGCAGCAGGTCGAGGTGATCCGCCGGATGATCCGCGATCTCGATTTCGAGATCGCGCTCCGCGTCGTTCCGACCGTGCGCGACGCAGACGGGCTCGCGCTCTCGTCCCGGAACACGCTGCTCTCGCCCGAGGAGCGCGAGGCGGCGCTTGCTCTCCCCCGCGCCCTCGCGACTGGTGACCCGGCGCAGGCGCGCGCCGTGCTCGACGGCCTCGACGTCGAGTACGTCGAGGCCGCCCCGTTCGACCCACCCGTTCTGGCCGCGGCGATTCGCGTCGGCTCGACCCGCTTGATCGATAACGCCCCGATTCGCACGGAGGAAGGAGAGACACGATGAGCACGCCACCCGCCGGCAAGTTGCCGCTCCCCGAGCTCGCCGCGATGAAGGAGCGTGGCGATCGAATCGTGATGGTCACAGCCTACGACGCCCCCGGCGCCCGGTTCGCGGAGGACGCCGGAGTCGACGTCGTCCTGGTCGGAGACACCGCGGCGATGGTCGTCCTCGGCCACGAGGGGACGACCGTCCCCGTGACCATGGACGAGATGCTCTTCCTGACGAGAACGGTCGCGCGCCACTCGAACCGGCCGATCGTCGTCGGGGACATGCCGTTCGGCTCGTACCAGGTCTCCGACGAGGACGCGGTTCGCAATGCGATCCGTTTCCTCAAGGAGGCTCGCGCAGACGCCGTCAAGCTCGAGGGCGCCGGCCCGATGGTGTCCCGCGTCCGCCGGATCGTCGAGGCGGGGATCCCGGTGATGGGCCACGTCGGCCTGACCCCACAGTCGGCGGCCATGCTCGGCGGGTTCAAGACCCAGGGCAAGACCGCCGCCGCGGCGAGGCAGCTGGTCGCCGACGCGCACACGCTCGAGGACGCCGGCTGCATGTCGATCGTGCTGGAGGCGATCCCCGCGCCCGTCGCCGCCCGGATCACGGGCGAGCTCCGGATCCCGACGATCGGGATCGGCGCAGGCCCGGAGTGCGACGGGCAGGTGCTCGTCTACCACGATCTCCTCGGCCTGACCGAGGGCCACATCCCACGCTTCGTCAAGCGTTACGCGAACCTCTCGAGCGAGATCCGCGACGCGCTCGAGGCGTATGCGGCGGAGGTGCGCTCGGGCGCCTTCCCCGGGAAGGAGCACACCTACTCGATGTCGGAGGCCGAGCTGGAGGCGTTCGCCCGGACGACGTAGGGTCAGGCCTCCTGCCTCGAACGGGGCGGGCCGACAAGCTCGGCGAGGCCCGATCCGTCGAGGCGATGCGGGCGGGCGGAGCTCGAGCGCCATCGCTAGATCAGGCCGTAGGCGCGGGCGAGCGCGGCGGCAGGCACGAGCGCCGGCACGGCGGTCGCCGCGAGCGCCTTCGGCCAGGCCCAGCCGTTCGCCTCCTTGATCCCGAGCGCGAGCAGCGCCACGCACCAGACGACCACGGCTGCCTCGATCCCCTCGAAGACCGACCCGCCGGCGCCCGAGTCGCTTCCGCCCGAGCGGAAGTTGTCGTCGCCGTAGAGCACAAGGCGGACCGGCCACACGGCCAGGGAGAGCGCGAGCGGCGCGCATGCGAACGCGAGCACGTGGCGCGACCTGCGGTAGCTCGCCAGGCTGCCGGCGAGCTGCTCGCCGAGATAGGTGAGCGCTCCCAGCGCGAAGTAGCCGGCGACGCCGTAGAACAGCGTCGCGAAGAAGACGCTGATCGCGAGGTCGACGCCGTCGAGCTCGAAGTCGTCGAGAGCGTGCCCGATCGCGTTCGACGAGAGGATTCCTGCGAGGCCGGCGAGGACGGTGACGAGCAGGATCGGCTCCTGCCTCGCCTGCGCCGCCTCGTCGGTGTCGTCGCGCAGCCAGGCGAAGACCCTGCGCGGCGTCTGGAAGACGAGCGCGAGCCGCAGCCACCAGTCGCGCTCGAGCGAGGTCGGGCTCTCGGCCTGCGCGCTCATGGGCCGACCTTTGGCCGGTGAGCGGGGAAGGGCCCGGGGGAACCGGCAGGTTCCCACAACAGGGTCGGCCTCCGACAGAATGGGGCTCCTGGGGGAAACATGGTTTCCCCGACGGGAGCGA
>JBBRXG010000168.1:0-3441 GCA_038248655.1 Gaiellales bacterium
CCAGCTACGGATACGAGCTGAGGGCCAGCTTCGAGGAGGCGATCGGGCCGCAGTGGGGCGAGCTCAACATCGGCCGGCTCTACCAGGTCCTCGACCGGCTGTCGCGCGATGGGCTCGTCAGCGGCACGGTCGTCCCGCAGACCGCGACGGCGACCATGCTTCCTGCGTCCACCGTGAAACTCACGCCTTCGAGCGCCGCGGGCGCTTCGGCCGATGCGGTCGGATAGCGCTTCGATATCTGCTCGAGGCTGACTGCGAAGCCGCTCATTCGGCGGCAAGCACCGTCGGCGGCGTCAGTCGCCGGAGCTGGGACAACGGCAGGAGCGAGGCGAGCGCCGCGGCGAGAAGGGCGCCGGCAGCGGTGATCGCCGCACCGGCTAGGAGCGCCAGCACTGGAACCCCGAGCAGCAGCGCGCCCACGGCCACCCCGACCGCTGCGCCGGCGAGGCTTCCCGTCGAGGCGAGCAGCAGCGCCTCCGCCTCGACCAAGGCGACCAGCTCGCGCTCGCTCCACCCGACAGTACGCAAGGTGACCAGCTCGGCGGAGCGCTCCTTCAGGTTCAGGTACAGCACGTCGGCGACCGACAGCGCCGCCAAGCCGATCGTCAGCCCGATCGCCAGGAAGTCCGCGCCGCGCACCTGAACCGACAGGGCGTTCCCCAGCACCGTCCCCACCAGCGTCCCCTGGAATGCGGCCTGGATCCCGACGAGCACAGTCAGCGCCGCCGCCCCGATCGCAAGCCCGGCCCCGCCGACCAGCGCCCGCGCTGGCAGCCGGCGCAGGTTGACCAGCCCCATCCGCGCGATGCTCCGCACCGGCCGCGCATGATCGCCGCCCGAGACCGGCGGCCGGATCGCATCGAGCGGACTCCCTCGAGCCGCCCGCCAGGCCGGCAGGAGCCCAGCCACCAGCGCGAGAGCGACAGCGAGCGGAAGCACGTACAGCACGTTGACGAGCGCGAAATCGAGCGAGAGCGCCGCCACCAGCACCGCCGCCAACGCGCTCCCGGCGAGACCGGCAAGCACCCCGACCAGCGCCAGCTCGCCCAGCACCGCCTCGAACACCTCGAGCTGCGACCAGCCCAGGGTCAGCAGCGTCCCGATCTCCGCCCGCCGCGTCCGCACCGCCGCGAACGCGCCGTTCGCGAGGAAGAAGCCGCAGATCACCAGGATCAAGCCGAACAGCGCGAGATCCTTCCGGTCGAGCGCCTCCAGGAAGCTCACCGTCACCCCCTTCTTCGACCAGCCTTCGCTGAGCAGGAGCGGCGGCCGGCCGAACTTCCCGGCCGGGAGCGAGATCGACACCGGATGCGGCGACGAGCCCGCGGTGATGTCGACCTCGAGACTGGTCTGCTCGTGGATCCGCTGAGCGACCACACGAATCCGCTCGAGCGAGAGCGGATCCGGCCCCTTCACACCAGCCACCTTCACCCGGATCGCCGAGATCGGCGCCCGTTGCTGCGCCTCCGGGATGGCGCTCCCGGCGCCGTCGCTTCGCGACCAATTGTCGGGCTTGAGAAAGGCGGGCAGCGCCCGCAGCGTCGTCAGGAGCAAAGGCGGCTGCTGGATGTAGTCGCCGAGGTTCTGGTTCGGAAGCAGCGGCCGGCCGCCCAGGGCACGGTTGGCAAAGTCATCGTTCGGGAGCAGCACCGGCGGGTAGTAGGTCTCGAGCGGAACCTTCGACAGCGGCGAATAGCTCGGTAGCTTCTCCGGGTCGAACTCGCCAACGACCCGGAGCTGACTGAACTGCGCAGCGCCCGCTGTGACCAGGTTCGACGCGACGCGCTCATGCAGGCGTCGGAACTGCGTGTCGAGGTTATCGCGCGGCGGCGTCAGGTAATTCGCGAAGGCGCTGCGCCAGATGGTTGGGGGATTGCGGACCGCAATCGGCGCCAGCCGCTCAGTGCCCAGCGAACGGTACCGCACAGGCGAGGTGGTCCAGTACGCCTGGGGGGAGAACTCGGACGATCGTCGGCCCGCCGACCTCTTGAGCAGACCGCGATATGCCCTGGTGGGCGCAGCGATGGTGCGTCGTGCGATCGCTGCGCCCGGTAACGCCTCGACGAACTGCCGCGCGTCGCGGTACCACGCGCCCCGTGGCGGCCCCAGACGGTTGCGACACGGGATTGAAACCAGGTTCCGCGGGCAAGCCCCGCTCGCGAGCGCCCGCGGAACGTCCGTTCCCGGCGGGATCCGAAGCCGCTCGATCGTCAACTCGAGCCTCTCGTCCACGTATAACCGAGAGCTGGCAAGGATCGGCACCGCCCTGAAGCCGACCCCCGTCCCCGCCTCGCGGAACAACGACAGGCCCTCGTCCGGACGTAGATACCGCCCACTAACCACCGTACGATCGAGGGCGACGAGCTTCGCCTCCTGCACCGGATCTATGGCACTGATATAGATCGGCAGGGAGAAATCCGATCGCGTGCCGACGAAGGCAGGACTCGGTGGGAGAAATCCGTTCACGGAGGCAACGCTGCCGGTTTGCTCGAAGCGCTTCGCGGTGGTCGGGAAGCAGGCGAGGTAGGACTGCGACGCGGGCGGCGGGAACGGCGACGCCGGCTGGGATGGGCCAGACTGGCTGAAGCCGCTGCACGAAGGCTGCGACGGGCGCACTCCCGGCCCTGTCTCTACCCACGGCAGGTAAGCGCCTCGATTGACGAAGCGGTCGCGTGGGGTGTAGTAGACGTACAGGCTCGGCCGCGGGTAGCGCGACAGCCCGCCGTTCGCAACCCAGGTCTGCCTGATCCGGTAAAGCTGATAGGGCGCGTCGTTGACCAGGCCGGTGATCGGGATCGTCACCCTCCCGAACGGCAGGATGTACCCGACGTTCGCGATCGGCGCGGCCACTGCGACGCCCCGGATCCGCTCGATCCGGTGCCACTGGCCGAAGCTGATCCCGCCGAACACACCGGAGAGGAAGTTCGGCCGCACGAGCCGCGCGCGCCGCTCGAGCCGCGTCTGAGAGCCGGGCGGCCGCACGAGGACGTCGTACGCCGGCCGGAAGGTGCTTCTCAGCGTTCCGCGAACGTGCAGCTCACTCGTCCGCGTGGCGGCCGTCAGGAGAACGAACGCAACCGCCGCGACGACGAGCCCCAAGCCGAGAGTCGCCATCCTCGCCGGCTGCAGCCGAAACTGAGCGCCGAGAAACCTCAGCACGGACGCGCCGCTATGGGATCGCTTTCAGCAGATGCAGTAGGACGTCGAGAAACATTGTCCGGCATCGGACTGGCAGATGTAGCACGAGTGGCACGGACCGCTCGCGGAGCAGAAATATCTCGGTACTGACCCGCATGATCCCGCGTGCGCCGCAAGCTCGACGAGCTCCTGCGATGCCTGAACAGCCACCAATCTCCCTGACGACATTGGAGCTAGATAGCACTAGGGTACATAGTGGCTATGTAATCGTCAACGTCTATCCTACGGCCGTTCCTCGCCAAA
>JBBRXG010000169.1:0-3359 GCA_038248655.1 Gaiellales bacterium
CGCCTCACGCTGCAGCTGCCAGAGTCGGTAGGCGACTCGGTGCGCACGGCTGCGGCCTGGGTCGACGAACGGGAGCGGCGAGACCTCGATCACCGCGAGATCGAACCCGCGGGCGCGCAGGTCGAGCAGCGCGCCGACGGCACGTTCGTCGAGCAGCGGCGTGAGCGCGATCACCAGCGCCTGCGGGGGCAGCGTCCGAGCCGGGACGATGTCGATCGATTTCCAGGCGTAGCTCAGCAGGATCTGCGTGTCGAGCAGCGCGTCGATGATCCGATAGAGCTGCATCCCGGCCGTACCCGGGACGAGCCAGCGAAGCGTCCCGCCGAAGGAGACGAGCCCGACCCGGTCACGACGGCGGAGATAGCGCTCGGCGAGTGCGGCCGCCGCCCGCACCGCGGGCTCGATCGTCCCATGGGCGCCACGGCGGGCTTCGGTGAAGCTGTCGAGGAAGAGGACGACGTCCACGTTCCGCTCCGGGTGCTGCTCGTTCACCCACAGCTCGCCGCGGCGCGCGCTGGCGCGCCAGTTCACCCGGCGGACCTGGTCGCCGAACGCGAACGGGCGCAGGTCGGCGAACTCGATCCCCTCGCCCTTTCGGCGCGAGAGCTCGTCGCCGCTGAAGAGCTGCGTCTCGGCGGGGCGGAGCAGCGAGGGCAGCGCCTCGGGCCGCGGGTACACGCGAATCGAATTGTCCAGGGTCTGACCCCGGACATGGCTCGTCCAGACGAAGAGGCCGAACGGGTCACGTGCCCGCAGGTGCAGGTCGCGAAGCTCGAAGACGCCCCAGCGCTCGGCGCGCAGGCGCAGATCGAGGGTCGCAGGCCGCCGCGCCGAGACATACGTCGCCGCCGGATTCCGCCCCTCGACGAGCTCGAGCGCCGATGGGAGGCCGAGCAGGAGCTCCGCCCGCGGAACGGCGTGTGCGGCGCGGAGCCGAATCTGCACACCGACCTCGTCGCCCTCGAGCAGTCGGTCGCGGTCGAGCGTCGTGTCGACCTCGAGCTCCGGGTCGGCTGCAAAGACGAGTGCGGCTCCGACCGCTGCGAGGAACGGCAAGGCGATCGCGGCGAGCTCCGGACGGCCGGTGACGAGGGCGGCGAGCATGCCGAGCCCACCGAGCGCGGCGTACGCGGTCAGCTTCGGAGATGCGGCCCTGCTCACACGGACCGCGGCCGGACGTCCTCGGCCGCCGGCGTCGGGACCGTCTCGAGCTGCTCGCGCACGACGTCCTCCGCCCGGACGCGCTGTACCCACAGCTCCGGTCTCAGCGAGAGCCGGTGCGCCAGCGCGGGAACGGCCACCGCCTTGACGTCGTCGGGAACGACGTAGTCGCGGCCGTCGAGGGCGGCGTTCGCCCGTGCAAGCTTGAGGATCGCGAGGCTGCCGCGCGGGCTCGCGCCGACCTGGACGCTGCGGCTCTCGCGCGTCGCGCGGACGACGTCGACGATGTAGTAGCCCACGCTCGGCGAGACGTGCACGTCCTCGAGCGCCTGCTGCATCGCGACCAGCATCGCCCTGTCGACGACCGGTCGCAGCTCGATCTCGTCGGTCCGCCGCTCGCGCCGCTGGTCGAGCACCGCGAGCTCGTCGTCGCGATCCGGGTAGCCGACGCCCATCCGGAGCAGGAACCGGTCGAGCTGTGCCTCCGGCAGCGGATAGGTGCCCTCGTACTCGATGGGGTTCTGCGTCGCCAGCACGAGGAACGGGCGGTCGAGCCGCCTCGTCTGCCCCTCCGACGTGACCTGGCGCTCCTGCATCGCCTCCAGCAGCGCGGCCTGCGTCTTCGGCGGGGCACGGTTGATCTCGTCGGCGAGCAGCAGGTTGGCGAAGATCGGCCCGGGCCGGAAGTCGAAGGTCGCGGCGCGCTGGTCGAAGATCGAGGATCCCGTCACGTCCGACGGCATCAGGTCGGGCGTGAACTGGATGCGGGAGAAGTGGAGATCGGCGATCTGCGCAAACGATCGTGCGATCAGCGTCTTCGCGAGGCCGGGGTAGTCCTCGATCAGCACGTGGCCGTCCGCGAGCAGGCCGATCAGCACGAGTCGGAGCGCGTCGCGCTTGCCGACGACGGCGCGCGACAGCTCGTCCAGCGCCGCGTTCGAGCGCTCGGCGACCTCGGCGAGGTTCACAGGCGCTCCAGCGCGTCTGCGACGGCGCCGATCGCGGAGAGGTTGCGACCGCTGGCGGTCGGGTCCGGGCGGGGGCGGTCGGGCCGCAGGATGTCCCACGCGGTCGGGCCGAGAGCTGCGGACGCGCCGTCAGCGGAGGCTTCGAGGCCGATCCCGTGCGCGCGGAGCTTCGCCGCCGCGATGCGCCGCAGCCGCGGGCGCAGGCGGAAGTAGAGATCGAACTCCGACGTCGCCGCCAGCGCCACGATGCTCTCGAGCTCGGCCAGGTCCTTCGGGCGCTCGCCCTCATCCGCGCCGGGCAGCTCGTCGATCGGCGACGGCTGCTCGGCCGGCAGCCGTCCCACCGTCGCGCGCAGCGTCGCGAGCACGGCAAGCGCTCCGGCGGCGGGGAACCAGATGTCGAGGACGAGCGCGCGCTCGCCGGGCAGCGCGATCAGCAACACCACTGCCGCGAGGGCGCTGATCGCGATCCAGACGAGCAGCGGTCTCACTCGGCCGCCCGGAGGTCCTCGCGCAGGGCGGCCAGTGCCTCGATCGCCTCCGACTTCATCCCGCCGTCGACGTCGTGCGGGCTGAACTTCGCCTCCTCGAACAGCGCCGTGAGCCGCTGGACGGAGCCGGCGCCTGCGCCGACCGCCGGCAGCGCGCGGGCAAGGTACTCGCGCGGTGCCTCGGCCGTTCGCCGCCCGAGCCCGGCGTGGGCGAGAGCGCCATCCATCCGCGCGTAGGCGGCGATCACCGCCCGCCGCGAGTCCGGCTCGGCGCGCAGGTCGTCGAGCGACTCGTCGAGCGCGACGAGCAGCGCGGCGGCAGCGCCCTGCTCGAGCGTCCGCTTGGGGACGCGGTTGCGCAGCACGATCCAGCCACCTGCGACGAGGCCGAGCACGGTGAGCCCGCCGACGACGGCGGCAGGCACCCAGTCGAAGCGCGCGGGCGTGCCGCCGACGGTCTGCGGCTTACCGGCTGCCGGCGATCCGGACGGGTTCTGCGGCTTCAGCCTGACGTTGTCCCGGTGGAGCAACGAGATCAGGGCGAAGATGACCGCCAGGAAGACGGCCAGCGTCAGGATCGTGCGCCAGAAGCTCGCTCGCGGCGGCGGCGTCCAGACTGCGCCTTCCGGCGCGGTTACGAGGAGGTAGAGCCCGGCAGCGAGGACGACGACGAGCGCGAGGCCGATCAGGAGCAGCAGGTACTCGAGCAGCCAGTCGGTGGAGACGGTCTGCGTGGAGC
>JBBRXG010000170.1:0-3322 GCA_038248655.1 Gaiellales bacterium
CGGCGCCTGCGCCGACCGCCGGCAGCGCGCGGGCAAGGTACTCGCGCGGTGCCTCCGCCGTTCGCCGCCCGAGCCCGGCGTTGGCGAGAGCGCCGTCCATCCGCGCGTAGGCGGCGATCACCGCCCGCCGCGCGTCCGGCTCGGCCCGCAGGTCGTCGAGCGACTCGTCGAGCGCGACGAGCAGCGCGGCGGCAGCGTCGTGCTCGAGCGTCCGCTTGGGGGCGCGGTTGCGCAGCACGATCCAGCCTCCTGCGACGAGGCCGACCACGGTGAGCCCGCCGACGACGGCGGCAGGCACCCAGTCGAAGTGCGCGGGAGTGCCGCCGACGGTCTGCGGCTTGCCGGCCACCGGCGATCCGGACGGCTTCTGCGGCTTCAGCCTGACATCGCTCCGGTGGAGCAACGAGATCAGGGCGAAGACGACCGCCAGGAAGACCGCCAGCGTCAGGATCGTGCGCCAGAAGCTCGCCCGCGGCGGCGGCGTCCAGACCGCGCCTTCCGGCGCGGCTACGAGGAGGTAGATCCCGGCAGCGAGGACGACGACGAGCGCGAGGACGATCAGGAGCAGCAGGTACTCGAGCAGCCAGTCGGTGGAGACGGTCTGCGTGGAGCCTCCGCCCGGCCGGTGGGCCCGGCTGGCGAGGGCGATGATCGCGGTCAGGCCGAGAAGCGCCGTGCCCACCGCTGCCGCCCGTCGGCGGATGCCGCTGCGCATCGCCGCAATCGTACGATCTAAGCTCAGCCCGTGGGCGACCTGCACGAGCTGCTGCAGTCGCGGTCGGGCGAGGCGCTCGACCTGCACGCCGAGTACGTGAATCCGCAGTTCGTGCGGATGCTGCGAACGATCGGCTTCGACCGTCACTGGGCGCGCGGCGAGGGCGTCTACCTGATCGACGCCGACGAGAACCGCTTCCTCGACATGCTCGGCGGCTTCGGCATGTACAACGTCGGCCGGTCGAACCAGGCTGTTCGCGACGCGCTCGTCGACGCGCTCCAGCTCGAGCTGCCGGGGCGTGTCGCGCTCGGCGTCACGCACCTGGCCGGCCTTCTCGCCGAGGAGCTCCTGCGACGCGCCCCGCGGAGCCTGGCCCGAGCGCTCTTCACGAACTCCGGGACGGAGTCGGTCGAGGCTGCGATCAAGCTCGGCCGCGCGGCGACCGGTCGGTCACGAGTCGTGTCGGTCGAGAACGGCTTCCACGGCTTGACGCTGGGAGCGCTCTCGGCCAACGGCTCCGGCGCGTTCACGAGCCGCTTCCAGCCGTTGCTACCGGGCTTCTCTCGCGTTCCCTTCAACGATCTCGGAGCGCTCGAGGCTGAGCTCCGCACGGAGGACGTCGCCCTCTTCGTCACGGAGCCGATCGTTGGCCACGGCGTCGTCCTGCCGGAGCCGGGCTACCTCGAAGGCGTGCAGGCGCTCTGCCGGCGGTACGGCACGCTCTTCTGCGTCGACGAGGTCGCGACCGGCTTCGGTCGCACCGGCCGCATGTTCGCCTGCGAGCACTGGGGCCTCGAGCCGGACGTGATGACGGTCTCGAAGGCGCTGTCCGGCGGCTACGTCCCGGTCGGCGCCTGTCTCATGAGCAACGCCGTCTATGAGGCGGTGTTCGACTCGATGGAGCACGCCCTGAGCCACGGTTCGACCTTCGCTCCGAACGATCTCGCGATGGTCGCAGGATTGGCCACGCTACGTGAGCTCGACGCGCAGAGCCTGGTGGGGCGCTCCGAGCGCATGGGCGTGCTGCTCCTCGATCGGACGCGACCCCTCGTCGAGCGCCACGACGTCGTCAAAGACGTACGCGGACTCGGCCTGTTCTGGGCGATCGAGTTCGGCGAGCCCGAGGGCTCCGGTAAGACGACGTGGCGAATGATCGAGCGCATCAAGCCCGCGCTCTTCTCGCAGCTCGTCGTCGTCCCGCTGTTCACCACCCACCGCGTTCTGATCCAGGTCGCAGGTCACTCCATGAACGTGGTTCGGGCGCTGCCGCCGCTCGTGATCACGGACGAGGACCTGGACTGGTTCGCGACCGCGCTCGACGAGGCCGTGGCGGCCGCCCGGCGGATGCCGAGGGCGATGACCAGCTTCGCGCTGCGCGCAGCGCGCGCCGGACGCGGGGGCAGGGCGGCGGCTAGAGCTCGTTGACCTCGACGTGGCGGGCGGCGATGCAGCCGCGCGCCCAGCCTTCGGCGATGTTCACCAGCCGGCCTGCGAGCTCGCCGATCTCGAAGTCGTCGGCAGGCAACGTCTCCTTGGGGATCGCGATCCGGACCTGATGGACGTCCGCCTCGGTCTCGGGGCCGATCTGGAAGCGCGTCTCGGCGGAGATCTCCGCGTGCCCGATCTCGGGTAGGAGCGCAGAGCCGAGATCCTGGATCTCGGCCGCGGTCGCCTCACGACCCGCGAACATCCCGAAGTTGATCCGAATCTCGAGCCCGGGCTGCTCCGGCATGCGGACCGGGAATGCGAGCATCGCGTCCACGTCTCTATGCCCTTTCCCCTGGCATCGCCTCAGCCTAACCCGGATCTCGGCCGCCGCGTCCTCCTGGAGCCACGCGCCCGAGCCGACGGTTTCGTGGCGTTCTCCCAGGTCGGCCTCAGGCGACTCCAAGACTTCGGCGCGACCGTGATCGAAAGCGTCCAACCGGGGCGCCCGATCGAAGGAGGCTCACATGTTCGCATCCACCCGTCTGTCCCTCGACAGGACGGCCGCGCTCGTCGCAGTCGTCGTCGGGGTCGAAGCAGGAAGCTACGGCATCGCTTCGGCGGCGTCGAGCACGACCACCGCCACGACCGCGGCCGCCGTGCCGGCCGCCGTGCCGGCAGCGCGGTCGGCGCCCCCGGGCGCCACCGCGCACAACCCGTGGGGAAGCCAGCGCAGTGACGACGTTGCTGACGGGCGATGCGCGCTCGAAGGTGCAGGCGATCGCCGAGGCCAACGTTCCCGGTGGCACGATCGTCCGCGTCGAGACCGACGCCGACGGCGTCGCCACCTACGAGGCTCACATGACGAGGGCCGACGGCTCACCGGTGACCGTCTACGTCGACGGCGACTTCGCGTTCGTGAGCATGAGGTAGCTCCGCGCGCCGAGCAGCCGGTCCAGGCGTGGCCGCCCGGGCAACGGGCGGCCACCCCGTTCGTTCACAGCGCATTCACAGGGAACGGGGCATGCTTCACAGCTCGCTTGGAGGCGTTGCGAGCGGGAGGCGACGACTACGTGACGAAGCCGTTCAGCCTCGCGGAGATCGTCGCGCGCGTTCAGGCCATCCTCAGGCGCACCGGAGGCGATCTCCCGGGCGATGTCCTCCGCTTCGGCGATCTCGTCC
>JBBRXG010000171.1:0-3322 GCA_038248655.1 Gaiellales bacterium
GACCGCCCCGCGAGCGACGCCTTAATCAGACCCGACGCGCGCGCCGCGCCCTTCGGGGCCGGAGTCTCGTTACGGGCTGCGAGCTTCGCCGAGACGTCCACCGCGACATGGCCGCGGATCTCGCCGGCTGCGTTCCTCGCCGTGTGGACGTTCGCGTACGCGGTTCCGGCCAGGAGCGCGGCCCGCACCTTCGCGGTCACGGTGACCGTGCCGTGCGCGCCGGAGGTGCATGGGCCGCAGAGCGGCACCACCACGGGACCTGCGACGCCCGGCTTGCCCAGGTGGATATGCGCCGCGACGGCCTTCCCGGTGAGGCTGGAGAAGGTCAGCCGCCAGGTCAGCGACCGCCCCGCGAGCGACGCCTTAAACAGACCCGACGCGCCCGCCGCGCCCTTCGGGGCCGGAGTCTCGTTACGAGCTCCCAGGCTCGCGGTCAACGTCGTGCCGCTGCTGCCACGGCCGGTCGCAGCCAGGCTGAGCCCGGCGGCAAAGAGTGCTGCAGCACTTACGAGCAGAAGAGTGTGTCTCATGCCTCTGTCTACGTGGGCCGCCCCGTAGCGGATTCACGCACCTTTAAAGTTGTTCTCGCACGCCGCCGATACAAGGAGTGACCCACACCTCCCCCTAAGCAAAAGGGCCGCGTGAGCGGCCCCTTTGCTTGGGACAAGCGCCGAAGGCGCGTGATTACATCATCCCGCCCATGTCGCCCATGCCACCGGGCATGCCGGCGGCCGCGCCCTGCTTCTCGGGGGCCTCGGCGACGATCGCCTCGGTCGTGAGGATGTTCTTCGCGATCGACGCCGCGTTCTGCAGCGCCGAGCGGGTGACCATCGTCGGGTCGATGATCCCGGACTTGACGAGATCCTCGACCTCGCCCGAGTCGACGTTCAGCCCGTGGCCGGCCGTGGCCGCGCGCACCTGCTGGACGACGACGGAGCCCTCGAGGCCCGCGTTGTACGCGAGCTGGCGGAGCGGCTCCTCGAGGGAGCGGACGATGATCGCAGCGCCCGTCCGCTCGTCGCCTTCGAGCTTGGCGATCGGGGCCTTGACCGCCTCCGCTGCGTTCAGGAGCGCGACGCCGCCGCCGGGGACAATGCCCTCCTCGAGGGCGGCCCGCGTGGCCTGCAGCGCGTCCTCGACGCGGTGCTTCTTCTCCTTCATCTCGGTCTCGGTCGCCGCGCCGACCTTGACCACCGCGACGCCGCCGGCCAGCTTGGCCAGCCGCTCCTGCAGCTTCTCACGGTCGAAGTCGGAGTCGGTGTTCTCGATCTCGGCCTTGAGCTGCTTGATGCGGGCCTTGATCGCCTCCGAGTCTCCGGCGCCGTCGATGATCGTGGTCGCGTCCTTGTCGACGACCACCTTGCGGGCCTTGCCCAGCTGCGAGAGCTTCGTGTTCTCGAGCTTGAGGCCCATCTCCTCGGTGATCACCTCGGCGCCGGCGAGGATCGCGATGTCCTCGAGCATCCGCTTGCGGCGATCGCCGAAGCCGGGCGCCTTGACGGCGACTGCGGTGAACGTGCCACGCAGCTTGTTGACGACGATCGTCGCGAGCGACTCGCCCTCGACGTCCTCGGCCACGATCAAGAGCGGTCGGCCGGCCTGGATCACCTGCTCGAGCACCGGCAGGATGTCCTTGACGGCGCCGATCTTCTGGTTTGCGACCAGGATGTACGGCTCGTCGAGGACGGCCTCCATGCGCTCGGCGTCGGTGATCATGTACGGCGACAGGTAGCCCTTGTCGAACTGCATGCCCTCGGTGAACTCGAGCTCGAGGCCGAACGTCTGGCCCTCCTCGACGTTCACGACGCCGTCCTTGCCGACCTTCTCGATCGCGTCGGCGATCACGTCGCCGATCTCGCGCTCACGCGACGAGATGCTGGCGACCCGGGCGATGTCCTCCTTGCCGTTGATCTCCTTCGACTGCTTCTTCAGGTTCTCGACGACGAGGTCGACGGCCTCCTCGATGCCTCGCTTGAGCCCCATCGGGTTCGCGCCGGCAGCGACGTTCTTCAGGCCCTCCCGGACGATCGCCTGCGCGAGCACGGTCGCCGTGGTGGTGCCGTCGCCCGCAACGTCGTTGGTCGCCGTGGCGACCTCGCGCACGAGCTGGGCGCCCTGGTTCTCGAACGCGTCCTCGACCTCGATCTCGCGCGCGATCGTGACGCCGTCGTTGGTGATCGTGGGCGCGCCGAACTTCTTGTCGAGCACGACGTAACGCCCCTTCGGGCCAAGGGTGACCTTGACCGCGTCGGCGAGGATGTTCACGCCCCGCTCCAGGGAGCGGCGCGCATCCTCGTTGAACTTCAGCTCCTTGTGAGCCATCTCATTCCTCCGTTGGTGTCGAGTGCTTAGGCCTTGGCGCCGGCGAGCTCGCGCTTGCCTTTGCCCTTGGTACCGGTGGACACGGCCTTCGCGAGTACGTCCGACTCGCGCAGGATGAGCACCTCGTCGGCGCCGAGCTTGACCTCGGTGCCGCCGTACTTCGAGAAGACGA
This sequence comes from Gaiellales bacterium, assembly GCA_038248655.1. GTDB lineage: Bacteria > Actinomycetota > Thermoleophilia > Gaiellales > Gaiellaceae > DATBLE01. The sequence continues at coordinate 2,495 of JBBRXG010000171.1, forward strand.
TCTCGTCGCCGACGACGACATCGAGCGGGACGAGCTCGCCCGTCGACTCTGCGCGAGAGCCCGGGCCGACCGCGAGCACGCGACCGCGCTGCGGCTTCTCGACGGCCGTATCCGGCAGAACGATCCCGCTGACCGTCATCTGCTCCTCTTCGAGCACTTCGACGATCAGGCGATCGCCAAGCGGCTGCAAATCCATTCCGAACCTCCGGTTCGTCAGTGTGGTTCTCGGTAGCACTCTCTCCCCGAGAGTGCCAGCCGATCATAGCGCGACTCCGACCGGGCTGCAAGGAATCTTAGCGTGACCGACTCAGATCCGCCGCCCGCTAGGCTCACCCGGTGAGGCGCGAATTCTCGGCCGGCGGCGTGCTCGTCCGGCGGTTGCGGGGCCGATGGATGGTGGCGGCGATCCGTCCCGCCGGGAAGCGCGCCGGAATCTGGGCGCTCCCGAAGGGCCTGATCGCGGCCGGCGAGCATCCGGCGGCGACCGCGGCCCGCGAGATCGAGGAGGAGACCGGCGCGCGTGGCCGTCTCGTCGAGAAGCTCGGCGACGTCCGCTACGTCTTCACCTGGGACGGCGAGCGCGTCTTCAAGATCGTCAGCTTCTACCTCTTTCGCTACAGCGGCGGCCGGCTGGACGAGCTCGCTCCGGAGCATCGTCACGAGGTTGCCGAGGCGCGCTGGCTGCCGCTCGAGGAAGCATCCTCGCTCCTCGCCTACCGGGGCGAGCGGGAGATGGCGGATCAGGCACTCGCGACGCTGACGGGCGAGGCTCTATGATTGCCGCGCGCCCGGCAGGCAAATGGACTCCATGTACGCCCTCAACTTCTA
>JBBRXG010000172.1:0-3301 GCA_038248655.1 Gaiellales bacterium
CCCGATTCGTAGACGAGCTTCTCCGAGATCGCGCCGTTCTCCGGCCCGAAGACGATCGCGACAGGCGCGTCGTCCGGCTCGAGCGCCGCCTCGGCCGAGAGCGACAGCGTCGCGGCCGGCTCGCGGACGTTTCGGAGCGTGATCTGCCTGTTGCCGGGGAGCCGGAGCAGCGGGTTGCGGCGGAGCACCTCGAGCATCCGGTCGACGTACGAGCCGTCTAGGGACTGTCCCCGCAGGGGACTGTCCGGGGGTTCCGCGGAACCGTCCTCGTCGCCGTCGATCTCGACCGGCGTCGGAATCGTCGCCTCGACCACGAACGGGCCGCTAACGCGAGTGACCTTCTTGTCGACCTCCGGCCGGTCGACGAGCACCTCCTCGGCCGGCGGCTCGTCGTTCGCGATCGACTTCAGCGTCACGTGCGGGACGATCCCGCCGACCTCTTCGCACTTCGTGTTCCGGCGGCGCTCGTAGACGAAGCCGCCGGCCGGCCCACGGGGCGGGTCCTGGAGGTCGTAGTACGGGAACGTTGCGGTGAGGAGCCGCTGCCGCGTCAATGCGAGCGGGACGCGCGAGGTGTCGATCGTGATCCAGCGCCGCCCCCATTGCTCGGCGACGTAGGCGGTCGTACCGGAGCCGCAGGTCGGGTCGAGGATCAGGTCTCCCGGGTTGGTCGTCATGAGAAGACACCGCTCGACGACCCGTCTCGCGGTCTGAACGACGTAGACCTTCGGATCGCCGAAGCCGCTTTGCCGCGTGTCATCCCAGATGTCGATCACCGGTGCAAACGGGAAATCGTCCGCATACCTGACAAAGCCGAGACTCGGCCCAGCGCGAAGGAGCCGATTCGCCTCGGCCAGACGTTCCATTCCCGCCGTATTCGTCTTCCAGCCCCCCTTTCGCGGCGCGAAGGAATGGCCATCAAACTCGAAAGCAAATTGAGTCGTTGGTCCGCCACTCTGGGATGTCAACGGATTGAGGCGAAACAGCCGGTGTCCAGGCGGAAGCGCCGCCGGGTCCTCACCTTTCTCGATCAATCTCCTGACGCCTGATGGCTCTTCGACCCAACGGAAGTTCGGATCATCGGCATTGATACGCGGCAGAAACAGACGGTTGAACGTCGCCGTGCGTTCGTCTTTGCAACACCAGAGCAAAAGGTCGTATGTCTGCGGGACAGCCTCTACGTACCCGGTCGGGCTGCCGGCTCCACTGGTTTTCCGAAAGACGATCGTCGGAAGAGCGTTTTCCGCGCCAAACACCTCGTCCATCAGTTCGCGTACGTGATGGACGTTTTCATCTGAGATCTGCACGAACACGCTGCCGGACGGCGTTAGCAACTCGCGCGCAACAAGCAGCCGATCGCGTAGGTAGGCCAGGTACGAGTGCAGCCCGAGCTCCCAGGTGTCCCGGTACGCCTTCACCATCTCCGGCTCGCGCGTGAGGTCAGAGTCGTCGCCGTGCTTGACGTCGCGCCTCCGCACGAACGGCTGGAAGTTCGACCCGAACTTCACCCCGTAAGGGGGGTCGATGTAGATCGTCTGCACCTGCCCGCCGAGGCCCTCGTACTCGAGCAGCGAGTTCATCACGACGAGCGAGTCGCCGAGGATCAGCCGGTTCGTCCAGCCGCCCCTGTGCTCGTAGGCCTCGAGCTGCTGGTGGAGCGGAAGCCGCGGATCGGCGAAGAGCTGGAGCTCCATCTGCCGGTCGCGCTCGTGTCCCTTTAGCGTCTCGAGGATCGCCTTGGTCGAGAGTCGCTCGTGCACGAACAGCGGCAGCGTCGGCACGTCGAACGAGAGCCGCTCGGCCTTCCCCGTCCAGTCGAGGAACGGCCGAGAGAGCGCTTTCAGTCGCTCGACGGCGTCCTGCAACCCCGAGACCTCGACGTCGCTGAACCTCCGCGGCTCGTCGAACCGGTGCGGCGGCTCGAGCTGCGCCGCCTCCTCGATCTGCGCGAGCAACCACTCCCCGATCTCGCGCGCCGAGTTCTGCCCGTCCCAATCGAGCGCGGGCGAGAGCGACGAGTCGTACCTGTAGGTCTTCGGCTGCTTCTTCTTCTTGAACTGCGCCTGGGTCCCGACCTCGGGCCGCAGCACGACCTCGTCACCGTGCCGGTACGCCTCCGCTCGCTTGCTCACCTTCGCCATCTCGTCAACCCAATCTGTGTCGAGTTTGTGCCAACGACCCTGCAGCCGGTGCGCCCGCAAGGCGATGGTCCTATGGTGACGCAGGTGGCGGAGGCCTGAAATCGCAAGGCGCGATGCTGAGGTGAGAACTCATGCGATCGGCTTCGGCCGGTTCCGGTTCGAGTCCGGCGCCCTCCGCCCACACGCGGGATACAATCTGCTCGGGTTCTCACCCAGCGCGGGCTAACGCCCGTTTCAGCCTTCGAAGCCCGCCGGGAGGCGGGCTTCGTCGTGACAGAGATCACCGCGGCGGCTCTCCGACCAGCCCGAAGCTGAACAGCCGCCACCTCATCGCCTCTTCACTCACCCCGAACCCACGGGCGAGCTCCGCCGCCGACTCGGCTCGCCCCCACTCCGCCCGCACCGCCGGCTCGGGCATCAGGAGCTCCGCGGCGAACACGTTTGCCTCCCGCTCCAGGGCCCGGTCTGCGGTGGGGGCAATGTCGGTCACTCGGCAATACATCGGCGCCTCGTGCCCCTCCCGCACCTGGCACACCCAGTGGCCGAGCTCGTGCGCCAGCGTGAATCGCTGGCGGACGGCAGGCTCGCCGGCCCGCAGCACGATCCGCCGCTCGGCGGGCAGGAGGACGCCGGAGCATTCGAGCTCTGGATCCGCCTCCACGAGCAGGCCGAGGAGGTCAGAGGCGATCGCCTCCACCGGCACGGGCAATGCGTCCCCCGCGAAGGCAGAGTGAAAGCGGTCGCGCAGCGCGTGGGCGCGCGGGTCGGTTGTCGGTAACGACGAGGTCGTCTGCGGCATGCTGCCTCTCCGGAACGAACTTGTCTCAGCCTGGCATGTCCGGAGGCGCCGTTCAATAGCCGATCAGGTTCATCGCAAACGAGCACAAGTCCTAGCCGCCGAGGAAGAGCCGATCGACCTCGTCCGGCTCCTCGGGTTCCCGCATCAACGGCACTGCGGGTTGCGTGAACGTCCCAGCCGGCTCGGCCCGATAGAAGACCTCATGCGCCGCAGCAGCAAGCGGACGCGGCTGCCACGCTACGAGATCGGCCACGCGCGTCTCGAACAGCGCGGCGAGCTCGTCGAGCAGCGCCGGCGAGGCGCGCCGGACGTCGAGCTGGCCGGTCTCGAGCTCGTGGTAGCGGCGGCGCAGCTTCCCCGC
>JBBRXG010000173.1:0-3220 GCA_038248655.1 Gaiellales bacterium
CGGAGATCCCGTGGGTGGCGCGCTTTCCTTCGTCGGCTCCGTTCCCGCAAGCCCGCCGCTCCCGCCCGCGAGGAGGGGGTGTGCGTGGGGGAACCAGGGGTTCCCCCACGTCTGTTCGTCGCCGCGCCCGACCTGTGCGGGCGCGGCTCGTGTCGGCGGCCGGAGATCCCGTGGGTGGCGCGCTTTCCTTCGTCGGCTCCGTTCCCGCAAGCCCGCCGCTCCCGCCCGCGAGGAGGGGGTGTGCGTGGGGGAACCAGGGGTTCCCCCACGGTCCGCTAGACGGGGTTCGGCAGGTCGACGAACTCCCATTCGAGCCCGAAACGCTCGGCCAGCAGGCGGGTCAGCGCCTGGACGCCGAGCTTCTCCGTCGCATAGTGGCCGGCGGCGACGAAGGTGATCCCGAGCTCGCGGGCGAGGTGCATGCTCGGCTCGGCAGCCTCGCCGGTCAGGTAGAGGTCGTAGTGCTGCCGCGCCGCCTCTTCGAGGTAGTCGCTGCCCCCGCCGGAGAGGATCGCCGCCCGCTCGACCGTCGTGGGGCCGTCGGGGAAGACCAGCGGATCGAGCGCGATGTGCTCGCGGACCCGCTCGAGCAGCGTCTCGAGCGGTTGCGCGGGGGCCGCTCGTGCCCCGACGCCGATCTCGACGAAGGGGGCCTCGACCTCGAGGCCGAGCTCACGGGCGAGGAGCGCGTTGTTGCCGATCTCCGCGTGTGCGTCCAGGGCGAGGTGGTACGCGGCGAGCGTGATGTCCGCGTCGAACAGCGCCTGCAGCCGCCGTCGCACCCGCCGATCGATCGTCCGCTGCTCCTTGTCCCAGAGGATCCCGTGGTGGACGATCACGAGCTGGGCGCCGGCCGCGGCTGCGCGCTCGAACAGCTCGAGCGAGGAGGAGACTCCGCAGACGACCCTCGTCACCTCCTCTGCGCCGGCGACCTGCATCCCCTGCGGCCCGTAGTCGACGAACGATCCGAGGTCGAGGAGCTCGGCCGCGTGGTCGAGAATGTCGTCGCGCCGGGCCATCGCCGCGATTGTGTCAACCGCTCGGGTACCCTGTCGTTCGCCTCGGGGTGTGGCGCAGCCTGGTAGCGCGCTCCGTTCGGGTCGGAGAGGTCCCCAGTTCGAATCTGGGCACCCCGATTATCAGAGCCTCGGTTGAACCGCCGCCCGAACAGGCGGCGGCGCCACCGGCCGCGCCGTCGTCGAGCCGCCGCGGAAGCTCGGTACGTGTCGCTCGCGCAGGCTGAGCGCTCGGCCGGGTTCCTGCCGGTCGGTTGGGCTCAGGGGTCGGGCGAGAGGAGACGTTGGGCGAGAGTGACGAGGCGGTCGAGCCATTCTTGGTCGGTTTCGGCGTCGCGGATGTCGGATGGGGTGAGGAAGTAGCGGTAGACGAGGAGGCCGGCGAGCATGTCGATCAGGAGGTCTGCGTCGTCGGCGCTGCGGATCTCCCTGTTGGCGGCGGCTTGGTGGAGGCTTTCGATTGCTTGGTCGCGTCGGGGTTGGATGCGGCGTTGCCAGTAGCGGCGGTGGAGCGAGGGTTGGTGGGTGAGGCGGCTGAGCCAGATCTGGATCGCGCCGTGCTCGACCGGGTTCGCGAGACCGTTGACGGCTGTCTCGAGGCCGTTGCGCATCTCGGTCCAGAACTGGCCGGCGGGGATGGATGGGCTGGGTCCGGGGAGCTGGCCGAGGGCGTCGTCGATCGCGTCGAGGATCAGCTCGTCGTTGGAGGCCCAGCGGCGGTAGATCGCGCTTCGTGAGACGCCGGCGGTCTCGGCGACCGCGCCGAGGGTGAAGTTGCGCAGTCCGTGTCTCGTGATCAGGTCGCGGGCGGCGGCGAGTACGCGTTCGTCGATCCCCGCGTCACGGGGACGGCCACCGGCGGCGCGACGGTTCCTGCTCATCTGTACATTCTCCCGGCTTCCGGCCGCCTTGTTACAATCTTGTTACAATATTGATGTTCCGAAACATCAGTTGTGACACTAGGAAGGGAGGCTGAACGGGTGAACCGCAGGGTTTTCGATCTCCTCGCGAGCACCGCCGGGCTCATCGTCGTGGCCGTTCTGCTGGTGGCCGGTGGTCTGTTGTCGTGGGGTCACAGCTTCACGAGCTCGAACGTGCACAACCAGCTCGCCGAGCAGCAGATCTTCTTTCCGCCGAAGGCGGCGTTTGCGCACCCGAAGGCCGGCACCGAGATCACGCCCGAGATGATCCCGTCCGTCTCCAAGTACGCCGGCCAGCAGATGCTCACCGGCGCACAGGCCAAGGCCTACGCCGACCACTTCATCGGCGCACATCTCGCCGAGATGCCCTACGGCGGCATCTACGCCAAGATCAGCTCCGCCGCGCTTGCCAAGCCGAACGACGCCAAGCTGCAGGGGCTCAAGCAGGCCTCGTTCCAGGGAACGACGTTGCGCGGGCTCTTGCTCGAGGCGTACGCGTTCTCGACGATCGGGACGATCATGTTCTGGGGAGCGATCGCCTCCTTCTGTCTGGCGTTCGCGATGGCGGTGCTCGTCGCGCTTGGCTTCTGGCACGCTTGGCGCACGCCAGCGGACGCGCGGGTCTCGGCGACCTAACCGGCCGGGGCGTGGCGAACCGCCGCGAGCGACGAGTGAGCTACGGAGGCCGCGGGAGCCACGGGCCGGCTCCCGCCCTCCTCCTGCTCCGGTGAGCGCTCGGACGCGCTCGGACGTCCTGGCTCGGCCGCGGCGAGTCAGGGCGGTACGGGAGGCGTGGCGGCGCGTGTTCGGGCTCGATCTGGTGCTGCTGCATGCCCCGTCGGTGTGGGACTTCCGGGAGGAGACGATCGTCCAGGGCCCGCTCACCGATGTGATCCCGTCCACGACCGAGTTCGAGATGTATCCGATCGGGCTGACCAGCATCGCCGCGTATCTCGAGGCCAACAACTACAACGTCCGGCTCGTGAACCTCGCCTACCGGATGTTGCGCCGGCCGGGGTTCGACGTTCGTCGCCGCATCTCCAGGTTGAGGACACCTGTGTTCGGGATCGATCTGCACTGGCTGCCGCACGCACACGGTGCGCTCGGGATCGCCGAGCTGGTCAAGCAGCTGCACCCCGAGTCGAAGGTGCTGATGGGTGGGCTGTCGGCGACCTACTTCCACGAGGAGCTGATCGCCAGCCCGTTCGTCGATTTCGTGCTGCGCGGCGACTCGACCGAGGAACCCTGCCGTCAACTGCTGCAAGCCCTGCGAGACGAAGCCCC
>JBBRXG010000174.1:0-3195 GCA_038248655.1 Gaiellales bacterium
CCCCGGCGGCCGCGGCCCGTATGACCGGGGGCGGCGCCCCCCAGCCGCGGGGGCAACCCCTGGTCCCCCCCCGCTCGGGGGGGCACCCCCTGGTCCCCCCCCGGGCCCCCTCCTTGCGCTCGTCTGTGTGATGCGGAGGGGAGCCGAGCCGGCCAGGCTCGCCGCGCGTCCGACGCGTGCGCACCCTTTCGACGCTTGCGGCCGCGCCCGCCATGTCGGGCGCAGCGGCGGATGACGCTTCGCTTCGCGGGTGTTGGTTCAGTCGCCGGCCCGGCCGACATGGCGGCCGGGGCTCACGGACAGGGAGGGGTGCGCGCACGTTCGAGCCGCAATTCCAGTCGCCGGCTCCGCGAGCCGTCACCGTGCGCAACCGCCCGCAAGGAGAGGGCTCGCGGGGGAACCAGGGGTTCGCCCGCGAGGTCGCGCGCCAGCTCTTCGATCGAGGTCAGCCCGGCGGCGACCTTGGCCATTCCGTCGTCCCACAGCGTCCGCATCCCGCCCGTCATCGCCTCGCGCTCGATCTCGTCCCTGGTCGCCTTGCGGATCGCCAGGTCGCCCAGCGCCTCGTTCATCAGCAGGAGCTGGAAGATGCCGAGTCGGCCCCGGTAGCCCGTCTGGTTGCAGCGCGGGCACCCGCGCTTGCGGTAGAGCACCATGCCGTCCGATGCCGCCGCAGCGTCCGGTGAGACGCGCGCCTCGATCAGCTCCTCGACGCTCGGCGAGTACATCTCGCAGCAGTGCGGGCAGAGCTTGCGAGCGAGCCGCTGGGCGAGCACGGCCGAGACGGCCGACCCGGTCAGGAACGGCTCGACCCCCATCTCGTTCAGCCGCGTCAGCGTGCCGGGAGCGTCGTTCGTGTGCAGTGTGGTCAGCACGAGATGGCCGGTGAGGGCTGCCTCGATCGCGACCTTGGCGGTCTCGCCGTCGCGGACCTCGCCGACCATGACCACGTCGGGATCCGAGCGCAGGATCGAGCGTAGCGCGCTCGCGAGCGTCAGCCCGGCGCGCAGGTTGATCTGCATCTGGTTGACGCCGGGAAGGCGGTACTCGACCGGGTCCTCGACGGTGATGATGTTGATCTCGGGGCGGTTGATCTGCGTCAGGCAGGCGTAGAGCGTCGTCGACTTCCCGGAGCCTGTCGGCCCGGTGACGAGGATCGCCCCCGTCGGCCGGGCGATCAGCCGGGCGAACTCGGCCAGCACCTCCTCGGAGAGGCCGAGCGCCTCGAGCGTCGGCGCCTGCTTCGACTTGTCGAGCAGGCGCATGACCACCGTCTCGCCGGCGACGGTCGGGAGGGTCGCGAGCCGGATGTCGAGCAGCCGACCCATCGACGCCGCCCGCAGCGAGAGGCGACCGTCCTGCGGCCGCCGGCGCTCGGCGATGTCGAGCTTCGCGAGCACCTTCAGGCGCGTCGTCACGCCCGCCGCCAGCCGGCGCGGGATCCGCTGGGCCTCGTGCAGCACGCCGTCGATGCGGTACCGGACGAGGAGCCCGTCCTCCTGCGCTTCGAAGTGGATGTCGCTCGCCCCGTCCTCGGCCGCCTCGAGGATGATCGAGTTGACGATCCGAACGACGGGTCCCTCGGTGAGGCCGTCCTCTTCCTCGAGATCGGCGACCGGTGGCGGATCGCGAGCATGCGGGCGATGCCCTCGCTCGAGGCCAGGCCCTCGTTGACGAGCGCACCGGCGAACGACCGCTCCGTCGCCGACCTGCCGCGGACCAGCGCGAGCTCGGAGGCGACAAGGGCGGTCGCCGCGATCAGGTCGGCGACGAGCTCGGCCGACCGGCTGATCGCGAACGGCGCCGGCGGGGACGCCGAGGGCGGGGACGCCGAGGGCGGCGCCGTCGCGGGCGCGGCCTCGGACGACAGCGGGCGCACGTCGACACCCCCGTACTCCATCGCTTGCTACCTCAGAAGAGCGCCAGGTAGGCGTGGACGATCCGGTGCCCGGCGAAGAGGGCGACCATGGAGCCGAGGGCGAGAAACGGCGCCAGCGGAATCGCCATCTTGCGGGCCTTCGAGCCGTGCCGGGCGAGGAGGACGATCGCCGGCACGAGCGCCGTGATCATCCCGAGGAGCAGGGCGAGGGTGACGGTGCGGCCGAGCGCGACGCCCATCAGGAGGGCGAGCTTGACGTCGCCCATCCCCATCCCGCGCGGGTAGGCGAGCGCGGCGGCGAGCATGAACAGGCAGGCCCCGGCGCCCGCGATCGCCCACTCGGGGCCCGGGTCCGCCCACGTCATCAGCGCCAGCACGACTACCGCCGCCGGGAGGACGACCCGGTTCGGGACGATCCGATGGGTCAGATCGGTGGCGGAGACGACGACCAGCGCTCCGCAGAAGACGGCCGCGGCGGCCGCGCGCAGCGAGAGTCCGAAGGCGGCGAGCGAGCCGGCGAGGAGGCCGGCAGAGGCGAGCTCGACCGCCGGGTAGACCGGCCCGAACCGTGCCCCGCAGGCCCGGCAGCGGCCGCGGAGCACGCGGTAGCTGACGAGCGGGACGTTGTCGTACCACTCGATCTGCGCCGCGCAGGTCCCGCAGGCCGAGCGAGGGCGCAGGACCGACTGGCGCTCCGGCAGCCGGGCGGCGACGACGTTCAGGAAGCTCCCGATCGCGAGGCCGGGCAGCACCGCGAACACTCCGAGCACGGCTTCCACCTACCGGGACGCGGACGGACGGCGCGAAGCCGGCCGGGCCGGAACCGTCCGGCGGGCAAGCGGGTTCGCCGGCAGGCGGACCGCGGTACCGCGGTACGGCGCGGCGTTGTCGGACGTGTCCAGTTGGGCGTACGCCGGGTTCTTCTCGAGCGTGAGGGTGACGAGCGGCGCGCCCGTGTCGAGGACGATCGGTCCGGCGGCGGGAGCCTGGCCGACGACGGTGTTTCCGGCGGTGACGGTCGCGAGGACGCTGTCGAGCTGCTTCGCCTCGAGCGCCGGCCACTGCTCGATCGGGGCGAGGGCGCCGTCGCGGCGAAACACCGGCGGCTGATCGAACTTCAGATGGACGTCGCTGGCGCCCGCCTCGACGGCATGGGTGAGCAGGGAGTGGAGATTCACCCCAGCCTGATCGGCAGCGGTCCGATGCTGCTTTAGCGAAGAGGGCTATCCGGCTAACGCCCCTTTGTGCTGATTCCGTCATGCGGGCCTGCGATCCTTACTGCGGTGGACGCCCCTGTCGCTGGTCGCGACTATCCG
>JBBRXG010000175.1:0-3075 GCA_038248655.1 Gaiellales bacterium
AAATCAGCGCGAGGGCGTGAATCAGACGCCAACGATCCTCGCCGGCCAGGGAGCAATCGTGTCCCAGCTTCGCCTCGTGCGAACGCTTGCCGTCCGGTCGCCGCCGCGCGGGCGTCCGGCCTACACTTAGCCCGTGAATGCTGCGGTGGGTTGGACGGCCGAGGCGGGGGCGGAAGGTGCGAAGCGTGGTCGCAGGGGGAAGATCGACGGGCTGCTGCACGAGATCGACGTTCTGATCGAGCGGGACGAGGCTGCCGATCGCGGGATCACCGGCGGGTGGCAGACGTTCGAGGACATCGATGCCGCGGCTTCTGCGCACGCGTGGGATGCGTACAGCGTCGACCTCTCGGTCGACGCGGCCAGCTACCGAGCGCTGGGTCGCGGGCAGCGGGAAGCGCTGAAGAGGGTGTTCGGAACGATCTACCGGGCCGAATCGGTGGTCGACGACTGGATGGACAAGATCGTCGCCGCCATCCCGCGCGAATCGCCGCGCGGCGACGAAGGTGGCGGGATGTGCTTCGACGCGATGCGGACAGCCCTGAAGGGCCAGGAGCACGACGAGAAGATGCACCGCGGCAGCCTGCTCCGCGTCGCGACCGAGGTGCTCAGGATCTCGGCCGAGGACGTGGACCGGGTGGCCAAGCGGTACAACAACTTCGTCGCCGAGGTACTGTTCGCTCGCTTCGACGAGCAGATGCGGCTGCTGCTCCGGCCGGGGCGCCCGCTCGAGGATGTCTACACGGCGATCTTCGTCTACGGGATCCTGAGCGAGGACGTGGTCGCGAACGGCGACGTCGTGATCCGCCGCGCGAAGGGCAGCGGCCTCTACGACGCGTACGAGCTGCCGGGCATGAAGCGGGGTCAGACCAACGTGCGCCGCGACGAGGGCCGCCATGTCCGCATCGCGGTTCTCGCCACGCGCAGGTTCTTGGACGAGCACGAGGGCGCAACCGCGAGGCTGCTGGGCGTATGTCGCGAGTACCTCGACCTGGCCGACCGCCTGCTGCGCCAGGCCAAGGCGTCGCGCGGCCTGATCGACGCCCACCTGGCGGAGTCGTATGGCCCCGAGGTCGACTCGCTCTACTACTACGTGATGAACATGAAACGCCTCGCCGTTCGTCTGGACGAGTTCCGCCTGCACGCCGGCGTGGCCGAGGTCAAGCGCCGGGTCGAGATCGCCGTCTCGGAGTTCAGCGACGAGCAGGGCGAACCGGTCGTGGACGTTCCCAGCCGGCTGCTGCGGACGGTCGGTCCGCCCATGCTGAGACTCGCCGGCGTACTCGGCACCCGCAGCTAGCGCGCCGCCCCGAACCTTTCCGGTTCCGCCAGCGGCCGGGTTTCGTCGAGCACGCGTTCGTAGCAGTCGGCGAGTCGCCGGGCCAGCTGCGGCCAGGCGTAGCGTGTGGCGGCGAGCTCGCGTGCGGCGGCGCCGCGACGGGTTCGCTCCGGCTCGTCCGCCAGCAATGCTGCGATCCCCTCGGCCAGCGCGTCCGGATCGCCGGTGGGTGCGAGCAACCCCGTCTCGGCGGTGACGAACTGGCGATACGCGTCGATGTCCGAGGCCACCACCGGCGTGGCACAGCAAAGGCACGGGTGATGACCATGCCGAAGCTCTCGTTGCCGAGCGAGGGAGCGACCAGGAGCTTCGCGGCAGCGAGCTCCTCGTTCAGTCTGCGATCGTCGAGGAAGCCGAGTACGTCGATGTCCTCGTCGGGGATTCGCAGGCGGACGAGCAGCAGCCGCACTGCAAGCGGCTCAGCTCCGATCAGACGGAGGCGCACGCCTGTGCGGCGTACCCGAGGCCAGGCCCGGAGCAGAACCGGCAGACCCTTGCGAGGCTCGTGGCGACCGACGAAGACGAGGTGATCGCTGCGGCCGCCCGGATCGACCGAAGGGGGCAGCTCGACCCCGATGGGAATCAGCTCGTACCGGCCCGGCGAGTAGGCGTCGGCGGTGCACAGCGCCTGCCCGGAAACGGCGATTCGCAGGTCGATACGGTCGAGCAGAAAGCCCCAGAAGCGGAGCGCGAGCGGGCGCCAGGCCGAGGCCCCGGCAGCATGAAAGGTGGCGACGATCGGCCCCTCGTAGAGCGCGAGCGCGGCCGGTGCCAGCATCGGCACGAGCGGCTCGTGCACGTGCACCAGGTCGAACTGCTCGCGCGCGAGCGTTCGCCGCAGACGTGGCAGCGTCGAGGGACTGAGCACGAGGTTCGAGAGGGCGCCGTTGCCGGTACGATCACCGAGCGGCCGACCGGGATCACCCCGGCCGGCGGCGGCCCCGAGCGGCCCTGGCGTGGGTGCAGCAGGCGGCTGAACGAACCGGGGGGATCGTGGCCGATCAGTGTGGCGTCTCGATCCCGAGCGCGCGCAGCGCGCGCGCCTGCGCCTCTGCGTGCTCGACCACGCCTCTCCAGAACGACCACGAGTAGGGAACGACGATTCCGACCTTCACGCCGAGAGGCCAATCGTGCGAAGAACCACCCGTCAACCGCGACGCCTCCAGCCTGGGACCGATCATGATTCTGCCTTCGCCGGAGGTGCGGGCTCGGCGGCTCCCGCTCGTTGCGGGGACGAGCGGGGGTGGGTGTCTCAGCACGGCGCCGGCTGCGAACGAGGCCGCCCGCCAGCCGGTGATCGGCTGACGTCTGGCCACGAGCGTCCCTGCCCGCCTCGCGTAGAGGAAGAGGTAGATGCCGCAGGCGACGAGCGGCGGCAGGAACTCGCCCAGGTGCAGGGCAGCGGCAAGTGGTGTTCGAAGCACAGGCACGGCGTTCACGCGCGGATCGGGACCGTCAACTGGCTGCTCCGAGCTCGTGCAGGTCGTGAAGGAGGTCGCGTGCCTGTAGAGCGGCGGAGTAGCGTAGGCGCGGCTTCCCGTTCGGGTCGATCAGCAGCTCGTAGGCGCTGTGCAGGCTGACATCCGGCGGCACGCCAACGGCGCAACTCGTAGCGGAAGATGCGGAAGCGCCTCGCCCAGCGGCTTCCAACGGCTCCCTCGGAAACGACGCCTCGGTCCGAGCGATCGCCGCGTCCGACGGGTGTCTGCTCGACCACGAAGCGCCCCTCGGGCACGCGC
>JBBRXG010000176.1:0-3049 GCA_038248655.1 Gaiellales bacterium
CGCGAACTGACCGCCAAAGCGATCCGCCGCGGCGTCTTCCACAGCGTCCCCGACCTGATCGACGCAATCGAAGCGTTCCTCGCCGCCCACAACCACGACCCCAAACCATTCGTCTGGACAGCCTCAGCCGACGCGATCCTCAACAAGGTCGGCCGCTGTAAAGCCGTTCTTGAGACAGTGCACTAGGACGGTGGCGAAGCGATCCTGCGCCGCCCGAGCGATTGATGCCGAGAGCCGCCGGCCGTTCTGGAGGATCGCGAAGGCGTAGCGCTCGCGGACGAAGCCGCTGAGCGCAGACACGCCGTCGAGCGTCCCGGTCTTCGCGCGTACGTTGCCCCGCGCGGGCGGTCTCGCCAGTCGGTCGTGCAGCGTGCCGTCGCGGCCCGAGACGGCGAGGATGCCGAAGACGACCGGGCGGAGGTCGATGTCGGCCCAGCTCCGCTGGAGGATCGTCACGAGCGCTTTCGGCGTCATCCGGTCGAGGGCGGAGAGTCCGGAGCCGTCGGCGATCCGGACGCCGGCGAGCGGCACGTTCCGCTCGGCGAGCACGCTGCGGACGATCGTCGCCCCCGCGGTCGTCGTCCCGGTCCCCGCGAGCACTGCACCGAGTTGCTTGAGCAGGAGCTCGGCGGTGAAGTTGTCGCTCTCGACGTCCATGTGACGGAGGATGTCTCTGAGCGGCGACGAGTACAGGACCGCGAGCGGCCAGCCGCCTGCCCGCGCGACCTTCGTGCCGCCGGCGACGTGGACGCCTGCCGCATCGAGCGCGGCGCGGAACAGCCTGGCGCTGCCGAGGGCATCCGTCGCGCCTGCGACGGTCAGCGCGGACAGCGGCCGGGACTCCTCGGGGACGAACGCTCGCTTCCATCCCGGGCCGGCCCGGCGCCTGTCGAACCAGGATTCGTCGGCGACGAGGCTTCCGGTCACGGTGCGGATGCCCGTCGCGCGGACCCTGCGGGCGAGCCCGACGAGCCCGCCGCGGTCGAGGGTCGGGTCGCCGTAGCCCTTCAGGATCAGGTTCCCTTGCCACGTCTCCGGATCGGCGAGGCGCCCCTCGCCGAGCACCTCGGTCCGGATCCGGAACGACGGCCCGAGCACGACGAGCGCCGCGAACGTCAGCGCGAGCTTCTGATTCGAGGCGGGGAGAAGAGACGCGGTCGTGTTGTGGGCATAGACGGCCCGCCCGGTGTCGAGGTCGACGGCGAGCGCGCCCGTCCCGCCTCCGTCGAAGCCGGCGAGCGCGGCGTGCAGGCGGGCCCGGAGGGGCGAGGCGACGGCGCCCTGCGGGGCGAGAAGCGCCGCGACGGCGAGCACGCACAGGATCCGGAGGGGGAAGAGCCTGGGCCTCACGCTCGGAAAGGATAGGGCGCGCGGCTCATGAGCATGGCCGGGCGCGTCCTGATAATCGTCGTGATGGCCGGGAGCAGCACGAGTCGTGCCGCCGTTCTCGAAGGCATTCGGGCGCTGACCGCAGGGGATGCGCCGCTGCTCGAGACGCTGGAGCGCGTGCTCGCCGACGGCTACGCGTGCGTGCACCAGGTCGAGCACGAGACGCAGCGTCTGCGGCGCCGGCTCGAGCAGCGTGCAGCTGCGCTCGGCGACGGCTCCGGCGCCGAGCAGGCGAGGGAGGTCGGCGAGCTCGCGAGGGACATCGTCGAGGCCGATGCCGGGCTGTCCGAGCTCCGCGATGCGCTGCTCGTGCTCCGCGAAACGGCACGTCGCGTCCGAGCTGCTTGACCTGCCACCGGCGCCGCGACCGACATGGCGGGCGCGGCTCACGGCCGCCAGCGGAGACCCGGTGGCGTCGCCCGAGCCCCGGGCGGCTCCGCGGCCATCGACGCCGAGGAGCCGCTCGCAAGGAGGGGGATCCACGGGGGAACCAGGGGTTCCCCCGTGTTGCGTCAGGCCAGTCCGCTCCGCACCGCGTAGACGGCGGCCTGGATGCGGTTCTGGATCTGGAGCTTCATCAGGATGTTCGAGATGTGGTTCTTGACAGTCTTCGGGCTGATCACGAGCTCTGCCGCGATCTGGGCGTTGTCCTGTCCACTCGCGATCAGCTTCAGCACCTCGAGCTCGCGGTTGGAGAGCTCTGTGCGGATCGACTCGGCCATCTCGGCGTCCGCCGTCGACGCCCGCACGCGCTGGAGCACCTTCGAGGCGATCGTCGGCGAGATCAGCGAGGCGCCGACGGCGGCCGAGCGGATCCCCGTGACGACCTCGTCGATCGAGGCGTGCTTGAGCAGGTAGCCGCAGGCGCCGGCGACGATCGCGTCCATCACATCGCCGTCCTCCTCGGAGATCGTCAGCACGATCACGCGCGTCAGCGGAGAGAGCGCGGTGATGTGTCGCGTCGCCTCGACCCCGCTCATCGCAGGCATGTTCAGGTCCATGACGACGACGTCCGGGGCGAGCTCACGGGCGATCCGGACGGCCTCGGCGCCGTTCGTGCCTTCCCCGACCACCTGCAGGCCTCCCTGCTCCTCGAGCAGGTTCCGGAGGCCGGTGCGGAACAGGTCGTGATCGTCGACGAGCAGGACGCGAAGGTCGTCCCGGGCCGCAGACGCCTGTGCGGAACCGTCCGTCACCTGCCCGCCTCTTGCCTCACCGCGGGAAGTCTAGAGGCGCCGCCGCCTCCGGCTCTCTCGGCGGTGCGGGAAGGAGCTCAGCGGAACGCGATCGTGACCGTGCGCATGAAAGCGGCCGCGTCGGCGCACGAGGCGATCCAGACGTCGATGCGAGCCCCCTTCACTCCGGCGCCGACGTCCGCCGCGACACCCTCCCCGTACCCCGGGATCGTCATCCGCGTCCCGAGCGGGATCACCGTCGGGTCGGTCGCGACGATCCCCGGGCCGACCGGCAGGCCGGTCGCAGTCGTCCCCTTCAGGCAATAGCCCGTCGCCGCCACCGTCATCGTCCCGCCTGCCCGGACGGGCGGGGTCGCCGCGGGCGGCGCAGCGGGCGTCGGCGAGGCGACGGACGCTGCCGGGGCCTCCGGGGGCGACGACGCGTCCGCAGTGGGGGCTGCCGATGCCGGGGCCGGCGCCGGCGC
>JBBRXG010000177.1:0-3045 GCA_038248655.1 Gaiellales bacterium
CAAACGCTGCTGGAGGTCGAGCCAATGATCCCAATCCTCAGTCGTCCAGCCTTCGCCGTCGCCGGCGTCGTGCAGCCACGGCGGCCCCGCGGACAGCGTGTTGTTCGGTAGTCCCGATCGCATCGCCGACGCCAGCAGAGTCTAGTGTCCTGCGTCGTTGATTCGCTGGTAGTAGGCGGCGAGGCTGGCGAGGATTTCGTCGGCGCTCTTGTGCCAGACGCACGGCTTGGGATCGTCGTTCCGGTCGGCGATCCAGGCGCGGATCGGGGCGACGAGGGCGTTGTCGCCTTCGTCCCGGCGTTCCGGGCGTCGAGGTGCGATCACTGACGATACCCAGATGACGCTCTTCACCCGACCTCGTCGGGCTGCGGATACCGGCAGGGCATACTTCGTTTGTGCGCGTTGAGGCTCTCGCGGTCAGGAACGAGGCGCAGTCCCACTGGCGGATTAGTACCGGCGCAGTCGCTCGCGTGTCTGCTCGTAGTCCTCGTCGGTGATCGCACCCCGGTCGCGTAGGTCGCGGAGCTTGTCGAGCTCCTCGGCAGTCTCCTGCGCGTCCCGTTGTGCACGACCAGCTCCACCGCGCTGCCCGCGCCGGTCGGGATCGATCCCGAACCGACGCAGGCGCGCCCGCATCCGCGCGATGCCCACTCCGCGCTCCGGGAAGCGGCGGGCCGCGGGCCCCCACAACGGTCGCTTCTGGATGAAGCGGCGATACGCCGCGAGCAGCCCGATTGCCACCCCCACCTCGAGCATCAGCGTCCCGAAGGCCCGGCCGGAGGTGTCGAACAGGTGGCTGGCGCCGAAGATCGCTGCCGCGACCGTGCTGCCCAGGGCGGCTCCGGCAAGTCCGATCAGAACTGTGAACGCGAACGGCATCGGGTCCGGCCCCGGCAGCGCCAGCCGCGCTGCGCCGCCGATCAGGAAGCCGGAGAGCACCGCCGAAACGATCGCGCCGAGCACTGCTTGGAGGGTAGCCCGCTCGCAGCGCAGCCGCCTACGCGGGTTTCTGGGCGGCGAGGCCGGAAAGGTTCCGTGTTCGGCGATCAGCTCGTTTTGCCTGGCGCACCTGCTCACGGCTGATATTCACACCAGTGACCGCGCAGCCGTACCGCTGAGCAATCCGAAGCGCCGGCGCAGCGAGACCGCAACCGACATCCAGCACGTTCCCGCCGTCTCGATCTGCGCCAGCCCGGCGGCCAGGTCGGTGTGTGGGCCCCAAGCGCCTCCTCCAGGCTCCGCTCCCCGTTCGAGAAGTAACCCAGGTGGAAGCTGTCCCCGTAGAAAAGCCGTCCGTCCGCGGTGATCAGATCGAAGTACGCACCAACACCTCGGGCTGTCCGCCCGCCGCCAACGATCACGGGCAGACCCATCCGCGCCGGAAGCCTCGCGAACCTGGTTCGCTGCGCGAACCAGGTTCGTACGTTCAGGTCGCCGGTACGGGTAGCGCCGGTCGCGGTCCCGTCTCGCCGGCGCGCGGCGGATCCGCAAGCCGGTAGCTGGCCTGGCGCACCGTCTGGATCGGCGCGTCGGGGCCGAGCTTGGTGCGCAGCCTTCGGATGCAGATCTCGACGACGTTCGACTTCGAGTCGAAGTGGTAGCCCCAGACGTTCGCGAGCAGCCGCTCGCGGCTCAGCACCTCCTCGGGGTGCTCGGCCAGCTCGTGCAGCAGGCGGAACTCGCGGTCCGACAGGTCGACCACGCGACCGCCGATCCGGGCCTGACGCCGGCTGAGGTCGAGCGTCAGCGCGCCGACCCGCAGCACGTGCTCGTGGTTGCCGTGGGCGCCGTGGCCGCGCCGAAGCTGCGCTTGTACGCGCGCGATCAGCTCGTCGAGCGAGAACGGCTTCGAGAGATAATCGGTCGCGCCGAGCTCGAAGCCGCGCAGCTTCGTCGGCAGGTCCGACCGCGCCGACAGGATCAGAACCGGCACGTCCACGTCCGCGCGCTGCAGCTCGGCCAGGACGTCGAGGCCGCTCATCCCCGGCAGTCCGAGGTCGAGGATGAGAAGGTCGTAGCCGCCTCGACGCGCGCGCTCGAGCCCCTGCCTGCCGTCGTCGACGCACTCGGCCGAGAGGCCGTCCGCCTCGAGCCCGCGCGCGAGGAAGGAGAGGATCCGCGCTTCGTCTTCGATGATCAGGACCGTCATCTGGGCTCAAGGCGATGGACCACCGGCACGATACACGCCCGAACATGACCGGCAGATGACGAGCGGATTACATCTTCGTCATCTGACGATTGCCGGAACGCGCGACATGGTAAGCATTCCGACATCGAGGTCCGACCGGCAAGCCCAGCCAGCGACTGATGACATCGGTTCAGAAGAAGATCCTCGGGATCGCGGTCGTCGTCGCGGCGGCCGGCGTCCTGATCGGCTTCTACATCACCGACATCCTGATGGCGGGGCCGCACGCGCTCCGTCCGGCGACGCCCGGCCCGAACGGCAGCGTCAACCTGACGATCCAGCTGGACGCTGCCGCCGGGCCGACGTTGGCGGCGAACCCGGACTGGGTGTCGTACTTCGTGCGCGACTCGCGCATGCATTGGCGCCACACGACGGTGTGGAAGCTGCCGGCGCACACGCTCGTGCACGTGACCGCCTACGTGTTCGACGGCAGAAGCGGTCTGCGCAACCCGTTCATGGGGAAGGTGCGCGGCACGGTCGGGAACGTGATGCAGGTGAACGGCAAGACGATGAACGTGCTCAACCCCGATGACGCGTCGCACACGTTCGCGATCCCGCAGATGGGGCTGCTCGTGCCGCTGAAGGGGGTGGCTGACAACGCCCCGAACCAGTGCGGTTACGGGCCGTGCGCGCTGAGCACCGCGCACATCACGGTCACCTTCAGCTTCCGGACGCCCGGCAAGGGCCGCTACCGCTGGCAGTGCTTTGTCCCGTGCGCGGCCGGCTTCCTCGCTGGGTTCGGCGGGCCGATGCAGACGCTCGGCTACATGGACGGCTTCCTCAACGTGACATGAGGCGTCTCGGGCACTTCGAGCGTGTCATCGTGGTCTGGCTCGTCGTGAGCGCGATCGCGATGACGC
>JBBRXG010000178.1:0-2895 GCA_038248655.1 Gaiellales bacterium
CATCAGCACCTCGTTCGGGATCTCGGGCGGGTCGATCCTGATGTGGGGCACCGACTCCCAGTCGACTGCGATGCGGTTGCGAATCGCCTGCTGGTAGCCCTCGACGCGCGGGAACTCGATTTCGAGCGCCGCACGTTCCGGCAACGCATACACATGCGTCTGCGGCTTCGGCGGAACCTTCTTCCCCGTCTGCTTGAACGGGATGATCTCGAAGGGCACGCCGAGCACCTTCGCGACCTCCTCCTGGAAGAGCCCGTCCTCGCCGACCTCGTAGCTCCGCCTCCGCAACCCGCGGCCGACGACCTGCTCGCACAGGAGCTGCGACATGAACGGCCGCAGCCCGATGATGTGGGTCACGGTGGTGCAGTCCCAGCCCTCGGTCAGCATCCCGACGCTGACAATGCAGCGGACGTCGCGTCCCGGCGGATGCTTTCCTCGGCCGAGCTTGCTCGCGAGCGCCTCGAAACCCTCCGGGTAGATCGGACGGCCCGCCTCGTCGGGCGGCCACTCCCGGCGACCCACGGTGTCGAGGGTGAAGCGCATCCACGCCGACTCGTCCGAGCGCGCACCCTCCACGTCCGTCTCGCCGACGACTTTCGAGTCGACCCGGATCGTGTAGACGTTGCCGTCCTTGTTCTGAAGGGCCGGCTGGTTGAACGGCGGGACGCCGGGCGGCGCGTTGCCTTCGGCAAGCCACTCGTAGAGCACCTTGGCGAGCCTCGTGTTCTTGCAGACGAGGATGAAGACCGGCGGCCGTTCCTCGTCGTCGTCCGCCCACGCCCCGAGCACGTCGAGCCAATCCTCGGCCAGCAGCTCGGTCGGGATATGCGCGTGCTTCAGCACCGCCTCCGGCTTCGGGTTCGCCTTCTTCCCACCCCGCTCGGCGCTGGTGAGCTTGGACATGATCCAGCCCCAGAGGTTGAAGTACGCCGGGTCGGGGGCTCCGGTCGGGTCGGCGGCGGCGAGCTGCGGAATCTTCACGAGCCCGGACTCGATCGCGTCGGTCAGCCCGAAGTCGCTGACCGCCCAGGGAAAGATCCGGTTGGTGTCCTGGCCCGCACGTGCGAGGTAGAAGGGCGTCGCCGACAGGTCGATGCAGAAGTTGATTCCCCGCTGGCGGTGGAGCCGGTCGAGGCCGTCGATCCAGATCGTCGCCTCGCGGACGAAGTCCTCCGCACGCTCCTCGTCGAGCGCCTCCGCGTCCAGTGTCGCGTCGTCCTCCGGCTCGGCGGCCTTGATCCGGTAGGCGTGGTGCGCCTCGTCGTTGAGGACGAGGATGTTCTGCTTCCCGCCGACCTCGCGTCCGAGCAGGCGGCGGACGAGCGCGGCGTCGCTCTCGACGTAGCGCGTCTCCTCGACCACGACCTCGGGCTTCGCCGGGCGCCGATCGGCGACGATCCGCATGTCCCCGGCCAGCACGGCCAGCTCGAGCGCCTGCTCGGTCGTGTACCGGCCGCCGCGCCCCGACGTCGTCTTCGCCCCGATCTTGATCGTCGACTGGATCACCGTGCGGACGCCGTTCTTCTGCACCTTGGCGCCCGCGCTCATTCCCTTGCGCTCGAACTCGTGCCAGTTCTTCACGAGCACTCGTCCCTTGCGGAGCTGCGACATCAGGTGCGGCGGCACGAGGTCGCGCGTCCGGTAGATCGACGCCTCGTCCTCGTTCGGGTCGAGCTCGCGGAGCCGGTTCCGGATCGTCACGTTCGGACAAACGGCGAGCACGACGTCGGAGAACCGCGCGTCGCCCCGGTTGACGACCTTGTTCAGGATGCTCCAGGCAGAGACCATCGCCATGACGGTCGTCTTGCCGGCGCCGGTCGCCATCTTGCACGCGTAGCGCCGGAACTCGCCGCCCAGCTCCGGGGGGACATCGACTCCCTGGAGAAGGTCGCTCCGCGCCTCCTTCAGGAAGACGATCGTCTCGGCAGCCTCGAGCTGCGCGAAGAAGAGCGGCTGCCGACGCCCTTCCCGGCGCCAGTAGTGGAGCAGCTCCAGCGTCGCCCGGGTGACGCCAGGGTAGCCCTGCTCTCGCCAGGAACCGAGCCGCTCGCGGATCAGCTCGACGAGTTCGAGCTCCTCCCATACTCCGCGAGTGAAGCCTTGCTCTGGCGCTGCCTCCTTCGGGTCGCGGTAGAAGTAACCCGCGGCGCGGCGGCCCTCACGCAGCTCGGGCGAGCGTCCTTCCTCGATCGACCACCACCGGCTCGGCTCCTCGTAGGGCGAATTGAGGATCGGCTCGCCGACCTCGACGCTCGCGAGTGCCGTCATGGACGCGCCTTCAAGAGCGAATTGCCCTGTTCCTTCTCGGCCGCGACGATCGAGGGGTGTGGGAGACGACGGATCCGGACGGCCGCAAGGTGGAGCTTCCGATCGACAACTGGCTCCACATCCTCGAGATCCACACGGAGCTTCGCGTCGAAGCGGAGGCGATCGTGGACGTCGTACGGGATCCGGAGCATGCGATCGGCGGTCGAACCGCGGGCGAGCGCTGGTACTACCGTGGCGGCGCGGGCCCGAGCTGGTGGATCAAGGTCGTCGTACACTACGAGCACGGTCACGGCCGGATCGTGACCGCGTTTCCGCGAAGGGCGTTTCCATGAGAGTCACCGTTGCCGGCATCGAGTTCGACCACGTCGTGTACGACCGCGACGGGGATGTCCTGTACCTCCAGGTCGGGCCGCCTCCGCGCGCCGCGGCTGACTTCGACGCGTCGCCGGAGGGCCACTACCTGCGCTACGACGAGCGGGGCGCGCTCATGGGCATCACGATCGTGAACGCCCGCTGGATCCTCGAGAGCGAGGGGACGATCACGATCACCCTGCCGGGCCGCCGGGTGGAGGCCGCCGACCTGGGCGACGTGCTCGCCCCCGCCTAGCGCGTTCACACGGCCTCGTC
>JBBRXG010000179.1:0-2661 GCA_038248655.1 Gaiellales bacterium
ACCAAGGTCCTGCATCTCAAGCGCCCGCAGGTCTTCCCCGTACTTGACCGGCTCGTCGTCGAGGTCATGGGCGTGAACCTGCCGGACTCTCCGAAGCGCGACGAGAAGATCGCGATCGCCCAGCGTGTGACCGCGGCGATCCGCCGCGAGGGCCGCGCGAACATCGATCCGCTCCAAGAGATTCAGCGGCAGCTGCCGCCCGAGGGACCCGAGCTTTCGCTCGTCCGGATTTTCGGCGCTCCTGCTGTTTCCGTGGGTCGGGTGAAGTGGCTTGTTCATCGTGGGAGTGGTGGGCAGAGGTCGGCGAGGCTGAGCATGGTCAGCGCGATCAGGGCGTCGGCGCTGTGGAAGCCGAAGGCGCGCCGGGTGATCAGGCGGATCTGGGTGTTGATCGCTTCGACGCGGGCGTTGGAGAGCCGGTGGCGCAGGGCGGCCTCGATGCCGGCGCGCTGGGCTTCGATCGTGTTGGCGAGCTTGAGGAACGGCGCGAGCTTGCTCTCGCGTGCCCAGTCCAGCCAGGCGCTCAGCAGGTTGAGTGCGTGGTCGAGTGGGACGCGGTAGATCTGGCGCAGGTGCTCTTTGAGCAGGTAGCCGGTGAACAGCGGCTTGTTGGTCTGCTCGATCTCGTGCAGCTTGACCTTCTGGCGCGCGGTGAGGTTCTCGGGGTTCTTCCAGAGCGCGAAACGCGCGCCCTTGAGATCGCGCGCGAGCTGGGTCTGGCCGGCCCGTCGGGCCTCATTCCAGACTTCACGGCGGACCTCGTCGAGCGCGTCGGTCGCCAGCTGGACGACGTGGAAGGGGTCCACGCAGCGCTCGGCGCCCGGGAGCCGATCGGCGATCGGCCCGGCGATCCAGGCCGCCATGTCGCAGGACACCAGCTCGATCTGCTGGCAGCGCTCCTCGCCGAGGGCATCGAGGAAGCGCTCGACGGTCGCGCGGTCGCGACCCGCGGCGGCCCACACGAGCCGGCCGCTGTCGTGGTCGACGACGACCGTCAGATACCGCTGTCCGCGACGATGGCTGATCTCGTCGATGCCGATCCGCTTGAGGCCGGCGAGCAGGTCGACGTCGCGCTGGGCTTCGGCGGCGACGCGCTCGATGATGCCGCCGACGGTCCGCCACGCGATCCGCATCAGCGCCGCGACCGCGGTCTTGGACGTGTTGACGGCCAACCACGCGACCTGGTCCTCGAAGGCGCGGGTGAAGCGCGCGTCGTGGCGTGCCCACGGGACCGCGCAGACGACGACACCGTGGCGGCGGCAGGTCACTCTCGGTGCCTCGGCCTCCACATACGCCAGCGTGGTCCCGAGGTCCAGCGCGCGCCAGCGCCGGCGGCCGTCGCCGAGATCGAACCCGGGGCTGTGACGCCGACAGATCCCACAGCGATCACGCTCACGCCAGTTCGGCCTGGCGGCGACGATCACCTCGCCGCGATCGCCGATCCGCACGTCCTCGATGACCGCTCGCCGCAGCCCCAGCAGCCGCGCCCATACCCTGATGCCGCGCACGTCGTTCCCGCTCTCCTTGATTCCAGCCTTCGAACAGCCGGAACCCTAGGCGCGGGGCGGCGTGCGCACAGCCTCAGGCGTTCACCTCACCCACGGGAACAGCAGGAGCGCCGAATAAAGCCTCGCGCGCCGCGGCCGATATAGGAGCTATGTCCGGACAGTGTCAAGACAACGGTGGGAGGTGAACATGAAGGCTTCGCTCTATCGCATCCTGTGCTCGGGCACCGCGCTCACGGTGCTCGTGGCTGTGCTCGGCGCTCCGAAGAAGTGGTAAAGGGCGTCACACTGCACGCGAGGTTCACCTCGTCGTGCCCCGACCGCCCCATCGCCCCTTCGTCGCGGCCGTGTCCGTCATCGGGCTCTGCCTGTTGGCCGTCATCGCCGTCACCCGCGCCGCCGGGGTCCTCGAACACGCCGACGCGCTGTTCGCGCTGCTCGCGCTGGCGATCCTGATCGCCGAGCTGTTCCCCGTCGACCTCCCCGACGAACGGGGTCAGGTCTCCTTCTCAACGACCTTCGCCTTTGCGATCTTGCTCACGGACGGCATGGCCGCGGTGGTGCTCGTGCACGCACTCGCGCTGGCGCTCGCCGATACCGTGCGCCGCCGCCCGGTCGAGCGGATCGTGTTCAACGTCGCCCAATACGCGATCTCCTGGGCCGTCGCCGGCGGCGTGCTGGTCGCCCTGACGGGCGACCTTCCCGACCGCGAGGGCCTGCAGTACCTCGATGCGCGGTGGATCCCTGCGTTGGTCGCTTCGGCGGCGGCCTTCCTGCTGCTCAACACCGCTCTGGCCAGCGCGCCGCCGGCGTTCGCCCGCGGGATCCATCCGCTTACGGCGATGCGCGCCGACCTCGGCTTCCACGCCTGGTCCACAGTCGTGCTCGTCGCGCTGGTGCCGGTGATCCTCGCAGCCTCCGAGTACGACCTGTGGCTATTCCCGCTGCTGGGGATACCACTGGTGGCGATCCAGCTCGGCAGTCGCCAGGCGGTCATGAACGAGCAGCAGGCGCGCACCGACGCGCTCACCGGGCTGCCGAACCGCGTGCACTTGACACGCTCACTGCGTGAGGCGCTGCGGCGGGCGGAACAGGGCGGCGGTCGGGTCGGTGTACTGATCGTCGGGCTCGACCGCTTCAAGGAACTCAACGAGAC
>JBBRXG010000180.1:0-2627 GCA_038248655.1 Gaiellales bacterium
CATCCAGCCCGGCCGGCACGCCGGGGACCGCGCACGACGCGGCTCCGACCGCGTAGTGCACGAGCTCTTCGCCGAACGGGACGTCGAGCTCGACGAGCGGTCCGCCGGCGCCGCCGGGCACGGCGCAGAAGCAGTCGAGGTTCCGGGCGCGCCCGCGCTCGGCGTCCCAGTGGATCGCGTGTCCGCCGCCGAGCAGCCCGGTCATGACGGTCTCGGCGACGCACGAGGCGAGGCATGCGGCGACCGCGGCGTCGGCGGCGGTCCCACCCGCCTCGAGGATCTCGACCCCGGCCGCGGTGGTGGCCGGATGGCCCGCAGCGACGGCCGCCGGGAGCCGCGTACGGCGACTACGGGCTCGGCTGGGCGTGGGAGCCATCGCGATGACAGGATCTCGAGGTCGGAAACGGACGACATCGCTTGCCGTGAGGCTGCTAGCCATCGCCGCAGGCGATGGCTGCTACCCTACGGCAGACCGCGGTCTCGGCCGTGCGCCAGCTTCCGGCGGCGCGCTTGGATTGCGGAGACGTCTATACGGAGGTGGCATGACCCTGACCAAGGAAGCCAAGCTGGACATCGTCGGCAAGCACGGCCGGCACGAAGGCGACACCGGCTCCCCGGAGGTGCAGATCGCCCTCCTCACGACCCGGATCAACGAGCTCACCGACCACCTGCGGACACATGCGAAGGATCACTACTCGCGCCGCGGGCTGCTCAAGCTCGTCGGCCGCCGCCGGCGGCTGCTCGACTACCTCCAGCGGAAGAACCTCGACGGCTACCGCGCCCTGATCACGGAGCTCGGACTGCGGAGGTAAGGGTCGGACAAGCGACCGGAGAGTGGAAGTTTGAGCGAGCGCCGGCGGGGCGCTGACTCAAACCTCCACTCTCCCTGTGAGAAGTGGAGGAACGACATGAGTGTTGCAAGCGGAGTCGAGGACAGGACGAACCCTGCCCCCGACGCTGTTTCCGATCTCACCATGCTCTCGTTGACCGTCGGCGAGCAGGAGATCAGCTTCGAGACCGGCAAGCTCGCCAAGCAGGCGGACGGCGCGGTCGTCGTCCGCTCGGGCGAGACGATGGTGCTGGCGACGGCGCAGGGGAGGATGGAGGCGCGCGAGGGCGCGGACTTCTTCCCGCTGACCGTCGACGTCGAGGAGCGGATGTACGCCGCCGGGAAGATCCCGGGCGGCTTCTTCAAGCGGGAGGGCCGTCCGACCGAGCGGGCGATCCTGACCGCGCGGATGATCGACCGCCCGATCCGGCCGTTGTGGCCGAAGGGCTTCCGCAACGAGGTGCAGGTGATCTGCACCGTGCTGTCGGCCGACCTCGTCACGCCGCACGACATCCTGTGCCTGAACGGCGCCTCCGCCGCGCTGATGATCTCGCCGCTGCCCTTCGCCGGCCCGGTCGGCGCTGTGCGGGTGGGGATGATCGACGGCCGCCTGGTCATCAATCCGACGCTCCAGGAGTCGGAGAACGAGAGCTCCCTCGACCTGATCGTCGTCGGCACGAAGGATGGCCTGACGATGGTCGAGGCTGGTGCGGAGGAGATCCCGGAGGACACGCTGCTCGCGGCCCTCGAGCAGGCGCACGAGGAGATCAAGCGCCTGTGCGAGGCGCAGGAGGACCTCGCTCGCCGGGCCGGCAAGCCGAAGTGGCTCGATCCGTCGCTGACGGAGGAGCTGAGGGCTTCGCACGGCGATCGGATCCGCGACCGGATCGGGGCCGCGGGCCTCCGCGAGGCTGCGACCGCCGTCGAGGAGGTCTTCGGCGAGCTCAGCCCCGAGCTGACGATGGAATCGACCGAGGACGACATCAGGAAGCAGGTGCAGGCTCGCCAGAGCCTGAACGCGCTGCTCGAGAGCCTCAGGCTCGAGGCCGTCGAGGGTCCCGTGCGGGAGCAGTTCGAGACCGAGCTGCGGGCACTGACCGACGCCGAGCAGGACTCGAAGGAGCTGAAGTCCGCCAAACGGAACCTGCTCTTCGAGCGGATCATCGAGACGGTCGACCTTCCGTTTCCCGTCGGCGTCTCGCCGGGCGAGGGCGAGGCGGCGGTGAAGGACAGCCTGACCAGGCAGTTCGTCAAGCGGGCGGCCGAGGCGGTCTACAAGGATCTCGTCCGCAAGAAGATCGCCGTCGAGAAGCGGCGCCCCGACGGTCGCGGGACCGACGAGATCCGGGCGATCGAGTGCGAGGTCGGCGTCTCGCCGCGCACGCACGGCTCGGGGCTGTTCACCCGCGGGCAGACGCAGATCATGACGCTGCTCACGCTCGGCACGGCGAAGGAGGGGCAGCGGATCGACGACCTCTCGCTGGAGCAGGAGCGGCGGTACATGCACCACTACAACTTCCCGCCGTACTCGGTCGGCGAGACCGGCTTCATGCGCGGCCCGAAACGTCGCGACATCGGTCACGGCGCGCTCGCGCAGCGGGCGCTCGAGCCGATGATCCCGCCCGTGGACGAGTTCCCGTACACGATCCGTCTCGTCTCCGAGACGCTCGAGTCGAACGGGTCGTCGTCGATGGGCTCCGTCTGCGGCTCGACCCTCGCCCTGATGGACGCCGGAGTGCCGATCAAGGCTCCTGTGAGCGGGATCGCGATGGGCCTCGTCAAGGAGGGCGAGGACTAC
>JBBRXG010000181.1:0-2532 GCA_038248655.1 Gaiellales bacterium
CGATCCATCCCGGCTACGGCTTCCTGGCGGAGAGCGCCGACTTCGCCGAGGCGGTCGAGGCGGCGGGGCTCGTCTTCGTCGGCCCGTCGCCCGAAGCGCTGCGGGCGGGCGGCGACAAGCTGGCCGCGAAGCGGGCGGCCCGCGAGGCGGGCGTGCCGGCCCTCGACGAGGGGAGCGCGGCCGAGATCGGCTTTCCGCTCCTCGTCAAGGCGGCGGCCGGGGGGGGCGGTCGCGGCATGCGCATCGTCCGCGCGGCCGGCGACCTCGACGGCGCACTCGACGCGGCCGCACGCGAGGCCGCGGCCGCCTTCGGCGACGGCACGGTGTTCTGCGAGCGCTTTCTCGAGCGGGCCCGGCACGTCGAGATCCAGCTGCTCGGCGACGGCGCGGGCGAGGCGATCGCGCTCGGCGAGCGCGAGTGCTCGGTGCAGCGCCGCCACCAGAAGGTGCTCGAGGAGTCGCCCTCCCCCGCCCTCGACCCGGAGCTCCGGCGGCGGATGAGCGATGCGGCGGTCGCCTTCGCGAGCGCGATCGGCTACCGGAACGCCGGTACGGCGGAGTTCGTCCTCGACGGAGGCGACTTCTTCTTCCTCGAGCTGAACGGGCGGATCCAGGTCGAGCACCCGGTCACCGAGCTCGTCACGGGTCTCGACCTCGTCGCTGCCCAGCTCGAGCTCGCCGCAGGCGGCGCCCTCCCCGCCCCGCCCGAGCTTCGCGGGCACGCCGTCGAGGTCCGGCTGTACGCGGAGGATCCGCGAACCTTCCTCCCGCAGACCGGCGTACTCGAACGGCTGCGGCTGCCGGAGACGGTGCGCGTCGACGCCGGAGTCGAGGAGGGCGACGAGATCGGGATCGCCTACGACCCGATGATCGCGAAGCTGATCGCGCACGCCGGGACGCGAGCGGAGGCGCTCGACCGGCTCGCGGCCGCCCTCGACGAGACCGAGGTCGAGGGCGTAGTCACGAACCTGCCGTTCCTGCGCTGGCTCGTCGCCCACCCGGGGCTGCGGGCGGGAGAGACGACGACGGCGTTCCTCGTCGAGAATCCGCCGCTGTCCGAGCCTCGGCGGCGGCCCCCGGCGCCATGGCGCGGCGCGTTCCGGCTGAACCTGAATGCGCCGCCGCCCCATGCTCCTCCCGACGAGGCAACGGCTGTGCGCGAGAGCGCCGGCCCGGAGCAGAGCTGCCTGACGGCGCCGATGCCGGGCACGGTCCTCCGCGTGCTCGTGGCCGCGGGTGAACGCGTCGAGCCGCGCCAGCCGCTCGTCGTGCTCGAGGCGATGAAGATGGAGACGCCGCTCGTCTCCCCGTACGAGGCAACGGTCAAGGCGGTGCACGTCGCCGAGGGCGACCGGGTCGCCGGCGGCTCGCTCGTCGTGGAGCTCGAGGAGTAGGCGTGGAGATCCGGGCGTTCGAGGACGCAGGCGCCTTCCTCGAGGCGGCCGGTCCGCTTCTGCTCGCGGACGAGCCGCGGCACAACCTGCAGCTCGGGATCGCAGGCACGCTGGTCGCTGCACCGGACCGCTACCAGGAGAAGCGCTTCTGGGCGGTCTTCGACGGCGGCGAGCCGGTTGCGGCGGCGCTGCAGACGCCCCCGTTCAACCTCGTGCTCGTCCGTCCACGCGACGACGCCGCGCTGAGCGCGCTCGTCGCCGGAATCGAGGACGAGCTTCCGGGCGTCGTCGGTGCTCACCCGGAGGTGGACGAATTCACCGAGCGGTGGTCGCGAGCGCACGCGATCCAGCCGCGCGTTCTCCGCGACCAGGGCGTCTACGCACTCGAGCGGGTGCGGCCCGTGCACGAGGCGCCGGGAGCCGCACGCGCAGCCACAGCCGGCGACACGGCACTCCTCGTCGACTGGATGCTCGCGTTCGGCGAGGAGGTGCTCGAGGAGGACGACCCCGGTCGCGTCGAGGCGCGCGCGAGCGTCGAGCACCGCCTGGACTCGGACGACAGCGGCTTTCTGCTCTGGGAGGACGACGGCGAGGTCGTCTCCATGACCGGTTGGGGCGGCCCGACCCCGAACGGAATCCGGATCGGCCCGGTCTACACGCCGCCGGAGCAGCGAGGGCGCGGCTACGCGACAGCGCTCGTCGCCGAGCTCTCGCAGCGGCTCCTCGACACCGGCCGTCGCTTCTGCTTCCTCTACACAGACCTGGCCAACCCGACCTCGAACGCGATCTACGAGCGGATCGGTTACGTGAAGGTCTGCGAGTCGGCGATGGTGGCGTTCGTGCCGCGTTAGCTAGACGGGCGACCCACCCCTGTACGACCGCATCGCTCCGACAGGCGCTCCGTGGTCGCCCCGGACGACCGGTGCGGCGGTTCGGGCCAAGCAGTAACAGACTGTTACAAGCTCCCCCTTCGCCCCTTCGCGCCGAGTTCCGTGAAAGTAACAGACTGTTACAAGGACTTTGGGGCGCGCGTGCCGACAGAGCGCCGCCGCGCCCGACCTGTGCGGGCGCGGCAACGAACCGTCCGCGGTCTGCCGGCGATGCGAGCGCAGCGAGCGAGGAGGGGGCCCACGGGGGA
>JBBRXG010000182.1:0-2505 GCA_038248655.1 Gaiellales bacterium
ACGCGATCGCCGGCCGCGCCCAGCTCCGCGACTACTTCGACCTGATGGTGATCGAACAGCACACCGGGCGCACGATCGAGGAGGGACTCGGCCTCTTCCTCGCCCGCTACGAGCCGGCACACGAAGACAGCGCGATCAGGCCGATTCTGCTGGCGCTCGGCCACCTCGGCGACGTCGCCGACGACCCCTTCCTCCCCGGGAAGCGCGACGCCATCGGCCAGTACTGGCAGCGCCGCCAGCCGCAGATCATCGCCGCCATCGAGCGCCAAGGCATCACCAGACCCGCCCCGCTGGGACCGTCCAGGCACAGCGATCCGTCGTAGCGCGCACGCGGCCCTTCGCTCGGCCTCGGTTCGTGTCTCCTCGAGGTGGGCGCGATCATCGCTACTGCGCGTCGGCGATCGTGAACTGCGCCGCGATCACGACCAGGTAGATACAGGTCGCGAGGAACCCGACCAGCGGCCAGGCAAGCGGGTCGTGAACCAGGCCGGCGACCAGCGCGGCGCCGGCGATCGCGAGGCCTACCGAGGGGAGGTGAAAGCCGCCCCAGAGCCTCACGGTCGACTCCTGCGGCGCGCGGAATACTTTCGTCGCGCTCCCGTGGGCCGCGGCCGCGACCACCGCGAAGCCCAGGACCGCGCCGGCGAGGAAGAGCAGGGCGTCGAGCGCAGTAGGGATCCCGCGGGCGTGGGTGACGACCGCTCCGGAGGTCCAGATGGTGAGCGTGTAGCCGTACGGGGCGGCGCTCGTCGCCACCGCCGCCTGAAGATGGGCTCGATAGCGGCCTGGCACTCGACGAAGACTGCCAGGCAAGGCACCGGGTCGAGAGCACACCCCGCCGAGTCGTCTCGGAGATGACCGAGAACCCCTACCCCGGCTCGCTTGCCGCGAGGCCGATCAGGACTACGATGCGGGTTGAATTGCCCCCGGCGGGATTCGAACCCGCGCTACGGCCTTGAAAGGGCCGTGACCTGGGCCGCTAGTCGACGGGGGCGGCGCAGGCAGGATAGCCCTGTCCCGCTTTCGTGAGCGGTACTCCGGCGCGCCGGCCGTTACGCTCCCCCGATGCCGCGCGGCTACATGGAGGGTCCGGCCAGCGAGGAGCACGAGGCCGCGCTCGAGCGGCTGGAGCGACCGGAGAAGCCCCGCGCGGAGGAGCGGCAGGCGGTGTACGGCTCGACCGCCGACGACTCCTCGAAGCACTTCCTCGGCTGGCTCGGCGAGGTCGACCCCGACCAGCTCTTCGCCTCCGGCGAGGCGTGGGGCCTGTCGGTCGTCCGCCGCGCGGTCTAACCGCGGCCGGACTCGCGGTCCCAGGCGTCGAGCAGCGCGTCGACGTACTGCCGTTGCGGACCGGAGAAAGGGGCGCCGGCGAGGAGGCGCCTCGCCTCGACCGGGTCGTCGTTCGCGACTGCCGCCTCGAGGTGCTCGCGGCCCGGCAGCGGCTGGCGCAGCTGGCGGCGGAGCCAGCGGAGCAGGCTGACGCGGGCCGGATCCACTCTGCGTTTCTACAGGGGTATCGGCGCCGCTGCCATAGGCTGTGGGCCGTGGAGCACCTTTCGCTGATCGAGTTTCCCGCCGACGACCTCCCCCGGGCGCGACGCTTCTGGGCAGGGCTCCTCGGCCTCGAGCTCGCCGACCGAAGCCCCGGCGAGGGCAGCGGCGTCCAGACCCACTCCGGCAGCCCGGAGCTCGGCGTCCACGAGCGCGGGCCCGGCCCCGGCGATCGCTTCTCGCTTCCCTACTTCCACACCGAAGACCTCGCCGCAGCGCTCGCGCGGGTAGTGGAGCTCGGCGGAAGCGTCGTCCACCCGGGGGAACGCTTCGCGGTCTGCCGTGACTCCGAGGGCAACCCGTTCGGCCTGGCCGGCTAGCGTACGATGACCCGGCAAGAGCACGGTGCTCGGCTTCATGAGGACGTTGCCGTCCACAATCGAGAGGAGACGGTTGCTTCGAGCCACGATCTCAAACCGGTGGTGGATCCTCGGCACGTCGGTGCTCGCGCTCGCGCTCGGTCTCGCGGTCGTCCACGCTGCGCTCGGCGCGACGACCCAGCGCTGGATCGTGTTCTCCGCGCACCCGGATGGGACAGGTGACCAGCAGCTCTTCCGAGTCGACACGACGGGCGCCGGCCTCAAGCAGATCACCACGGGCAGGCTCCCGGCGACTGCGCCGGCCTTCTCGCCCGTCGGTACGCAGATCGTGTTCGCGCGCCTGGGGTCGGGGATCTTCCGCGTCAACCTGGACGGGACCGGCCTGCGCAGGCTCACCTCCAATGTCCGTGACAGCCAGCCCGTCTGGTCGCCGGACGGCAAGCGCATCGCGTTCCTGCGGCCGTACCGGGGGGATTGGCACGTCTACACGATGTCCGCGACCGGCGGCGCGAAGCGGCGGCTCCCCCAAGGCCCACCGGCAGGGCGACCGTCGTGGACGCCCAACGGCAAGGCGATCTTGATCCCATCCGCGGGGGACGTGGTGAAGATCGATCCCCAGACCGGCAAGGCC
>JBBRXG010000183.1:0-2427 GCA_038248655.1 Gaiellales bacterium
CGGCAGGCCTCGTCATCGGGAAAGCGCGCCTGGAACTCCGCCAGCGTCCGCGGCGGCCGAGCCGGAAGCGGCCAGCTTGTAACCGCAGATCCGTTCTCGGGCATCCACTGTAAAAGCTACCTCTGCCACTAAGACCGGTCACGCCGATAGCCCCTTCCTGAGATGTCGAGATCGAGAGGAGGCTCAGAATGGATGAGCCTGTGATCGTCCGACGCGGTGCCCAGGCGTACGGTGTTGAGCCGCGTCGGCCCAGGGGCGCCCTCCGGGGCGCTGGCCGCGGTCGACGGCGAATACGGAGCCGGCAACTCGACGCCGGCGCAGAAACCGATTGCGACTTCCGGAAAGGAGAGGCTCTCATGACGACAGGCCACGCTCCCGCTCCCAACCTCGCCGTCGTCGCCTCGGACCTGGTCAAGGTCTTCGGCAGCACCCGCGCGGTGGACGGCCTCGACCTCGAGGTCCCCGCAGGCTCCGTCTACGGCCTCTTGGGGCCGAACGGGGCCGGCAAGACAACGGCGATCCGTATGCTCGCCACGCTGCTCCGCCCCGACAGCGGCACAGGGCGCGTGCTTGGCAACGACATCGTGCACGAGGCGGATGCTGTGCGCGGGCGGATCAGCCTGACCGGGCAGTTCGCCTCCGTCGACGACGACCTGACCGGGCTCGAGAACCTCGTCCTGCTCGGCCGGCTCCTCGGCTACCGAGGAACGCAGGCCAAGGCACGGGCGCGCGAGCTGCTGGACGCCTTCGGGCTGGCCGAGGCGGCGCGGCGGCAGGTGAAGACCTACTCGGGCGGCATGCGCCGCCGGCTCGACATCGCCGCCAGCATCGTCGTCACCCCCGAGCTCCTCTTCCTCGACGAGCCGACCACGGGGCTCGATCCGCGCAGCCGTAACCAGGTCTGGGAGATCGTCCGAGCGCTCGTCGCCGGCGGCACGACCGTGCTCCTCACCACCCAGTACCTCGACGAGGCCGACCAGCTCGCCGACCGGATCGCAGTCATCGACCGCGGAAAGACGATCGCCGAAGGCACGCCGGGCGAGCTCAAGGCCTCGGTCGGATCGACGGCGCTGCACGTCCGCCTGCTCGACGCCGAAGACCGGCCAGAGGCGGAGCGCGTGCTGTCGGGGGCGCTCGGAGTGCGGCTCCACCTCGAGCGCGACCCGGCCGCCCTCTCGGCACGCGTCGCGGACCCCGCACGAGCCACGCACGCGCTCGCGCAGCTCAGCCAGGCCGGCCTCGGACTTTCCGGCTTCACGCTCGGACAGGCCAGCCTCGACGAGGTGTTCCTGTCCCTGACCGGCCGCAAGGCCGCAAACGACGCAGCGACCGAGGAGGACGCAGCATGACCACGGCCCCAACCGCGCAGCTGATGCTCACCGGCGACGCCGTACCAACAGCGCTGACGTCGCGCGCCCGCCCCCCGCGCGCGAGCGCGTCATCCGCGTCGCTGACCTTCGCCTGGCGCGCGCTGCTGAAGATCAAGCACGTCCCCGAGCAGCTCGGCGACGTCCTCGGAATCCCGATCCTGTTCACACTGATGTTCACCTACCTCTTCGGCGGTGCGCTGGCCGGCTCCACCGGCGACTACCTGCAGTTCCTGCTCCCGGGCACCCTGGTCATGGCGGTCGTGCTCGTCACCATGTACACCGGCGTGACACTCAACACCGACATCGCCAGCGGCACGTTCGACCGCTTCCGCTCGCTGCCGATCTGGCGGCCCGCCCCGATCATCGGCGGGCTGCTCGGCGACACCAGCCGCTACCTGCTTGCCTCGACGCTCGTCATCCTGCTCGGCCTCGCGATGGACTTCCGCCCGGACGGAGGCGTCGTCGGCGTACTGCTGGGCGTCGCGCTCGTCCTCGTCTTCGCGTTCAGCCTCTCGTGGATCTGGACGACGCTCGGCCTGCTCCTGCGGAGCCCGAACTCGGTCCAGGTCGCCGGCCTGCTGATCCTGTTCCCACTCACGTTCGTCAGCAACGTCTTCGTCGACCCTCGGACGATGCCGTCCTGGCTGCGAGCA
The DNA here is from genome assembly GCA_038248655.1 of Gaiellales bacterium. Classification (GTDB taxonomy): domain Bacteria; phylum Actinomycetota; class Thermoleophilia; order Gaiellales; family Gaiellaceae; genus DATBLE01. The sequence continues at coordinate 2,024 of JBBRXG010000183.1, forward strand.
CTCATCGACGGCAACCCGATCACCCACCTCGTGACAGCCGAGCGCGGCCTGATGAACGGAACCGCCACCGCCGGTCAGATCGGCTGGGTGCTCCTCGCCTCCGCCGCACTCGTCACCGTCTTCGCGCCGCTCACAATGCACCTCTATCGGAACAAGGGCTAGTCGTGCCGGGACCTGGGCGGCGCTCAGGCTGACGCGGCCGGAGCGCTCTCCGTACGGCTGCCGAAGATGCGCCGGTAGGAGTCCTGCCCGTAGCTGGTGGGGAGCGGCTGCCCCTCGGTGAGCCGGAAGGTTCGACTGCCGTCCGCGCCCCGCTCGGCGCGCAGGAAGAGCGCGCTTTCGAGCTGTTGGCGGTGGACGCTGTCGGCGAGGTCGAAGAGATGGGTGACGAAGAACACCTTGAC
>JBBRXG010000184.1:0-2396 GCA_038248655.1 Gaiellales bacterium
CGATCCCGAGCCTCGCCGCGTCCTTCGGCCCGTGGATCGATACCGGCCGGCCGTCGAACAGGAGCTGCCCCCCGTCCATCGGGTGGATGCCGGCGACGCACTTGATCAGCGTCGACTTGCCGGCGCCGTTGTCGCCGACGAGCGCCATCACCTCGCCTGCCCGGACCTCGAAGTCGACGTCGCTCAGCGCCTGCACGGAGCCGAACGACTTGGTCACTCCGCGCAGCTCGAGGAGGGGCGCGTCGCTCACGAGTGCTGTTTCCTACCACACAACGAGCGGAGGCGCCCGCAGTGGGGCGCCTCCAGGCTCGTTCGTCTACGGCGAATCTACTTGCAGTACTTCGCGTACGTGCCGTTGCAGATGTCGCCCCGCTTCAGGAAGCCTCCCGTGACCAGGAGCTTCCAGTTCGCCTTCGTGATCGTCTGCGGCGGGATCAGGAAGGCCGGCTCGATCGAGCGGCCCTTGGTCTTGACCGTGCCCGTCGTCGGCGGCTTCTGACCCCTGACGATCTTGACCGCAGCCTGGGCGGTCTGGGTCGCGAGCTTCCGGACGTCCTTGAACACCGTCATCGTCTGCCAGCCCGAGATGATGTTCTGCACGCCCTGCGTCGTCGCATCCTGGCCGCTGAGCGGGATCGGATGCAGCTTGTGCGCCTTCAGCGCGACGACGACCGCGTTCGCGAGCCCGTCGTTCGCGGCGGCGACCGCGTCGATCTTGTTGCCCGTCCTGACGAGCATCTGCTCGAAGATCGTGCCGGCCTTCTGGTTGTCCCAGCCCGGTACGAACTGCTGCGGGCCCTTCTTGAGCGTGCCGTTCTTGTACAGCGGATTGAGGACCTGGTCGACCCCGCCCTTGAACAGGTACGAGTTCGCATCCTCCTGGCCGCCCCACAGCGAGGCGACGACCGGCTTCCGCGAGTACATGCCGTTGAGGACCAGCCCGGCCCGGACGCCCCGGCCCTGCAGTACGCCGACGGTGTGGCCGTTGAAGGACGCGTACAGGACGGCGACGCCGCCCTCGACCTGGCGGTCGTAGTCGATCGACTTGACGCCCTTCTTGAGGGCGGCCTTCTCGATCGCGGCAGCCGAGCCGGAGTCGATCGGAGCGATGATCAGGACCTTCGCCCCGTCGGAGATGCACTGGTCGGCCTGGGTCTTCTGCTTCTGCGGGTCGCCCTGGGCGTTGACGACGCGAGCCGAGACCCCGGCGGCCTTGAAGGCCTTCTGCAGGTACGGCTTGTCGAACTGCTCCCAGCGGACCGAGGTCTTGGTGTCGGGCATCAGCCCGCAGGCCAGGATGCCCGCCGACTTCTTGGCCGTCCCGGCCGTCGCGACGGCAACGGCGACGGCCAACCCGGTTACCGCAGCGACGAGACCTACTGCGGCCACCTTCCGAGAAACGTGCTTCACGTGCTCCTCCCTCCATCCAATTCCTGCCTCGTTTTCTTGCGCCTCGGCTCGGGCGCGTGCGCCCGGCGCGGCACCAAGATTCGTCGATACAACGGCCATAGTCAACCGCGACCGGCAGCGCGCGCCGCTGTAGGGTCCGGGCCGTGAAGACGAGCCTCGGCATCTGGGCGCTCGGCTCGATGGTCACCCGGTTCGTGCCCGGCGGCTACCGGCCCGACCGTGCAGGCGAGACCACCGCGACCCGGGTCCGGCGCGCGGTCGACGGGCTCGGCGACCTGATCGACGGCTACGAGTTCCACTACCCGCAGGAGCTGGACGAACGGAACGTGGACGAGATCCGCGAGGCGCTCGGGCCGGCGCACGACATCTACTGCCTCGCCGGCGGGCTCCATCTCGACCCGCGGTTCGGGCGCGGCGGCCTGGTCAACCCCGATCCGGAGATCCGCGCCGAGGCCGTGCGGATCGCCGTCGCCGGCGCCGAGCTGTCGGGTCAGCTGGGCGTGCCGATGATCGTCTGGCCCGGGATCGAGGGCTACAACTACCCGTTCCAGACGCCGTACGCGGACAGCTGGGCGTGGTTCGTCGACGGCCTCGCCGCCGTCGCCGGGACGTTGAAGGAGCACGGCCAGCCGCTCTGGCTCGAGCACAAGAACTCGGAGCCGGCGATGAAGATCATGATGCGGAACATCGGGATGACGCTCCATGTGATCCACGAGCTGGCGGAGCGCGGCCTCGACAACGTCAAGGTGAACATGGACTGGCAGCACCTGATCATGAACGGCGAGTCGCTCGCCGAGTACGCCGCGTTGCTGGCCGCGAAGAGCCTGCTAGGCCACCAGCATGCGAACTCGGGCTGGGGCACGTTCGACGACGACAACATGGTCGGCGCGACCGCGTTCATGGAGACGCTCGAGCTCGCCGTCGAGCTCCGGCGCTCGAGGTACGGGCAGAACGGCGAGCGGCTCGGCTTCGACCTCTACCCCTAC
>JBBRXG010000185.1:0-2357 GCA_038248655.1 Gaiellales bacterium
AGATCGCGGAGTTGCATCGCCGTCTCGAGCGCAGCGAGGCCGAGCTGGCGAAGGCGCGCAAGGTGATCGAGATCCAGGGAAACGTCTCTGCGCTCTTGGGGTAGATGCTCGGGACCGAGGGTGCGAGCGAGTCCGAGAGCACCGGGCGATGATCGAGCAGACGGTCGAGGAGCTGACGCCGATCGTCGGCACCAGGCCCGCCTGCCGGGCGCTCGGTGTCGCGCCGGCGACGATCTACCGGCGCCGCCGTCGGATCGGCGCCGCGTCCGTCCAGGCTGCGGCGGCCGCCGGCGAGGGCGCTCTCCGCGGAAGAGCGGCGAGCCATCCTGGCCGAGCTGCACTCGGAGCGGTTCGTCGACTGCTCGCCGGCACAGGTGTGGGCGACGCTGCTCGACGAGGGCCGCTACCTCGCCTCCGAGCGGACGATGTACCGGCTGCTCGAGGCGGCGCACGGCTCGGTCAGGGAGCGGCGCAACCAGCTCACCCACCCGCCCTACGCGAAGCCGGAGCTGCTCGCAGAGCGGCCGAACGAGCTCTGGTCGTGGGACATCTCGAAGCTGAGGGGCCCGGCGAAGTGGACCTGCTTCTACCTGTACGTGATCCTCGACGTCTTCAGCCGCTACGCGGTCGGCTGGACGGTGCAGCACCGCGAGACGGCCGAGATCGCGAAGGCGCTGCTCGGCCAAGCGACCGAGCAGCAGCAGATCAGGCCGGGGACGCTGATCGTGCACGCCGACCGCGGCAGCGCGATGCGTTCGAAGCCGGTCGCGTTCCTGCTCGCCGACCTCGGCGTCACCAAGACCCACTCGCGGCCGTACACCTCGACCGACAACCCCTACTCGGAGGCGCAGTTCAAGACACTCAAGTACCGACCGGAGTTCCCTGCCCGGTTCGACTCGATCGGGCAGTCCAGGGCGTTCTGCCGCGAGTTCTTCGACTGGTACAACCACCAGCACCGCCACTCCGGGATCGGCCTCATGACCCCGGCCGCCATCCACCACGGACGAGCGCAGCAACTGCACGACCGACGAGCGCGCGTGCTCGACCAAGCGTACGCGCGCACACCCGAGCGGTTCGTCCCCCGACCGCCACGACCGCCGGCGCTCCCGACCGCCGCCTGGATCAACAAGCCCACGACCGAGGAGGTTGCTTCCCAAATCCGAACGCCGACCGTCTCATTCGACTTGACAGGCTCCGCTCGACCCCCCCACCGGACGAGCAAGGATCCCTGGTTGGAGCCCAGAGGGCCCTCCGGCAGGGAAGAGCGCCCTCTACGCCGAGGAACGTGCTATCCACTGCTCTCGACTGTTACGAATGTCCAGTCCTGCCCAGCCGGCTCCCGGACTGCATCGATGGTGTTGCGATCGCCGAACGCGCGCTCCGCAAACTGGGCGCCCTGATTCGGGTCGAGCGCATAGTCGGCGTAGATCAGCGTCGTTCGCAGGTCGGCATGGCCGAGCCACTCTTGGATCGCTCGCAACGGCGCGCCGGCGGCGGCCATCTGGGTTCCGAATGTATGCCTGAGGTCGTCCCGAGTTCCGCAGTTGATGGGCACGCGGTCGGGCTGAAAGGCAGCTAGGAGCAGGGCTTTTTGCCGTTGGGCGGGTGGGCAGCCGTGTGCCTACGCGAGTCGGCGGTCGAGAGGCTGCTCAGGCGGGTTCGAGCGCGGTGATCCGGGGCGGCGGTTCGACGTCGAGGGCGGCAAGGATTGCGCGTTGGGCATCGCTCAGCTGGGTGGTCTGCTGGACGGCGCCGGCAGCGCCTTCGAGGGTGACGAGGTGCAGTCGTTGCAGCTCGGTGGCGATCCGCCGCCAGCTCTGCCCGCTTTGGCGTTCGGCGATCCGGATCAGCAGCAGTGCGAGCCAGCAGATGATCACGTGGGCGTGGATGCGGTGTTCGAGCCGGTGGAAGACAGGGCGGAGCTCGAGTGTGGTCTTCAGGTCGCGGAAGGAGCGTTCGGCCTCGCGCAGGTTCTTGTAGCCGAGCGCGATCTCCTCGGCGGTCAGGTCGGGGTCGCTCGTGGAGAGCAGGTACTTGCCGTCCAGGCGCTCCTCGGCCGCGACCTTGCGCCGGTCGATCAGCAGCCGGCCGCTCGCGGTCTGGCGCAGGTAGCGGGAGAGGGTCGGGTGGTCGCGCAGCGCGCACTCGGCGCGTGTGTGCGCCTCACGTTGCTTGCTCGTCTTCGCCTTGGCGCGGGCGGTCTCGATCCGGGCGAGTTCGGCCTCGAGCCGGCCGATCTGCTGGTCGCGTTCGGCCTTGTCGCGCTCGGCCTCGGCCGGGTTGTGGCAGACGACGAACCGCTTGGCGTTGTCGCCGTCGCCGATGCGGACATCCTTGACGCGCAGGTTGTCGCGGAC
>JBBRXG010000186.1:0-2356 GCA_038248655.1 Gaiellales bacterium
CAGAACCGCTCACCATGTGAGTGACCTCCTGACGTCAGGCCGCGGCTGCTCCAATCAGCCGCTATTTGCCTGCTCAGGAGGTCATTTTCACGATCAGCTCGGACGGATCAGGTCCCATCGCTCGGTGGATCGAGGCTAAGCGACTCCAGCCGTGTCCGGATCCTCGAAGTCCTGGCGGAGGCTGAGGCGCCGCTCGACGCGAGCCGGCTTGGAACGCGCGTCGGCTTGCACTTGAACACCGTCCGCTCGCACCTCCGCGTCCTCGCCGAGGCAGGCCTCGTCTCGGCACGACGCGAGCGGCGCACCCGCCCGGGCCGGCCGCGCGTCCTCTACGAGGCCGCGGCCGAGCCGCCCGACGCACGCGCGCTCGCCAGCTATCGCCTCCTCGCGCAGATCCTCGCCAGCTCCCTCGGCTCGGAGCGCGACCCCAGCGCTCGCGCCGAGGAGGCTGGACAGGCGTGGGGCGCGCACCTCGTCCAAAAGCCGTCACCGTTTACGTCGATCTCGAAGGAGGAGACGATCGACGAGGTCGTTCGTCTCCACGAGCAGTACGGTTTCAGGCCGGAGCTCAGGCAAGCGAAGAGCGGGCAGGAGCTCGTGCTCAAACGCTGTCCCTTCCAGGAGCTGGCGACGACCTACCAGGCCGTCGTCTGTCCGCTCCATCTCGGTCTCATCAGGGGAGCCCTGGCCGAGCTCGCGATTGGCGTTGAAGCGGATTCGCTCGAGCCCTTCGCCGAGCCAGGCGCCTGCGTCGGCCACCTGACCAGCGCGTGAACAGGGCTGTGTAGGGGGCCCGTCGGGGCTCAGCGTCGCGACGGCGGCGGCGTCGGGCTCACGGGAGGAAGACGTCGACCTCGGGCGGGACGGGCGGCGTCGGCCTCCCTGTAGTCTGACTGCCATGGAGCGCCTGGATGGGTTGCTGCGACAGGCTTTTCCCGACGCGAGCGAGGTCTCCGTCGTCGACCGAACCGGCACCGGTGACCACCTTCAGGTGGTCGTTGCCAGCCCACGCTTCGACGCGCTCTCGCTCGTCGGACAGCACCGCCTCGTCTACGACGCCCTCGCCGAGCCGCTCGCGGACGGGACGATCCACGAGCTGAGAATCAAGACGAAAGGGAGTCAATGAGCGAGATACGCGAGAAGATCCAGCAGGTGATCGCGGACGAGCCGGTGGCCGTGTTCATGAAGGGCACGCCGCAAAGGGCCATGTGCGGGAACTCGACGCGGGCGCTGGAGGCGCTGCGCCGCGCGGGCGCGCCAGTGACAGCCATCGACATCCTCCCCGACGCGCAGATCCGCCACGAGCTCTCGGCGCTCTCCGGCTGGCCGACGATCCCGCAGATCTTCATCCGCGGCGAACTGATCGGCGGCGCCGACATCACCGAGCAGCTGGCCGAATCCGGCGAGCTCGAGCAGAAGCTCGAGTCGGCGCTCGGCCCGGGCTACCGCAGCGGCCGCGCCGACAAGACCGTCGCGGTCGTCTAGCGGTAATTGTCGATCACGGGCAGCGACGACGCCGCGACGCTGGCGAGCTGGTCGGGGCAGGTCGCGCGCATCTCCATTCGAGCGTGAACGTCCGGCTCGCGATCGGCCGTCGCTTTGCCCGGATTGCGACGACGCTCGTCGTCCGCTGGCCGGCGCTCTGGCGCTTGCTGCGGCGGCCGATGGAGCTCGAGTTCGATCTCCTGGCTCCCCGTTGGGAGACGATCCGAGCCGAGCACAGCCTCGCACCGCTCGTCGCCGCGCTCGAGACAGTCCAGGCGCCCCGGCGCGCGCTCGATCTCGGCGCCGGCACAGGTGCGGGCGCATTCGCGATCGCCGAGCGCTTCCCGGACGCCGAGGTCGTCGGCGTCGACCTCTCCGGCGAGATGGTGGCCGAGGCGCGGCGGAAGCTTCCGGACGCCCTCCGCGGCCGCGTCCAATTCGAGCAGGCGGACGCCTCCTGCCTGCCGTTCGAGGACGGAGCATTCGACCTCGCCGTCCTGCTGAACATGATCCCGTTCTTCGACGAGGTGGCGCGAGTGATCGAGCCGGGCGGCCACGCCGTCTTCGTCTTCGTCCACGGGGCGGCGACCCCGATCTACGTCCCGCCCAAGCGTCTGCGCGCCGGTCTCGAGCATGGATTCTCCGACTTTGCCGAGCTCGCGGCCGGCGCCGGGACGGCCCTCGTCGCGCGCAGGCGCTAGGCTTCTCGCCCTTCCCGCCCGACGCCAGCTCCGCCGTGTGGGTGTCACAGCCGCGCAGATCGTCCTTCACCTCGCCGATCACCGTCTGGTCGTTCGTGTACCCCGGCCAGGATCAACGCCCTTTACACGTAACTTTAGAGTACGTCTGAGAGGCGCTTTACGTGCTGAAG
>JBBRXG010000187.1:0-2308 GCA_038248655.1 Gaiellales bacterium
ACAGCGTTGCAATATGAACAGGGAGAAATGAATTCAATTCCTTAAATGATGAAATGTTGAGTATATCGATCCAGACTCTTGCGGATCGTCACCCCCGCCCTGCGAGCCGTGCGGTAGAGCGACGCTGCCAGCACGAGGTCGTCGACGCCCTCCAGGCGAAGGATGGGAAACGCGCGCAGGTGCCGCTCGACCAGCCGGGCCTCGCGCTCCGAACGCAACCCTTGAAGGATCTCGGTGAGCACGACGTCAGTCAGAGCGACCGGCTCGCCTCCCTCGATCAGCGCCACGCATCGCCCCGCCTGAGCGGTCGGAACGTCGTTCAGGACGTCCACCCAGACGCTCGTGTCGACGACGATCACGACCGGCCGCGGCGGCTCTCGGCGAGGTCTCCCTCCCAGTGGACCCGCCCACGGAGATCGAGAACGCCGATGCGCTTGTGCCGGGCGACGAGCTCGCGCAGGGCAACGTCCACGGTTTCTCGTTTCGTTCGCGTTCCGATGAGCTTTTGCGCTTCGCGGAGAACAGCGTCGTCGATGTCGATGTTCGTCCGCATACACCCGATCATACACAACGTGAGGTGTAAAGTCCGTGCTCTCCGGCACGGCGACATAGGCTACGAGACGTGGATCGGTTCCACGGAAAGGTCGCGCTCGTGACGGGCGGCGGCAGAGGGATCGGGAAGGCGACGGCCGCCCGCTTCGCGGCCGAGGGCGCGAAGGTCGCGCTCGCCGACCTCGCGTTCGACGACGACGCGCCGGGGCTCCGGCTGGAGACCGACGTCACGGACCGGGCGGCGGTCGAGGGCGCGGTCTCCCGCACGGTTGCGGAGCTCGGCGGCCTCGACGTCCTCGTCACCTCCGCCGGGATCATCCGCGACAACCTCGTCTACAAGATGACCGACGACGACTGGGAGGCGGTGATCGCCACCCACCTCCGCGGAACGTTCCTGGCGACGCAGGCGGCGCAGTCGCATATGACGCAGCACGGGGGCGGAAAGATGGTCCTGATCTCGTCCACCTCGGCGCTCGGCAATCGCGGACAGCTGAACTACTCGGCCGCGAAGGCGGGAATCCAGGGGATGACGAAGACGCTCGCGATCGAGCTCGGGCGGTTCGACGTCAACGTCAACTGCGTCGCCCCCGGGTTCGTGTCGAGCGCGATGACCAGGCAGACCGCCGAGCGGATGGGGGTCGCGTTCGAGGACTTCCAGCGCATCGCCGCCGAGCAGGTTCCGCTGCAGCGGATCGGCGAGCCCGAGGACATCGCCGGCGTGATCGCGTTCCTCTGCTCCGAGGACGCGGGCTACGTGAGCGGCCAGGTGATCTACGTTCGCGGCGGGCCGTAGGCGCTGGCATCCGGTCTGTAGCTGGGCTCCGGAATCGAGCGACCGTTCTCGCTCGCCGCCGCGAGCCACGCCTCCTTCGCCTTCTCGACCTCCGCCACGGCTTGCTCGGGCGTCAGTCCGAAAGCGGAGCACGAATCGAGGTCGGGGATGTCGGCGACGTAGCCGCCATCCTCGTCGCTGTAGAAGACGTTGATGTGGTAATGGCTCACGTGCCGTCCTGGAGCTCCAAAGCGTAGCCGCGAACCAGGCGCAGGAGCTGCCGGAGCTGGTACGGCTTGGCTTCTCCTCTCACGTCCTGGAGATTGAGCAGCTCGGGAACCTTCGGATGGACAAAAACGTGGTGGCTGCCCTTTACTCTCACGAGTCGGAATCCCAGAGAGATCACGAGAGTCTGTGCGTCCCTGAATCGCACGTTGTGGAGCGCTCCATGAGCGAGTCGATCGAGGAGCTGGTCGGGCTCCATCCTCCCGACGGTAGAAGAAGGCACCATCTGAGCCCGCTCGCGCCCTGGAATGGTGCGCACTCGTCACGAGCACGTCACACCTGCCGCGCCGCCGTCGACGCAGGGCGCGAGGGGACTTCGTGGTTCTCCAGAGCGTCGACCGCGAGCTCGAGATCACGGCCGCGTCCCGAGTCCGCAACCAGCATGTCCGAGTCCGGCCGCTCGCGGCGGCTGGCAACGAGAGACGGAACCGCCGCTAGCTCGACGAGCGCCCCGAAGACGAACGAGTCGAGTAGCTGTAGACGTCGGCTGCCTTCCCGAGCGCAGGCTGGATCACGGTGGGCGGTCTCCGACCCGACGATCGCGAACTGCCGTGACCGCGGTCCCGGGTCGCGGGTGTGCAGGACAACGACGGGTGAGGTGCAGTCCAGCTAGTGCTCGGTGATGCTGATGTCCGCCATCGTCTCCGGGACGACGAGCGACGCGAGCACATGGTCGCCGACCTTCACGCCCGCGTCGAA
>JBBRXG010000188.1:0-2104 GCA_038248655.1 Gaiellales bacterium
CCACTCCGACGCGAAGTCCGGCTCGGCTTGCGCCGAGCCATGACGACTTCCCGTCGCTCGTCTTTCGTCCCCGGCCGTTGTGGCCGACGCCGGCAAAGCCGGCATCGGCGTCGGATGTCTCGCGAAGCTTGGCCTCAAGCTGGGCGAACTGTTCGTCTACCCCGGAGGCGAGCACCGTTCGTCGACGGCTCGCTGACAACCTACGACGCGGATGCTGCCGCCAGGGACGCCGGTGATGGCATCGCACGATTCACTCGGCCATCACTCGCGAAGCTCGTCCGCTCGAGCGGCGCGCGGGTCGCCGGCGCCGCGATCAGGGCGTAGACTCCGAGGGAACCGTCCGAGGCGATGCGGTGTAGGAGGTGCGGGATGCTTCGGCCATTGTTCAGCGTGTGCGTGGGCGTCTCGGCCGTTGCGGCAGGAGTCGGCGGCTTCACGCAGTCCGGCGCGCAGTCGGCTCCCATGCGAGTCGCCGTCGCCGTCTCGACGCCACAGCTCTCGCAGCTGCTCGGGTTCTCGAACGGGGCCGTCATCCGGGTCGACCCGAACTCGTTGCAGCCTCTCCCCGGAGCGAAACTCCAGGTCGGCTCTGGCGGCTGCGCGGGGCGTAACGGTGGGACGGCATGCTGGGCCAACCCGCCGTGGAGCGCCTCCCCGAACGGGCAGCGCCTGGCGGTCGCGCGGAACGGCACCTCAGCCGTCGAGATCATCGACGCGACCCGCTTGCAAGTGCTCGCGAGCGTCCCTATCGGCGGAGGGTCGATCGGAGCGCTGGCGTGGCTCACACCCAACCGCGTGCTCGGTCTTCAGGAGGGACCCGGGGGAGGGCAGCGGCTGCTCGTCCTCGACCTTCCGAGCCGGCGAGTCGTTGCCCGGCGCGCCCTCGGCGGCTCGGTGCAGCGGCTTTCCGTCGCGGGTCGCCAGCTCGCACTCCTCGTCTCGCCCGCGCAGAAGATCGGCCTCGCCAGGCTCGCGGTCGCGAGCGCCACCGGTGCGGTGCGCTTCGTTCAGCTCGGAGAGATCCGCGCGGGTTCCAAGGTGCTCGCGACCAAGGTCGCAATTCAGATCGATACGCAGCTACCCGGACTTGCCGTCGACCCCCGGAGCGGTCACGCGTTCGTCGTTGATGAAGGCCGCATCGGCGATATCGGCCTGGCCCCTCTAAGCGTCTCGTACCACGCGCTCCGGCCGCGAACCTTGTTTCTCTCTCGGCTTGTGAACTGGCTGCAACCGGCGGCCGCGGCGAAGGAGTTCAGCGGCCACGTGCGCGAGGCGCGCTGGCTCGGTGGTGGCCTGCTGGCGGTGTCCGGGGCGGACACTGCGCAGGGCCAGACACAGCCGGCCGGCCTGCTCTTGATCGACACCGGAAACGGGAGCGTCCGCACGATCGATCGCGACGTCACGAGCTTCGACCTCGCCGACGACCTCCTCCTGGCCACCGGCGAGAGGTCTGAGTCGGGTCATGCGGTCGGCATCGGCCTCCGTGCCTATGGGTTCGACGGCGGCAAACGGTTCCAGGTCCTCGACGGCCAACCTGCCTGGCTGGGACTCGCCTACGGTGGACGCGCGTATGTCGGCGTCTCCGGGCAGGACCCGCTCACGATTCTCGACCTCGCAGCTGGAGACGTCGTCGGCGAACGGACACAGACCTTGCCCACACTGCTCCTCGGCGAGGGCGCAGGCTGGTGGCAGCAGCCGATCTCGCCGTGAGCGCCTCGGGTTTCGCTACCGTGGAAGCCGTACGACTCGACGACGCTGCCCGCTCCGGCAACGCTCGCTGCTGATGATCCGCTAAGGAAGCGTCCATCAATGAGGTGATGGGTTGATGGTGTAGTTCCATTCGGGGTGGAATGGGTCGCGGCTGATGTTGACGGCGGCGAGTTCGGTTTCGGTGACGTCGATCTTGGGGTAGTCGTTGTCGTCGAGGCGGGCGTAGACGTCGAGCCCGGTGCGTGTGGTTGTCGCGGTGATCAGGTTGATGATGACTTCGTAGGAGACGAGTGGTCGGCCGCGCCAGTTCTTGGAGATGAAGCTGAAGAGGCGGTGCTCGATCTTGTTCCATTTGCTGGTGCCGGGCGGGAAGTGGCAGACCGTGATCTGGAGG
>JBBRXG010000189.1:0-1989 GCA_038248655.1 Gaiellales bacterium
CCTCGCCGCGCACCCAGGCACCGCCCCGACCGACGGCGCCGCGCTCACCCACGGCTTCGAGATCGCCTTCTATGTGCTCGCCGCCGTCACCGCGCTCGCCGCCCTCGTCGCCGCGCTGATGATCGAGTCGGCGCCGGCGCTTCCCGAAGCGGCCGCCGAGGGCGAGGAGCTGGCGTTCGAAGCCGCGGCCTAGCCCTCGCCGGGTTCACGTCTCGTGACGATCAGGCGGGCGCCCCGTCCGCGGGTGAGGAAGCTGATCGTCCAGCGGAGGAAGACGAGGAGCCTGTTCTGGAATCCGATCAGGTAGACGAGGTGGACGACGAGCCAGATCGCCCAGGCGACGAAGCCGGCCAGATGGAGTCCCTTGATGTCGGCGACGGCCTTCGAGCGGCCGATCGTGGCCAGGTTGCCCTTGTCGACGTAGCGGAACGGGCGAAGCGGGCGGTTGCGAAGGCGCTTGCGGATCGCACGGGCCGCGTAGCGGCCCTGCTGGATCGCGACCGGGGCGAGGCCGGGGAGCGGTGCGATCGTTCCGTCCGGGGCCCGCACGCTGACCATGTCGCCGAGCGCGAGCACCTCGGAGTGGCCGGGGACGGTGAGATCCGGCTCGACCGTGAGCCGTCGCGCCCGGTCGACGTCGAGGCCCGCCTCGCGGGCGAGCGCCGCGGCCAGGTCGGAGGCGGTGACTCCGGCGGCCCAGATCTTCGTCCGGGAGGCGACCTGCTCGACCGCGCCGTCGGGGTCTCGGATCGCGACCGATTCGGCGGTGACGCCGACGACGGTGTGTCCGGCGAGCGGGGTGACGCCGAGCTGCTCGAGCGCGCGCGCCGCCTTGTGCGAGAGCGCCTCGGGAAAGCCCGGCAGGACGCGGTCGGCTGCCTCGACGAGCAGAACCCGCGCCGCCTGTGTGTCGATCGAGCGAAAGTCGCGACGGAGCGCGTCCTGGCCGAGCTCGGCGATCTGCCCGGCCATCTCGACCCCCGTCGGGCCGGCGCCGACGACGACGAAGGTGAGCCAGCCTCGCCGCCGGTCGTGGTCGGTCTCGACCTCGGCCGCCTCGAATGCGGTCAGGACGCGGCTGCGGATCTCGAGCGCGCCCGTCAACGACTTCAGCTCCGGCGCGTGCAGCCGCCACTCGTCGTGGCCGAAGTACGAGTACCGCGAGCCGCCGGCGACGATCAGCGTGTCGTAGCCGAGGGTCGTCGGGCCGCCGCCGTTCGGGAGGCGATCGAGCATGACTTCGCGCCGAGCGAGGTCGAAGCCGGTCGCCTCGGCAAGCAGGACGCGCGCGTTGGTCTGCCGGCGGAGGACCGAGCGCAGCGGCGCTGCGATCTCGGCGGGCGAGAGAGCACCGGTAGCGACCTGGTAGACGAGCGGCTGGAACAGCGTAAAGTTCTGCCGGTCGACGAGGGTGACCTCGACCGGCGTGCGGCGAAGCCCCCGCACCGCCCTCAGCCCGCCGAAACCGCCCCCGACGACGACCACCCGGTGCCTGTTCGTGGATCCGTTCACGCTGCCACCGCCGGTTCGACCGCTTTCTCTCGTTCCTCCGCCATCGCGACGAGGTCGCGCTCGTGGGCGAGAGCGAAGGATACGAGCGCAGCCGTGAAGGCGGGGACCGTGGTGATCACCGGGTTCGGGCCGATGGTGTGCATGCCCTTCCTCTCGACGTCGTTTTTTCGAAACCCGGGGAAGACAGAGACTCGCTCCCAAAGGAGGTAACCCATGGCCCACGCACATCATGTCGTCAGGATCGACCGGCTGGCCGAGATCGTCTTCGACTTCCTGGCGGAAGGCGCCAACAATCCAAGCTGGCAATGGCGCGTGCTCGAGACGACCCGCGTCGGAGGACCCGTTCGAGAAGGCACCACGTACAGGCAGTCGATGCGACACCCGCTCGGGTTCAAGGTCTCGACCGATTACGTCCTGACCGCCTTCGAGCGGCCGCGGACGCTCTCGTTCCAGGCGACATCCGGCGGCCCGCTCCGC
>JBBRXG010000190.1:0-1832 GCA_038248655.1 Gaiellales bacterium
AGCTCACCCGCGATCTCCGTATTGCTCGCCCCCGCCGCCGCCCGCAGCACGATCCGCGCCCGCAGCGCGTCTTTCTGCGCAAGCGACGGCATCCGCAGCCGCCGGTGCAACTCCCCCTCCTGCTCGGGCGAGAGCGCGATCACGGACGCTGCACGCGGCACACCTCCGACCGTACTACAAGTCCCTTTCAAAGATCAAGAGACTATTGAGACGGAGCACTAGGCAGCGGCGAGCGGAAGATCGACTTCGTGTTCTCCGAGGACATCGGGCGCGCGTACATCGCAGCTGGCCACTGCTCGGGGTGTCGAAGGTACGACGATCGACCTCGGCTCTGGGCAGATGACGAGAATCCGCGATGTCCTCGACACGGTCGTGAAGCTATTCGCAGACGGCGCGCACGCGGCAAGCTTCGGCTCGATCCCCGAGCGTCCACTCGAGCAGGAGGTGCCTGTGGATCCTCGTCCGGCGCTCCGACTACTTGGCTGGGAGGCGACGACCCCACTCGAGAGCGGGTTACGGCGGACGGTGGGACGGTAGACGTTACTGGACGGAGCGTCGCGCGCGTCTCCGGTCGCCTGAAGCTGTCAAGCGCCGGGGGCGACGAGCGCGGCCGAGCCCTGTCGATAGCGGTCGATCAGCTCCGCCGGCAGCGGCTCGAGATCACGCGCCTGCAAGAAGTCTCCGAGAGTCGTTCCCGCACACTCTGCGTCGACGTTTTGCGCAGACCTGCCGGCGACGAGGTCGTCGACGTTGACGGTCCGAAAGTCGATGCTGAAGCGGGTGCGATCGGTCGTGTTCGGAACGGTGGAGTGAAGGTGCGCTGCTGAGAACACGAAGAACCCGCCGACGGGCGTGACAATGCGCACGTCCGGCGCGAGCTCGAGATCCTCGAGCGCCTGCGGTTGCCTGCGCGTCTCCTTCGTGATCTGCTGCGCCGCCTGCTGGCGTCCCGTCCGGTTCCATTCGTCGTAGTCGTACTCCGCCGAGCTGTTCTTGATCCGCTCCCCGAAGTAGCGCAGATGGAATGCCATTGTGTTGCGCGCCTCCACTGGGTACACAGGCAGCCACCAGTTGAGCTGTGCGTATGGCGCGGAAAACCAGGTGTCACGGTGCGCGTGGAACTGGAGTGCGAGGCCCGCCTTCATGTACTCGCCATGAGCCATCGTCCTCAGGCGTGGCACGTCGAAGTAGACCTTCTCGGCATCGCACCCCACGTCCGCGAGCATCGAGCCAATCAGCTCTTTCGCGCGGGGGTGGTGGATGAACGTCGGCTTCAGGTCGGCCAGGACCGCCGCGTAATCCTCCGCGGGGATCTTGTCCTGCGCCGTCTCGGGCTCATGCGGCGCAAATGCCTCTTCGCTCAGCTCGCGCGCGAGTGTCGTGAGCCCGAGCGAGCTCGCTGTCGGCGAGAAGACGAACAGATCGCCGGCGTAAAGACGCTCGCGGCGCTCGTCGTCCAAAAGCGGTGCATCGACATAGATCGTGGGCACTCTTCTCTCCCTTTCCCTAGGTTCGTTTGGCGGTTCCCGTCTGACGTTAACCACGCATCGGGCATCTGTCACCCTCGGCTTCTGCGTGGCCTTCAGCCGCCTGCTATTCGCCTAGTGCTCCGTCTCAGAAGTTGGTTGCTGTTTGATGGCCTTTGGCGAGGATCTGTTCGGGGGTCTTTGTCCAGACGAACGGCTGCGCGCGCTCGTTGTAGCCGGCGACGAACTGGTCGAGCGCGGCGATCAACTCGCTGGCGTTGGCGTAGCTGCCGCGGCGGACTTGCTGGCGGGTGAGGATCGAGAACCAGCTCTCGACGAGGTTCATCCAGGAGGCTCCGGTCGGGG
>JBBRXG010000191.1:0-1510 GCA_038248655.1 Gaiellales bacterium
GCTGCGGCGCCGGGGCTGGTTACCGGCTCGATGCTCGCCGTCGCGCGAGCGCTCGGGGAGACGGCGCCGCTGGTCCTGACGGCGCTCGCCGCGCAATCGGTCGTCCTCGACTTCCAGGGCGGCGGCCAGACGGCCCTGCCGCTGCTCATCTTCCGCGAGGCGCGCGGCGCTTTTGCCGCGGGACAGGAGCGCGCCTGGGCCGGCGCCCTCGAGCTCATGCTGCTGGTGCTGCTGGTGAGCGTCGTCGCCCGCCTCGTCGGGAGGCGCATCGGTGGTTGAGAGCGTGGCCCTGCCGGCGATCGCCCGAGCTGAGATCGTCAGCATGGACGCCAGCGACGCCGTCCTGCAGCTCGAGGGGGTCTCGATCAGCTACGGCGGGGTGACGGCGGTGCGCGACATCTCGCTCGAGGTGCCACGACATCGCATCCTGGCGCTCATCGGACCAAGCGGGTCCGGCAAATCGACACTGTTTCGGAGCCTGAACCGCATGAACGACCTGATCCCCGGCACGCGCCTCAGCGGCCGCATCAGCTACAACCGCGAGGACCTGTATGACCCGGCGGTCGACCCGGTCGAGGTCCGGCGCCGCATCGGCATGGTCTTCCAGAAGCCCAACCCGTTCCCCAAGTCGATCTACGAGAACGTCGCCTTCGGCCCGCGCCTGCATGGCGTGCGCGAGGGCCTGGACGACGTCGTCGAGCGATCGCTGGGACGCGCCGCCCTGTGGGACGAGGTCAAGGACAAGCTGCGATCGCCCGGCACGACCCTCTCCGGCGGCCAGCAGCAGCGGCTGTGCATCGCCCGGGCGATCGCCGTCGAGCCGGACGTGATCCTGATGGACGAGCCGTGCTCGGCGCTCGACCCGATCGCCACGCTCCGCATCGAGGAGCTGATGCGCGAGCTACGCGAGCGCTACACGATCGTGATCGTGACGCACAATATGCAGCAGGCGGCGCGCGCCAGCGACGTCACCGCCTTCCTGAACATGGGAGACGACCGCGCCGGGCACCTGGTCGAAATGGCGCCAACCGACCTGCTTTTCACCGCGCCTGCCCGGCAGGTCACCGAGGACTACATCACGGGACGGTTCGGCTGATGGAACCGATGGAGGTCGATCGCATGACCGATGACAGCGAGGCGAGACCGCACGGCGGCCTGCGCAGCACGTTCGACCAGGCGTTGATCGCCCTCAAAGAGGACGTGCTGCGCCTCGGCTCGCTGGTCGACGAGGCGGTTGCCGGCGCCGGTCGCGCGCTGATCGAGTTGCCCCGCGATCACGGGAAGAGTTTGCAAGTGTGCCTGCGGGTGCTTTGGGAACTGGGGCGGGAGCCGAACCTGAGGGTGAAGATCGTGTGCGCCTCGGATGCTCTGGCGGCGGAACGAACGCGGTTTCTCCGCGGGGCCATCGAGCTGAACCGCAAGGTGCGGCGGGTGTTCCCGGCGCTGCGGCCGGGCCAACCGTGGGCCGCCGAGGCATTCACCATCCAGCGCCCCGCCCAAGCTATCGGCC